>JAZQPT010000001.1:0-2145 GCA_045628725.1 Saccharimonadales bacterium (SeqCode)
AGTATTATACTTTGCACGTTTCTTCATATTGCAGTTCTTTGGCATATTCAACACTCCAGATTCATCAAGTCAAAATGAGATTCCATGACATTCTTGATAATCTTAACTCGTTCATTCCGGGCCTCGCTCCCCTCCACCTACTGGCCTTCTCGACATTGTTAGGTACTGAGCTCTACCAAAGCTTTGTTATGACCAAAGTCTGCTACAATAATCTTCCTCGACCCGCCTTTACAACGCTCCAAAAACATCTCTTTCCGATATATTTCCAAGGACAGACACTTTTTCTCATATTAACTGCGGCCACAATTCCTCCATATGGCCCTTTTTCACTCGCGAAAACGAAGTGGGACTGGATCCCATTGACTATAGCAGGAGTAACTGCTAGTCTCAATTTCCTTGTGTATGGTCCAAGAACACGGCAAGCAATGATAAACCGGAACCATCAAGGCGAGTCCAAGTGAACGATTACACCGGAATGAACCAACTGATGGAATTGCAGATACCCGTAGCGGAGCTGTATACGGTAGCACGAGCAGCACTGCTGTAGGTGGTGAAAATTCCCGACTATTGGACCGTGCTTTCTCGAAAAGCCATGCCATGAGCATTCATCTTAACCTGATCACTATAGCTGCGACGCTGTGGTATGGATGGCGATTGGCTTCGAAAATACAGCTTGTGGTCAATTCAATGGATTATGAAATCTGAATAAAGCCTGATCCTGGTTACGAAAAGAGTAGGACTCGGTTACGGAGTACACGTTGTAAATTTGCCGTGGTCTCCGCTTCAACGAGTTCGCATGGACGGAAATCAACCGACTAAGGTGAAAGTAAACTGTATTGTTTAGGAGCAACTGTACGATCTTTTGCATTAATATGTCATTTTTCATTACTTAATGGTCCCACTGACGGTTTTGTGTGCTCATGTGTACTTATGGCACCTGTAGTTCTACCACAGCGATCGGTCTGAAAGATTGTTACCGATTAACTTCTAGGGTTGCATCGATATTGTAAATTATCATGGCAGTAGTCTAACAAAAACAATGAAGACAAAAAAAGATTGCGACCGAATGCGGAAAGCGGTCGGAGTTAAAAACCCGGCCGACCGTACGGCACGGACGTAAGACTGCATCCGATCCGTCAACTGCTATCTACTCCCTCCACAACAACACTCCGTTCCATCTCAAGCCAGCGGCATGGAAGAGACTGAACAACCGTCCGCCGAGCGGGCCTTGCATACACGCACATCTCAAGCATGCCAACGCTGTCGAATGCTGAAGACGCGATGTCTGCCAAGTGAGCGCCCCGGCAATTGTCAACGGTACGTACGTACGGAGTATGCGATGGTATATTTTTACATGTCCAATAGAAATTTGGGAGTACAGGTGCTCGTATTGGGTGTACTTTTCTGACACCATTCAGATGCTTTACCTCGAAACGAGAGTGTGTGTGGGCGGAGGCACCGCGGAAGACCAAACGGGTAAGGGGGCCGTCGTATGTATCACAAAAAGCTCACAATATTTTGCGGGTTAACCCTTGTAGACGTATATCTCAAGTCGAACAGAAGATTGATGGCTTGGTTGCTACTCTCGTCAATCCAGATGTTGCCAGGCCTACAGCTCTACAAACAGTTGCTGAGCCACATGCAAATGCAGGTCCAAGCTCTTCTGTGGCTACTCTATCAGCATCACTACGCCCGCTCGCCCCCGGAAGCTGGCTACCTGTTCCATCATCCTTTGAACAGGAACCCGAACCCACTGACCAGGACAGCGATATAGATCATCGCAGTCTAGAAAAGCTCCGCATGATTCATAGCTTCGGGGACGACGACTCAGATCTTTCCAGACCCCCCGGTACAATTTTCAACAAAAGCAGTGCAAACGAAAGTCCTATCGAGAGTGAATTGGTAAAGAGGATGCTAGCCACTGGAGAGGCTGATGCGTTGTTGATTGAATATCGATCCATGGCTGACTCATTTCCTTTTGTGCCCATCTCATCGCATACCTCAGCCCCCGGAATACCAGAGGGCGCAATGTGCGTTCAAAGATTCGATGATTCACTGAATTCTGCAATTCACATTACTTATCGCATTTCGCTGCGTTCTTCATCGATGCCAGAACCAAGAGATCCGTTGTTGAAAGTTTTAACT
>JAZQPT010000002.1:0-19320 GCA_045628725.1 Saccharimonadales bacterium (SeqCode)
ATGTATGGCGCCATTTTAGGGTGCCAACGGCTCGTTTTGTGTCCAAAGTGAACACCAGCTTCGAGCAAAGCTTTAATATCAACCTTAACGGCCATGATATTACTCCTTTTTCCTCACCGTTCACCCCGAGATAATCAGGAGCATATGAACGGTTGTGTCATTAAATTTGTTACCCGCCTAGTATAACAGAGGTGCTAAACTGTGTCAATTTCTAGTGCAAACGCTCCGCGCGACGACCACTACCTCATCAGCCTATCGTTATTAGCGACTAGGTAATCCGTGATACCTGGTGAAATACGCTCAAGGCTCGCAAGCGTACGTAACATATCTTTGTTAGCTGGTGAATTGAAGCGACGAGTTTCATCAGGGTGCGCCAAGCCACTGCTGCGAGTAGCATCTAAAACACCAGAGACGCTTTCGGCCGTGTGTTCGCTTTGGCTCGTACGCGCATAAGTACTATTAACCTCGGGATACATCATTACGCCGCCGCGGGCAAAGTCTATCGCCGTATCAACAATTGACACCGTGCCATATTCTCCGCTACTTCTCACACCCGTACTACCCGAGTTAATGCCGCTCTTTTTATCCAGGGCATGGCCAAGTTCATGCAAGAATGTCGATGACCATTCCTGAGAGCCAGGAATGGTGCCAACAACTCCAAGGACAGCGTCACCGACAGCCGAATGTGTCCGAATCGTAATCTCGCCCTTGCTACCGTTATACGTACCTTCTTTTGAACCGTGACTCAAGTTTTGATCCTCCTCGAGCGTCGAGAGGATAACAGAATCTAGGTCCGCCCCCTCCCTGATCAGAGAACTCGGGAGTTTCGACAGGTCGCGTGCGATTCCGCTCATAGTGTAACGAGCCTCGTCAACAGACATTGCGTCAACAGATTCATCATAACCAAACGTCACGCCGTACAACCCCTCTAGGCTTGCGTTGGCAGCACCAATCACCTGATCCACTGACTGAGCATCACCAAGCTGTTCCATCAGTTTCGCGGTAGCGTCTGTCGATAAAAATTCATTCTGATGAGCTACTCGGTAGGCCTCTGCACGAGCACGAATTGCATCGTAATTGTGTGCGTCCAGATTATCCATCGTTAGAGAGATTGCCTCGCGCGGAGCATTCATTTTATCCAACAGTTCATCAGCATTGATACAGTCACCGATGATGACGCCATCAATCTTCGAGTCCATTGCAAATTCCGGAATGACGTCTTGCACGGTGTGAGACGCCTTGTTAAAGCCATCCGCTGCTTTATCAATTAAGCCACCCGAGACCAGAGTCGAAGCCAAAATAACTGCCGCACCAAACCGCTTAGCGTAACGCTTAATGCGCTTATCTATTCGTTCACGTTTCATATCTTCACTATGGTTTGCATAGACGGCGTGAGCCTCCGGGGCTACAGCAACACGTACGGCCGCACCCTCGTCGCCCCCTAGGTACTCAATGTGCATAGCCGGCTGGTCTGGGCGTTCGGTGCTGACATGTGATCGCTCTATTTTTGCAACAGAGACGCCATTGCCATCCTTGATGTACGCAGTATTTTCATTCCTTAGTGACTGGCTCTGTACACTACCCTGCTCATCAGAATCCCTCAGTACACCAAAATGATCGCCACTTGATACAACATCATATCCGACGTTGTCTTTAGTAGTGATCCTAGCGTATACCGTTGTATTTATCATGTCGCCAGAAGGTAACATTAATTCACGAGGCATCTCGAGGGATTCGTCAAGTGTTACGTTTATATAATCACTCGCTCTGCGCAGTTCGTATTCAGCAGGTGCCATCTCTTTGGTGTCGGGGGTTTCAAAACTGCGGGGGAAGGATTCAGGTTGTGTCATATTTATTTTCTGTGATTACTTTATGTTATTTAAGCATATCCTTAATAATAAGTCAATGATTAAGATATGTTATTGCTTATTTTACTACCTTATACTTTGGTATTGTTTCGACAAACTATAACCACCACTGACAACAGCCGCAAAAGCTTTGACAATTCGCGTAAAAACAGATATAATGGAGCGATATGAAAAGCAGTATACACCCAACAACCTATCGCCCAGTCGTATTTAGCGACGATGTGGCCGGTTTTGCGTTTTTGACTCAGTCTACAGCGCAGACTAACGACACTATCAAATGGGAAGACGGCAATGAGTATCCACTCATTAAAGTTCACATCTCATCAGCATCTCACCCGTTCTTTACAGGTGAAGAGAAGATCATCGACACCGAAGGTCGTGTTGATCGATTCAAGGCGAAATTTGCCGCTGCAGAAGCTCGCAAAGAAGCACTTGCAAGCAAAGCAAAGAAAGCAGCAGCTCTACGAGCTAAGAAAGCCGACAAGTAACACTTCGTCGTTACGACAAAAAACCGCTCGTGATGAGCGGTTTTTTGTTACTATAGCAAAAAGATAATTTATCTTAATTTCTGAGGCATGTTTTACTCATCCGCGAGCTAATAAAAAACAGGGATAACCATACCGTTCACTGCGAAAGAATGAGCTCTCTATGGAGTGACCTCTTTTCACAGGGCCTCCTTTCTTCTCTACCTCTGTAATTGCCTGCTAAAATCTGCTATACTAGTGACATATATGCCAAAGATTAGTCTCAATCTCGAAGAACTTACAAATGAAAAAGCCGAACTGGGCAGCTTTCTTGCCTCGCCCGGTGCGTTTAATGACGCTGATTTTAGTAGCAAAAACAAACGATTTACCGAATTAGAAAACATTATCGAAAAAGCCCAGCTTCGCCAGACTCTCGAACAGCAACTTGTCGAAGCAAAAGAACTTATGGGCGGCGGCGATGAACTCGCTGACCTAGCCAAGATGGAAGCAAACGAAACTGCCGATAAATTAGAAAAGCTTGAAGAAGATCTGTTTATTATGCTCGCACCGAAAGACCCGAACGACGAGAAGAATGTGATTATTGAGATCCGTGCTGGTGCTGGCGGTGACGAGGCGAGTTTATTTGCTGCCGAACTGTACCGCATGTATTTGCGCTACTGCGAATCAAATAACCTTCGCACTGAACTAATGAGCGAAAGCGCCAATGACACCGGTGGATATAAAGAAGTTGTGTTCAAAGTGAGCGGTGACGCACCGTATGCTCGTCTAAAATTTGAGTCAGGCGTTCACCGCGTGCAGCGCGTACCGGCCACCGAATCACAGGGGCGAATCCACACCAGTACAGTCACTGTTGCCGTCCTACCAGAGGCCGAAGAGACCGATATTGCAATTGGTGCAAATGATCTAAAAATCGATGTGTACCGAGCGGGCGGACATGGCGGTCAATCGGTGAACACGACCGACAGCGCAGTGCGTATTACTCACCTACCAACAGGACTTGTGGTTACAAACCAGGACGAAAAGTCACAGATCAAGAACAAAGAAAAAGCAATGAGCGTTTTGCGTAGTCGCCTGCTACAACAAAAGATCGACGAAGAGCAGTCTAAAGTAGCAGCCGAACGACGTGGCCTCATCGGCAGTGGCGACCGTAGCGAAAAGATTCGTACCTACAACTTCCCACAAGATCGCATCACCGACCACCGCATCGGTTACAGCCGTAGTGC
Source organism: Saccharimonadales bacterium (SeqCode) (assembly GCA_045628725.1). GTDB lineage: Bacteria > Patescibacteriota > Saccharimonadia > Saccharimonadales > Saccharimonadaceae > JACQGD01. The sequence continues at coordinate 3,577 of JAZQPT010000002.1, forward strand.
TATTCCAGCTGCAATGAACGGTGCAATTGACGATTTAATTGAAAACTTACAGGCTTATGAACGTGAGCTTGCGGCCCAAAGCGCTACTCAGTAGACGACTTCTGCGCTCTCATCTTTACTAGTGTTCTCGTCATCACTCCTGCCCTTCTCGGCGCTATAATTTTATTGTACGTATTCGGCGTCATCTGCTTTACCGCTTCTTCGAGTGGCATACAATATATCTGCGATTCTTGTTCATGATGGTCGGGTGATAAAATCAATTGAGAAAATTGCTGGTTACTACTTGAATAAACGTGCGCCGGGAATATACCCGTTGCGTTATACTGGGCTATTCGCGCAAGATAATGAGCAGTAGCCGACGCAGGATACCCAAGCAGCGCACCTCTGCGATAGTTTGGCTCTTCTTCGTCCGAATTGCTCCAAAATGCATCACGCGCAAGTTCTGCCAGTTGCCTGTGGCGAGACACCGCTAGTAGTCGCGCACCTGAATCAGAATCGAACGGTATAGCCGTTAACCCTATATTTGCTACGGCATTGGAATAGGGGTCAATTATCCCGTCGTCACTTAACGTGTCAATCACTGACCTATCGATAATAGCCGTCGGCTTAACCCCTGCAAACACCCCAATCGTATTGATGATCTCAGTAGCAACAGCGGGATCTACGTCTTTTGACGCGCCGATGTCGTCTAGGTCACCAAGTGCCGTTATAGCCTCCGGAGAGGATAGAATTTGCTCGTGCTTTGTATACGCAATAAGCTGCTGTGCTTCGTTGCTTAACTCTGATAGCTCGCTATTAGTGCGAGGAGCTAGGTGGGGATTTTCGATGCTCATACATTTTTTGTTTTATTATGTCGGTTACTGTGCTACAATTATAGCATAGTATGAATAAAATGTCAATTTCAACAGAGATGAACCTGGACCGATGGCTCCGTGATGCGACGGCTCAGCTAAAGGGAATCGGAATAGAATCAGCTCGTTTGGACGCTGAAATCATCCTGGCGCACACTATCAGAAAGCCTCGCACGTACCTGCATGCGCACGGCGACGAATTACTCGACGCGCGTGATCACGAAATTGCAGACGCACGACTAGATTTGCGCCGCGAATTTACACCAATCGCCTACATTATCGGTCACAAAGAATTCTACGGTCGACGGTTTAAAGTTTCGACAGCGACACTGATACCTCGCCCAGAATCCGAAATGATAATAGAGATGATCAAAGAATCAATGGGCACGACAATCCCATTATTGCCACGAACAATCCGACTCGTTGACGTCGGAACCGGCAGCGGCTGCCTAGGTATCACCCTGAAATTAGAATTACCCGAACTAGATGTCACCCTTACCGATTTAAGCAATCATGCGTTACATGTCGCAAAACAAAATGCGCAGACACTCCATGCGCAGGTTACCTTTCATCAAGGCGACTTGCTGCGAAATTACGGGCTTCCTGTCGATATTATCTGCGCCAACCTCCCCTATGTCGATCGGGACTGGGAAGTGTCGCGGGACACCCATGCTGAACCTGACATGGCGCTCTATGCAAATAGCGGTGGACTATCACTGATTAAAGTCCTTATAGCTCAGGCCGCTCAGCTACTGCCCCGTAAAGGGTCTCTTTACCTAGAAGCCGATCCTAGACAGCACGATGATATCGTCAGCTATGCGAAGCAGAACGGCTTTGCCCACCACGAAACGCGCGGATTTATTGTTTCAGTGATTAAGATCTAGCTATTATAAGCAGCAAGGGTTAATTCAAGCATCTCAGTCTTGCCGTCGCGTAGAACAGTAAGCGACACCTTGTCGCCAGGCGCGTACGCAGCAACGAGACTCGCGACACTACCACGATCACCAACTTCAATATCATTTACTTTTGTAATAACATCACCGTTTTTAATTCCTGCTTTTTCTGCTGGACTGCCGCTTACTACTGCAGAAGTGGTATCGTTTGCGTAAACGTAGGCGCCCTTTTTAGCTGAAAGTTTAAATTCTTGAGCGACTTCAGGAGTGATAGTAATATAGTTCACGCCTACATATGCTCGTTCGACTTTACCGTTTGCTAAAACACCCTTTAAAAGGCCTTTAGCTGCATTTATCGGTATACTAAATCCTAGTCCATTTGCGTCTGATGCAATAGCCGTGTTGATGCCGATTACTTGACCTGCCATATTTACCAGTGGACCGCCAGAGTTGCCCGGATTAATTGCAGCGTCTGTTTGAATCAAATCGGTCAGTGTCTCGGCTGAGTCATTTGAACCTTCGGACACTGCTGTTACCGATCGGCCTGTCCCTGATACGATACCGCTGGTCACCGTGTTCTTGTACTGGCCTAGTGCGTTACCGATAGCGACAACACTTTGCCCTATACGTAGTGAGCTCGAATCACCAAGTTCGGCCGCTTTGAGGTCTTTGGCGTCATTAATCTTTAGGAATGCAAGGTCGTTCAATGGGTCACTGCCAATAACTCGGACATTATCGTAAGTCACACCGTCAGACGTGACGACAGTAACCGTGTTACTACCCTGGACGACATGTTTGTTCGTCATGACATAGCCGTCACCGCTGACGATAATTCCGGTACCTGCCCCCTCTTGTGTTTGCGAGCCACGAAAAGTCTGTCGTTCATTTTTTGTTATGATCGAAACAACGCTTGGTGAAACTTTGCTTGCAACACCTGCAATGTCTTGCTCCTGCGCGGTAATAATAGCATTGCCGTCTGCACCATTATTTTGGATGAATGAATTCGTTTGTGGAGATAACTCCCTCATTACCCAGGCACCACCTAGCCCTGCGGCAAAACAGAGAACAATAAGTAGTAAAGCGGCAGCAACACGTTTACTACGGCGAGGAGGTTGTTTTTGAATCGGGAGTGGTACCCTAGGAGATTCTGTCGCAACGAGCGGTTCGGATTGTTCGACTTCAGTTATGCTTTTCGTTTCTTCGTCTTTCATATTCTCCACCTTTCCTATATATGATACAGGTATTATCTTACTATCAGCTTAAATTGCGCCTGAATTAAGCCCGTTAAACAGTACAACAACGACAGCTAATACACCGAGCGATAGGAGTGACGGCAACAGTACATCACTACCTCGAACTTCACCATTCTTTACGTACGAGCTGTACACTCTTTCAGCCAAGAAGCTAATTGCCAATACAACGATTGTTACCTGAGGCAGTTTGATCATTTCGACAAATGGAATTTGGTAAGCAATAAGCCAGTGAAAAGACACCCAGCCAATCTGCGCCATCACAAATCCCCAAATGAGGCTCATCGTCATCAAATCAGGGTCTGAATAGGCGCTAAGTACGTGACGAGCAGTCGAATACCCCAAGATAAACATCGCTATCACTACTAGAGATGAAGGCCATCCGTAGGCAACGCTAAATAGCGCGATCGTCCCAATAGCCAGTGCAACGCCCGCTTGTGCGACGACATAGCTTCTCTTGGTGCGTGGTTTTAGTACAAGTAGCCAGGCGATGTAGAGCAGCGTCAAGATGATTTGCGTTACGACTCCGTCACCGGTACCGCCATGCCCTGCCGTATACAGCAGAATCACTAGCCCTAGGCTAACAATTATGTCGACCATATTTGCCTGAACGTGCGCCAACCAGTAGCGTGGACGAACTGCAAGTACTCGCCATTTACTCAATAGAACGAGTGCAAATGCGGGTAGCGGCGATTCCACAACCCAAACAACAATAAGAAGCGCTACTGCCAAACCAACGTTAAGCAGAAGATACATGAGTTCACTGACGAGCGAGCGGCGCTTTGCTGATCGTAAAAATTCCATAGACTTCATTTAGTATACCATATGGTCCGTAGTTAATCTGTGACGCCTGTTGCTGGCTGCTCACCAACAATAACGACAAACTTAGTACCCTCGGCAACCGTGATTGGCGGAGGCGTCTTTTTGATTGTCACGTTATACATCTTTTTTAATTTTGCTGCCGTACCACTGTTACCTTCGCCTATTTGATACACCGTATAGGCGCCGTACGTACCATCAGGTGCATTCCCGATAGTTCTAATAGTGAAGTTCTGTTGTTTTAGTTTATCCGCTTCTGTCTGTGCGACACCTGGCGTGCCTGACCCGTTAAGTACCGTAATCGGTGCACCTTCGCGAATAGCTGGATCGCTGGAAAGATTTTTCTTTAGTAGTGCCTGCAAATCGTCGTATTCATAAGTACCCGCAGTTGGACGGACCACACTCATACCATTTACCATACCCGTTCCCATGATAGGCGTATCGCCGTCAATCAAGCTGATCGATTTAATATCCTCGCTCTTTGTATCTTTTGCGATATCAACGAGTGTACGGAATTCTTTTGTCTCGAACGTTGTGCGAAGATTGTTCCCGAGTGCATCTATCAGACTAGTTACTTTACCAAAATCAGTAAGTACACCAGCGCTGACTGCCTTTTCGCGAATTGCTTTTACGATCTTTTGCTGGTTCTTCTCGCGGTCAAAGTTTGACTGTTCAAATCCATAAGTAGGAGCTGCGTCCCCGCGGGCCTGTGCAAGATAAAGGGCGTGTTCTGCATCAAGGACTGCTGGTCCGTTTGGGTAGTCAATAAAGTGGCCGCTCGGTGGACATCGTCGCAACACCTCAGCTCGACTCACCTTTCGGTCGCCAACGCCACACTTCCAGTCAAAGTTACTGTCCATTTGACCACGAGGATTTCGACTTTCGATGTTAACAGTAATCGTGCCACCGACAGCGTTAACCATGTCACGCATTACCGTATAGTTAACGTTTACCCCGTACTGGATCTCCATTCCGAAGATTCCACCGATAAATCCAGCTTCCTTTATAAGAGCCTTGCGGTCTTCTTCGACACCTTCGCCTTCGTGCACACAGTTATAGTATTCATTAATTTTGCCGGCATAGCCTGAGTTACATGCTTGACCATATTTGACGTATAAATCACGCGGAATACTGATCATGTACACGTTTTTAGCATTCTGATCGACGCTCATAATCATCATCGAATCGGTTAGGTTACCGCCTTGATGCCCCGGATCGTCCTCAGAAGTACCAAGTATGAGAACGTTACTGCGTCCGTTGCTATCCATTTTAAGTGGCGTATGTTGCACGAGATCCAAGAAATTACCCTGCAAAACGTTTCCGCTCGCCATCATCGCCCGAATGCCAACATATCCACCAACCCCAAGAATGATGATGATAAATAGAATAATCAGTCGTTTTATAAGCTTACGGCGTTTGGCTTTTTGTTCAGGACTTCGACGTTTCTTGCCCTTTTTTTCGACAGGAGTATCGATACCTTTTAGCGATTCGTCAATTTCGCTACGTCGCAAACCGCCACTAGATTTAAGTGGTGGTTTAGTGTTGCCCGCGGTATGAAGCTCTCGAAGTGCCGTAGGTGCTGGTGCTGCCGAAGCAGTCTTTTGCTTGCTGTGAAGCTCACCAATCTGTCCACCACTACGCCGAGAAACAAACCCATCTATCGAATTACTTTGTTTTCGTATCATAAATTACTTCTCCTACTATACAGAATTCTTTTCTATATTGAAATCGTAAAATGGTTTTGTTTTAGCTGAAATCCTAGCGGTTTTATAGCATATCCTATATAGTGGTTATGAATGGACACATCATTTTCTAAACGTCACCCTATCTTAAAGGACGCACTAAGTCTGCTAATTTTTGCCGTGTGCGTATTTATTGGCACGGTCCTTATCAACACCTATATATTTCGTAGCTTTAATGTTGAAGGACCAAGCATGGAAAAGACCCTTTATACCGGTGACCGACTCATCGTTAACAGGGTTCCCGTTACTTTGGCACAGCTGCAAAACAAAGCCTACATCCCTGAACGCGGTCAGATTATCGTCTTTAAAAACCCCCTCTATACAGGCAGCACTGCGGAAGAATTTATCGTAAAGCGCGTTATCGCTTTTCCAGGTGAACATGTCGTGTTGAATAACGGCCAGTATACTGTCTATAACACTAAGTATCCTAACGGATTCAATCCCGACGATTACAACAACGGAGAGCCAGGCAGCCCAACGAGCGGCACTGTCGATACCGTTGTACCTAATGGTGAACTTTTCGTAAGCGGCGATCATCGTCAAGATAACTATTCATATGATTCACGAAATGGCCTAGGAACGATACCGTTTTATGACATCATAGGACCCGTTAGCCTCCGCGTTTTCCCGTTCACTGGCATCCGAACCTTTTAGTAGTTTAAGTAATCCTAGGCAGACTGCATGTACGTCATAAAACAAATACTCCCATATCCTGGGAGTATTTTTATAGATGCTACGTAATGACTATGCCTCTAGAATCTTCTGAATCCTTGCAAGCTCATCTCCACTCTTAAAGCCAATCACGATCTTGCCTGCGCCTTTTGCGTTCGTTCGAATATCAATTGACGTCTTGAAGCGAGATTCGAGTACTTTAATTTCGCGCTCGTGTGTCGTTACGATCGGTTTTGCTTTTGGTGATTTTGGCTGTTCGCCACCCTTTTTGAGGTTAACAATAAACTGCTCAATCCGACGCGAACTCCATTCTTCTTTTAGAATTTGTGGGAGGATTTGATTAATCAGGCTTTCATCAAGATTAACTAACGGACGAGCTTGTCCTTCACGTAGTTTACCCTCAGCAAGCGCCTGGCGAACGTTCGCCGGTAGTCGCAATAACCGCAGAGTGTTACTGACTGCACTGACCGATTTACCACCTACGCGTACGCCTATCTCTTCGAGCGAGAGGTTAAACTGGTCACGTAGCTTTAAGTATGCCGTTGCGGTCTCTAGTACATTCAAGTCGCGCCTTTGCAGGTTCTCGATAAGTGATAATTCTAGTTTGTGCTGATTACTGAGTGTCCGTACGAGTGCCGGAATCTTACTAAGACCTGCTTTTTGCGAAGCCCGATAGCGACGTTCGCCGGCAACGATTTGATAACCGTCAGCGTAGGGCGTGACAACAATTGGCTGCAAGATACCGTGTTCGCGAATCGAAGCGGCCATTCCATCTAGAGCAGCTTCGTCAAAAGTGCGTCGTGGCTGATCGGGGTCGGGTGTAATCTCGGAAAGCTTAATGTGCCGTAGTTCGGACATTTTTTCGTCTTGCGCAGCAGTCGGGTCAAATGACTCATCAAGAAGTTCCGTTGGTATTAACGAAGAAAATCCACGACCAAGTCCTTTTTTAATTGCCATATTATCCCCTATCCAATTCGTTCTAATAATTCTTTAGTAACCGCTTTGTACGCCCGAGCACCCTTGCTCCATCGGTCATATGCCCCAACAGGCAGTCCGTGACTCGGCGCTTCGGCAAGGCGAATATTGCGCGGAATCGTATGATCAAAGACCTTACCTGGAAAGTGCTTTTTGATCTCTTCGTACACTTGCCCACTAAGGGTTGTTCGACTATCAATCATGGTTGGCAGTACGCCAATTAAATCGAGTGTAGGGTTCATACTCTTACGTACGAGCTTCATTGTCTCTAGAAGCTGCCCTAATCCCTCTAGCGCATAAAATTCAGCCTGTACCGGCAATAGTACATATCGCGCTGCAATTAATCCGTTCACCGTTAATAGACTCAGGCTAGGCGGACTATCAATGATGATAATTTCGTAATCTTCGGACGTTGCGAGCGCTTGCTTTAGTTTAGTAAATTTCTGCTGCGCACCAGCCATTTCGACTTCTGTGTTTGCAAGGTGTGGTGTCGAGGGCGCAAGATATAGGTTCTTGTGCTCTGTTGGAATAACGACGTGGCGCAGTAATTTACCGCCGACAAGTGCATCGGCAATCGTCAGTTCGAGCATTTGTTTGTCTATGCCGAGTCCGCTTGTTGCATTCCCCTGAGGGTCAAGGTCGACAAGAAGAACTTTTTTGCCAGCCTTTGCCAGGTAGTAAGCAACATTAACAGCGGTCGTCGTTTTACCAACGCCACCTTTTTGATTTGTTACTGCAATTACGGTCGCCACTGTTTATTTCCCCTACTCATTTGCACTATTATAGCATGAGCGTGTCAAATAGTGAGAGATGTTGAAATTATTTACCAATAAAAATAACCCCCGCTATTTTTGCAGGGGTTATTATCGCTCTAATGCGATTACTTGATCGAAGCAATTTCGATACGTGAGTATTTTTGGCGGTGACCATTTTCTTTGTGAACACGCTTCTTTGCTTTGTAGCGAATGATGCGGATCTTTTCACCTTTAACGAGGTCATCGAGGACTTTCGCTTTAACGACTACACCTTTGACCGTTGGTGTGCCGACGGTGGTATTATCACCATCAATAACCAACAGTGCATCAAGAGTGAGCTCTTTAGTTCCTTCCGGGAGGAGGTCCACCAGGAGGGTCTCTTTTTCGGTAACAACGAATTGTTTGCCACCGACCTTAACGACTGCTTTTGTCATATGATTCCTTATAAATTACTTGTCAATCAGTGCTTCATTGTAACAGATGTAGCGCCATATGACAAGGGCCGAGTCGGTTTATATTACGCAGTACCCCGAACGACGACGTCGTTAGCATGCAACCATCCATGAACATTGCCCCCGTCAAGGAACTGCCCCTGCGCCGGGATAACCTGAACAGCGCCACCCGCAAGCACATACTGATTGATCGGCTCTGTTAAAAGGAACTCGCCAGAAATATCAAGATTACAATAATTGTAGATTTGAACCAGCAGTTCGTAGTTCAGAATATATTTACTGACGTTTATGTAGTTGCTCGGGGCTTTATCTACTGCGGGCTTTTCGACGATCTTCTCGAACATGCCAGTGTCCTCCTGGAACTGTATCACGCCGTAGCGGCTGACTTCACTGCGAGGAACCTCGACCGCCAACATAGAATTTGCGCCTTCTTGAGTTACTGCTTTTTGACGGAGGAGCTCTGAAGAGCCGTCAGCGTTATACATAAAATCATCACCCATCAGCACGGCGGCAGACTCACCCTTTGCAAGATACGGAACGCACAAAGCAACAGGTACGGCAGTACCGTATTTCTGATTTGAATCTTGTTCGATATAGTGGAACTGAATATTCTGAGGAGGATGAACAATCTGGAGGAGATCCTGCCTACCGTTATTGCTGAGGTACTGGTTCAGTGATTGATTCTCACTAAAGTATGCCCGCAGCTGAGTACTTCCCTGACTGACAACAAAATAGATATCTGTAATTCCAGCTTGGACGCAATCTTTGACGATGTAATCAACAAGTGGTCGATTGCCAATTGGCAACATACATTTCTCGATTGCTTTTGTAATTGGCAGCCGGCGCGTTCCCCACCCGGCAACGGGAATAATTGCTTTTGTAACTGGCATTGTATGGTGTCCTTTTTATTCGTGTTTAGATTATCATATCATTTTTTAAGCAGAGGTGACACTCACACAAGCTGTCGCTGACGATAGCGAAGTGTATGCACGCCAACGACTGCAGTACCAGCAGCGAGCATCATACCCACTACCCACCAATACCAGGCGACACCAAAAATATACCAGCCGCTTTCAGTTGCCTGTAGTAGCTCGCGGGTGTCACTTGCGGCAATCGTCTTTACGGGCGTCAAAGGTCTCGATTGATTCACCCCTAACACAGTCGGCTCTATACTTTGGTTCTGGGGCTGCCCGGCGTCATCAGTTAAGTCATCGACAGCTACACCGTAGAGCGTCGCCTGCGCCGTTTCGGGAATGACCGGCGCAATAAATACACCAATCTCTTGCGCAAGGGAGATACTCGGTAATACGATCATCGGAGGCTCTGCTGGCTTTACTGGCGGCGGTGCTGTAAACGATAGCGATTGGATTGCCTTGTCCGATTCGTTCCCGTCGCCACTTTGCCTTAGCGCTACAACCTCGACGTTGTAAGTACCGTCTGTAATAGTAGCTGGAATTGTCGCATACCATGCATACATACCGGTTGGCTCTGCCTCACTAGCTACGTTGACGACCGAATTGATAACAGCACCGCCGAGCGTAATCCGAAAATCTACATCAGAGCGAGACACCTGCCCGCTAATGACACGATCCTTCGTTGACGGATTAAGGGTTACTAAAGGCGTATCATTCAGAACTCTGACTTGTTTTGTGACGGAGTTCGTCCAGGTGCCGTTAGTCTTTGCACCGTACCTAACGGCGTATTCACCGTCTTGGACCGTTCGGGTATTCCACGAAACAACCAGTTTCGTTTGCCCTGCCCCGCCCTGTTCTTTAATAGGCTGAGCGAGCGGCGATCCGTCACTATGAACAATTTCGAGTACCGATGATTGAACTTGGCTATTGGCAATATCCAGGATAATTTCTTGCTGATTACGTAGATCGCCGGTGCCCGCAGTCAGAGTAAATATACTCTCTTCGGCGTAAACATGAGACGAAGCGACGACGGAAACTACCACAGCGACAGCCGCAAAAACAAGCGGATAAACACGCTTTCCCATCAGCTGGTACTGTTGCTTTTTCATCGATTCACCCTCCACATACTCACGATATGTTACCTACAATTATATCATAAGCAAATTATAGACAGGTTATTCGGGACGCTGCAAATGGTGCATTTGGTCGTGACTAAGACCGTAATAATGAGCAATCTCATGCCAGAGCGTTCGCTTGATTTGCTCAAATAACTCCTCTTCGGTACGGACGACCTGCAGGATTGAGTGTTTAAATAATGTAATCTTGTCGGGCAACACAAAGGTATACCCCGCTCCACGCTGAACCAATGGAATACCTTCATATAGTCCGAGTAACACCGTGTTTTCACGCAGTTTCATTTTTACTTTTTGCTCAGGCGACGGATCATCGGCCATTATAATGGCAACGTTATCTAGCCCAGTGATATATTCCTGCGGTAATTCGTCCATGGCGCGCGTAATGAGCGCGTCAAATTGTTCATCAGTTAATTGCATATGCATTGTCTTTTACTATACACTATATAGTAAAATTATTCATCCGCATAAGCAAAAAAATCTTTATCGTTTTTTGCATCGTTTATTACTTCGCCCCAAAAAGCTTCTAGGTCACGCGACGGTGTATCGTCAAGAGTTCCTATCGCTTCTGGTTCACGTTGTTCCCTGGCAATTTCGTCGCCAAGGCCGTTGCCAAGTGGATCTTTTGTACTAAATTGAATTGTGTGGTGGTTAAATATACTCATGGTTTTTTTGTTTTCTGGTAATTTACTATATATTAGCATGAACATTATAAAATGTCAATAATATGTTTCAAATACTATATCTCCCTACCGACGAGGCTTTGCCTATAACCAACAACTCAGCACGTCAGATAACCCCCCCTATGGCAAATGGTTACCCCCGGTCACTCCGATTACTTCTGCCGTTATATAACTAGATTCCTGGCTAGCAAGAAATACATACGTGGGCGCTAGTTCTGCCGGCTGCCCTGGTCGCCCTAGAGGCACGTCTGATCCGAACTCCTTTAGTTTCTCTGGCGATTGACCGTGGCTCGGCTGCAAAGGCGTCCAGATAGGACCAGGAGCAACAGCATTCACGCGGATACCTTTACTGGCGAGCATCTTTGCTAGTGCTTTTGTAAACGATGTAATAGCGCCTTTCGTTGACGCATAATCCAGTAATCCCGGCGAAGGCTGATACGACTGAATCGAAGTTGTATTAATAATACTTGCACCTGCTGGCATATGCGGTACCGCAGCTTGGGTAATCCAGAACATCGCAAATACGTTCGTCTGGAACGTCTGCTGGAACTGTTCGCTGGTGATATCCTGCAAATCTTCGACGAACACCTGCTTGCCGGCGTTGTTGACTAAAATATCAATTGATCCAAAATGGTCGACTGTCTTTTTGACCAGCTCCTTACAAAAAGCCTCGTCTTTGATGTCACCTGGAATAGCTACCGCCACCTGTCCGGCATCTTCGATTAAAGTAATTATCTTTTTTGCGTCCTCTTCTTCCTCTGGTAGGTAATTTATCGCCACATCTGCTCCTTCGTAGGCATATGCAATTGCTGTCGCGGCACCTATCCCCGAATCTCCCCCCGTAATGAGTGCTTTTCGGCCCTTTAATCGTCCCGAGCCTTTATATGTGTCTTCCCCGTGATAGGCGCGCGGCGAAAGCGTAGCGTCTAGCCCAGGTTCGGGCACTAATGACCCGTCGTATTCTACTTTTGGATATTGTTTTGTAGGATCTTGCATTTCATACTGATTCATCATAATTCCCCCTTCGTTCAATCCACTATAGGGAAAAGAGCGGGACATATCAGTAAAAAAATTAACGATTAAAGAGTATTAGATCTGACCGGAGCTGCCGTAGATCGCGATTATTACAAAGACAACCGACGTCAGTCCAATTGCTTTATAGATACCATGATGGCGATACCATGAACGCTGCAATGTGCGCGGTAATTTGTTTCGATACGCGTGCGCCGCCATTGCAACAGCAGCAGTGAACATAAGGATGATAGCGCTGCCTATAACAGCAGGATTAACTGATTGTACAGCAAACCCTAGCTGCGAAAGCGGTCCCAGCGGCGAGCCTAATGCAGTTACTGGGGCAGCAGCACTTACCCCCTGCACCGCCGCGGTCATGGGAGTACCGTACATTGCAACCACAAATGACGCAGGCTTGCCGTCCAACGTTCCGTCGATTGTTGCAAAGCCAACATCTCGATATTGTGATTTGAGAATATTCTCTCTATGAGTCTGCGAATTAAGCCATGCCGATATTACCGACTGTGATGATGAAAAATTCTTTGCTAGATTTTCGCCTGCATACGAGTAATTATAGCCTACGTCACTGTACCACTTCCATGGCTGAGTGCCGTCAGGTGCATTATGTGCCCAGTATTGCCGCGCAATCATGTCGTTAGCCTTTAGGTATGCTGCGTTCGATAGCTTTTCATCAAGCACGAGTGCCGTTAGCCCCTCTGAAGCACGGGCGTTATTTGTTTGATCGAGCAGCTCTTTGGGAGTAATCTGCGCCTTGTCCCCTAGGACTACCTGCGTTAAGGACGAATTACCTATGAACTGTACTGCGATTACCACCAGTAGTACAGTGATAATTCCATAATGGCGAATTAAATGAGGACGAAATTGATTCGATGCATGTGGAATGATTGCCATTTTAGCATGACGCCGCACTGCTTTATAGAGTGGCCGGCGAGATACTTTTTTATTCGTTATTGGCATCGTGCTTATAGTATATGAAACAAGTGCAAAAAAAGCGAGCGCACAGTGCGCTCGCTTAATTATTGCCAAGAATTATTATGCTTCTTGATCAGCCATTCGGCGACGAATTGCGGCAATTATCCACCAGAATACTCCGACTGCAGCAAGTCCTGCAAGGATCAACCAGTAGTTAAACGCTGTGGCTTTTTCTGTTGAAACACCAGCGATTGCTGCTTTGTCTGCTGATGCAGGAGTTTTTTGCGCTTCAGCACCAAGGACTGCAGCCTTTGTCTCTTCAGCGTTCTGACTGACGGCAACTTCTGCATCGTCGTCTGTTGACGTAGCTGTCACCGCAAGCAGTCGTGGTGAAATAGGTGTTGATGAGCTAGGTGTTCCTGTAGCGGGCAGTAATGTCGCGGTAGGTCGAGAGATAGCTGCATTACTACCTGATTTCGTAACGCTATCAGCACTAGGCTTGATTACAGCTTCGCTATTCTTTGTACCGATTGTCTGACCTGACCCTACAGTAGCTGTGATAGGGTATGTGCCTGGCGCAAGTGCTGGAGATACAGGGACACTCCAACTTCCGCCTGTATCAGTGACTACGTTGAACGTCTGACCATTTACAGAAAGAGAGACGTTCTGGCCGGCTGCAGGAGCTGCATCAAACCACGTTGCGCCGCCGCTTATTACAGTAGAAGCCGTACTGTTTTCGATAGGATTGACTGTAACGCGGATAGTGTTGTCGACAGTAAATTCGACCTCCTTGCTGACGTTGTTGCCCGCTTTGTCGCGTGAGCTTATTTTGATCTGGTGCACTCCGTTTTGATACATTGCTGTATTAACGGTGTAATCGAACGTATTCGTACCTAAGAATTCTTTACCTTCTTTTTTGTCCCAGTTACCGCTGCCATTTTTTTCCATATATTCAACATATACTTTACTAGGATACTGTTCGTCTTGGGAGAGTACGAACGTCTGTTCGCCTCGAACTGTTCCTACGCTAGGCACGGTGATGACTGGAGCAGATTTGTCGATAGTAAATGTCACTGTTTTTGATGAATCATTACCCTTATTATCCGCTTTGTCACGAGCATCAAGCTTTACTTCGTAGACACCAGCTTCGCTCAAATTAAAGGTGACGTTGCTTTTGTCATAAACCGTCGCATTTGTTTTTACGCCTGGAACAGTATAGCTTACACCATTCTTTTTTACTGTCAGGTAGTAATGTGATAGATTAGCATCGTCAATTAGCCCATTAACCGTAACGTCACTCTTATAAAATGCATCGTTAGCTGGACCGTTAATCGTTACTGTAGGTGCGGTTTTATCATATGTAACTGCAACAGTGTTAGACCATGCAGATGCGTTGCCCGCAGCATCGATTGATTGTACTTTCATGTAGTGAGTACCTTCACCCTGATCAAACTCACCACCGCGAGATGTACCAGTGACGTCTGTTGTCCATGCGCGTGTTTCTGTATTGTAGCGGCTAGTTGGGATATTATTCCAGTAAGCGTACTTGTATTTAGTCGCAGCGTCACCTGTCACTGTCCACGATGCAGTAGCGTTGTATTTGTTTGTGTATGCGCCAGATACTAAAGGTGAACCTGAAGTTGTCTTGACGGTGAGCACTGGTGCTGCAAGTGCGCCAAGTCGATATTCGTGAACGATTTTACCTTCTTTAATGACATTTTTTGCAACGTAAAGACCGTTTGTTGTTATCTGCACAAGAGATGGGTTATCGGCGAAGATATGGACAGGCTCGTAGTGACTGTTGGCGCCACTTATGTCTAATTTTGCACCTGGCTTATCGACATTGATGCCGTACCAAGTGTTGCCGCTTGTATGAATGTTCGATGCCTTTACATCTGACTCAGCAACGATAATTCCCCCCGCGTTGTTTTTGAGAGTTAAATCAGTTAGTTCAACACCAGTGACTTTACTTGCCACGATGCCATGAGCAGGTAATGTTGTGTGTGTCGATTGGATTGTTGCATTGTGAATTTTTGTTCCACTCGCGTTAATCACGAATGCGGCATTTGCGATACCATTTTCACCGCGAGCGTATGTGCTCGTGATAGTCTTTGTATTTCCATCGATAGTAACAGGTGTATTAATACGTACTGCGCCAGTTGTTAATGTAACATCTTTTTCAAGACGAATAACGTTGTTTACACTAGCTGCATCGACTGCCGCCTGGATAGATATATACGTTTGTCCGGTCGTTACGTTTGTTGCAACAGTGCCCGTATTTGCTTTTTGCAAATAGTACTGAGTCTGATCAGTTTTTACATGAGTTGCTTTATAAAGTGTCTGGTGGAGTGTTGGGTAATCGAAAGAGCCTTGGTCATTAACAACCCACACAGCTGGTTTGCCGTTCGCCTCTGAGTTAGGTAGGTTCCATAGTGCGCCGTTCATAGTAACAGTAGAGTTTACGCCACCTGTACTACGAGATACCTCGATGCCACCAAATTCGTGATTGTTGTTATGTGTATTACCAGTAAATGTGACGTTTGAGCTACTGACGAGCACGCCAGCGTCGCCACCTGTCGTATGGAGACTGTTGATTTTAACATCATTTGCGCGCCATACTTTTAATGCGTACGCACCGTGCCAGCTAGCACCATCGTCTGC
>JAZQPT010000003.1:0-1581 GCA_045628725.1 Saccharimonadales bacterium (SeqCode)
TGGCTCACAGAACGACATGGCTACGATCCGACTTGATTGCTGCCGCCGATTTTAGGACTTTGCGGATGGGTGTGTAACTGACTAGGAGGGCGCAAGAGCTCAAACTTTCGAAGTTGCAACAATAAAAGCTATATCGAGCCAGCTAAAAGAATTAAACAAAGCTGCTTTATTATGACAACACCGCAAGATGTTTTGAAGGGTGAAAGAGAGAGGACAAAGCAGAGATCAATATCTTTCAGTCCGTTGCGCGGCAGTGGGCATAAAAGCGGAAAACAACTGGGGTTGCTTTTGCCCAGACGCGCCAACGACACCTTGGTGGGTAGTTAGTACCTGGTACCTTCCTATCGGCACTGGCTTGATGTGGCAGGAGCCATATGGTCGATGTTTGATTGACGAAGTGCCGCCAATTGACTTAACGACCTGAAGAAGTCATCACTTAAACCTTCAAGGTGCTAAATAGCTATCAAGGAGACTCTCTTGGGTATTAGGGCCTGTTGGCAATGCTGGATGATTCGCAAGTCACCACACAAAAAGTGCCAAGACATGATCTATGATTTGCAGAAGTCAGTCTGATTCAGCGTGCTGTTCGGCGGACGAAGTGATTTCCTAGTGATTTGTAAATCATCCGCTTGACCCCCGGATCACTATATAAAATAAAATCAACTTCTATATCTGTAGCGCTCGACGCTCTGCACTTAGAGCCTTGCAAGCACGATGCCGCTGTAGTAATCGACAACTTTTTGCACTTATTCCAGCTATTGTTTCTACAACTGCAAGCGTTACGCTCGACTTTTATCAGTCTTTACACCAACATTGGACCCAGCACAGCTGCAAGGCACAATATGGATGCAATAGCTGCTTAACGAACATCCCAAGCACATTCGCAACAATATGGGCGTTACAAAGGACAGCTTTACCTACATCGCAAACTTACTGAAGCGCAAAAGCTGGTTTGCGATAGTCGCAGAATTAGCGCAGATGAGCAGTTGGGCATTCTTCTCTTTGCAGTCGCAACTAATATGTCAATGCTGTATTGTAGAGCGCTTCCAGCACAGCACTTGTACCATTAACCTAGTGTGCCACCGGGTACTGCGCTTCTTGCTTGAACCTGCAATGTACGATGCAATTGCAGATACTACACTATCTGAGCGCATTGCAAGCAATCGCAACTTTTCCCCGTACTTCAAAGATTGCATTGGCACTATCAACGGCACCCGCATATCTGTTCAGCCAACACTTGCAGACAAAGCGCTTTAGCGCAACCGCAAAGGATTTTACTGCAAGGACGTGCTTCCAATCTGTGACTTTGATATGGCGTTCACAAAAGTACTCTTTGAGTGGGAGGGTCAGTCTCTGGCTCTAGCTTGTGGATACATGCCAATCGCAACGGCATCATAAATATACCGGAAAGCAAATACGTTTCAGGAGACGCAAGATTTGCGAACTGCAATGCTTGTCTTGTGCCATATCGTAATGTCCGTTACCATCTGCAAGAATAGGGTAAAGGCGCTTGCGCTCTGCAAAATGCAAAAGAGCTGTTTAATCTGCACCACTCGCAATTGCGCTATGTGGCGAAGCACA
>JAZQPT010000004.1:0-2556 GCA_045628725.1 Saccharimonadales bacterium (SeqCode)
ATGATGAGATTCCGTTATCACAGACCTGTTCCGAAATCAATGTGGACAACTAGGTACTTTACTGAACCTTGCTTTAATCAAGCTATTGAAGACGATGCATTTTATACTGGTCGAATTGGTGCTAATTGTTCTTCTGCAGATATATGAGGTTTGGCGACGATGATACCACGGTACGAGGACATTGGAGGGAGAGATAGTCCTAGGGTAGAGGCATATAATTCGTTGATATACATACTGGTTTTCCGATGAACATTGGGGGTAAGGTACCGGACGAGCCGTTCTGCTGTACTCGTACATTTGCTGCCTGTTGAGCCAAGTCTCTTCTGACTGAAATTGAAGTGACCCTCCTGTTGCAGCATAACACATTGTTGCACGTATCGAATTCATGTCCAAATCGTGAGAACTCTTTGTCCACTGTCTTCATCGTCCAAAGTATAATCCTTATTTAAAGATTTAATTGCAATATTTATTTTTATACTAGTTCTAAGTGTATTTGTTTTCTTTATAATCAATCTGCGGCCGAATTGGACGAGATATCACCGACAATAGTCGTAGGACGAAAGCCAGTGTTCGGCGAGTACGGACTCGAGTTCAAGGGCGTAGGAAGCGTTAGGGCTGTAATTAATTACATATGCAGCTGTAGGCTCGAAATGTACTAAAATAAGTGCTCTTGGCAGATCCGAAAGACCTCGAGTCCATCTCGGGTCTGTAATCGAGTACTAGAATGAGCTCGAGTCCGAGTCGTACTCGAATACGAGTCAGGTCCGGATCCAGACCGGCCGAACACTGGCGAAAGCTGTGCTTGCCCAAAACTTACATTCATGAAGCTGCTCGCCTGCTGTCGTGTCAATTATTACAATTCAGTGAAAGATTTCGGCGTTTCCTTACCCAGATTTCGAAAAATCCGACCAAGTTAAATAACAATGATAAAGTATTGTAATCCTAATCTCGATCCCTCCGAAGTAGTCGATAATCTAAGTTAAACCGCTTGGATTAACATTACGAGTGATCCTAAGCTGGAATACGGAGAAACTTGGTAGCCCAAAGATTAGTCCTAACCAGATCTGATCCTATTCCAATAAAATGAATGTATTCGTGTGATCTTCATCCGAATTACTAGAAAATCGTCCAAATCAAAACCCGAGGATCAGAAAATATTATAGCACTAAACCTTAGTCCTCGGACTAATCCAGTTGAATTACATTTAGTCCTATATTGGCCCATCGTTCACGAGTAATTTAATTCGTATCACTAGAAAACCCAATAGTGTTGGGCGGGTAGGTATCCGAGTATATATGGAGAATGCTCGGGTAGGTACTCGTGTACCCGGCTATTTTGCGGGTATGTTGCCAAGGATGCCAAGCCACCCTAAGCAAGGGTATAAATTAGAAAGAGGCAAAGAGGCAATTTAAGCGAGGAGTTACCTCGAAAGTTTAGAGTTGCAAGCCACGTTGGCTTCTTTAATGTCACGCCTGAGCACCAAAATAGAGCACCTGGGTTAGGATCGGGCTACCCAGGTACTACCGGCAGGTCGAGGGTAGGTAGTTCATACTGCTCGGGTAGGTACTTATCCCTACCCTGCCCGAATACTACTGGGTATCGGCCTACCCGTGCCCAACACTTAAACCCAACAATCGAAAACTAAATCTCAAACCAACGGAATAAGTTCAGGGTCCAAAGATTTGAAAGAAGCAAGCAAGGGTGAAAAACCGAAAATGAGAGGTGTCCCAGGCCACTTTCTGTTGACAGGACATCATGTCATCATTCATAAATATATCAGAGCTCAGTCATTCATGGACTAAAGTTACATCTTACATATGTACTGGTATCCATTTGTATTTATGTCCTGTGCTGCCGACAAAAGGTCTTATGAATAAAATCAAGCGCAACGCCATATGCATATCCATGTCCCTATCCATAACCAGTGCCTTATTCCGTCCAGGCCCGTCCTTTCACTGACTGCGCTCGCTGCGTTCTTACATAACATCATCTATTCGTACAAGCCATTTATCTTCTGGCTGCATCCACATCCACATCCACACCTCTGCTCTTGGACCGGCGGATAATCGAAGACTGATGGAGGAGGATAAGCGACCATGATGACTCTGTCATTGTATCTTCATAGTCGCTCGTCTTCTTCCGTCAGTATTCATTCATCCGCCAGCTCTCGAGCCATTTCCTCCGAGCGGTGAAGATTGACCTGACCATGTTTACCTCGCAGGGCGCCACTACACCGCCTCGTCATCCTTGTACTTTCTTTACATATCGTCGTCCCCTCTTATCCTCCTTCCAGTCCCTTCTGTGCTACCATAACCTCTATCGGCCCTGCCAGTAACATCTCCCCACGCAGCACCGAATCGTCTTCCAGTGCTTGCCAGTAATCCCTCTTCCTCGTCGATTTCGGCGTCGCGGTCAATACCTTCTAGGTCAAGCTTTGGTGTTCTAAACAGACTCGTAATGAATACGGCTAAAAACACGCCCAAGAACGCGAATTGTGCCCAGAAGAACAGGAGGCCGAAGAATGGGAAGTTGATAGTAATCCTGTTGAGGAAGGTC
>JAZQPT010000005.1:0-2287 GCA_045628725.1 Saccharimonadales bacterium (SeqCode)
GTGAAGATCGACACCGTGTACCTGGAATATCGACTTTGCCAAGTCGATGCCGCATGCACTAAGCTTCATGGCGGATGCTCCTTTCTGGTCGTGGATCGCATACATACACATCCACTTTGGCACCTCAATGCCGTTTCAGGAAGGATGCGTCCATTCCATTAAAGCCCTTCCGCACCGACGGCGCCGACCTGCCAGGATGTGCAGATCTGCCGTGCCAGTGACCTATCGAACTGGTGCGAGCCCAGTTGTCAGAAGCGGAAACCTACTTTTTTCTTGCTACTTCATATTAGCAAGAAGAGCAACTATTTTTGTTTGCGCTTGTCGAGCCTACTGATAATTTCCAATTCGTAGAAATCCGGTAGAATAACCGATCGTAACTTCCCACCAAACTTCGGCTGATAAGATGAACGCGACCACACAAATTCCAAAGGTATTTATTTCATATAGCTGGACTGATTCAAACCATGAGAAATTTGTTCTCGATTTAGCGACAGCGCTTCGCAGCCACGGTGTCGATGCTATTCTTGATAAATGGGATTTGCGACCTGGGCAAGACAAGTTTGTCTTCATGGAATCAATGGTGACGGATCCTTCTGTCTCACGCGTTTTGGTAATCTGCGATAAGAAATATCAAGAAAAGGCTGACGCTCGCGCAGGTGGAGTTGGTACTGAATCTCAGATAATCTCGCAAGAGCTCTATGGTCGAGTTAACCAAACGAAATTTATTCCGGTTATTTGTGAGTATGACGAAGAATCGAATCCATGTCTTCCGGTTTTCATGAAGCATCTCATTTACGTCGACATTTCGAGCGAAGAGCGTTATGGCGCGGGGCTCGACGAGCTCCTGCGACTAATTTACGAACAGCCACTTTATCAAAAGCCGAGTTTGGGTGCCGCTCCCACTTTTGCGTCTGCGGCAGGAATACCTTATGCAAAAGAATTGGGTGCTCTCACTCGCTCGATTCAAGAGAACAAGCCGAACCGGCAGGGGTTAGAGATAATCTTCTTAAAAAGCATTCTCGGCGAAGTTGAAAAACTTTATGCCGAGCCGACGGGCAGCGATTTTCACCTAGCAGTGTACGACGAGATATCAGCTACTAAGACATTGCGAGATCAAATGTCCGACTATTGCGACACGGTAGCTACATTCTCTAATGATGATCCAAGCACAGTCCATCCAATAGTTCAAATTCTGGAAAACCTTGGTTCTCACTTCGGCCCGCCCGTTACTAACGGCTCGTTTTACCCCGGATGGGCCGATATTTACAGATACTTTGGACTTGAGGTACTTCTGATCCAGGTGGCGGCTCTTGTTCGACATCGACGGTGGCAAACCTTACATCGCTTGCTAGAGTCAGTATTTCTGGTTCAGGACCGGCACGGCAACTTGGTGGCAGAGGGTTTCGATATATTTAATGCTCCGATCGTGTCAATGGATACACATCGGAATCAGAGTTTGAATTTGCAGCGAATGTCAGTCTCTGCTGATATACTCAAGGAACGATGTTCTCCTGCTAAAACATCTTTTATTCAGATGCAGGAGGCAGATGTTTTCCTCGCACTGGCGGCGGCAATTAAGTACGGCGCTGAAATCCGTAATGGGCATCGCTGCTGTTGGGTTCCACGCACGGGAGTATACTTCAGTTATGGAACGCGGCTTCCGCTGTTCCTCCGTGCTGCTGACGCATCTACACGTGCTGGAATCTTACTTTCCATTGGAATTAAAGATGGTATCGCGTTGCAGGCTCGTTTGAGCGCTGTGAGCACAGATTTTGGGGGATTCGGACACTTGGCTAAAGGACAGTTTAGCGATTTCGACTTCCTGGAGGCGATCAACGTTAAAGAACTTACGAAATAGCTTGTAAGCACGGATAACCGAAGGTGCCATATTGAACTAAATATGGCACTATTTGCGTCTATGACATGTGAGGTGTACTGTCAATAGCGGACACTCTTGTTTCAAGCAGCCCGCGCTATTTTGCTGAAGTGCTCAGCAAATCTGGCAGGTGCGATGTGGCCGAGGCGCGAGTGGCGCCGCTGGCGGTTATAGAAGATTTCGACGTATTCCCGAATCGACGCCTCAGCCCCGGCCCGGGTGGCATGACGGTGATGATGAACCAGCTCATTCTTCAAGCTGCCCCAGAAGCTTTCCATCGGTGCGTTGACGCTCCTATGTCAACAGGTTTGTGCCGTCGCCTTCAAATCAGCCAAAATGTAGGGGTATAGTTCCCTGACGACGTACCGACTAACGCAACGATGGATTTCCTTGTTCGACAATCCTTCCGTC
>JAZQPT010000006.1:0-7408 GCA_045628725.1 Saccharimonadales bacterium (SeqCode)
GCAAAATGGCGATGAACTGGAATTTACCGCCGATAAAAAATTGGGCACGATTACCGTGCGCGTGGAAGGCGAGCACCAGAGTGCGCAGGAATACGTGCTGCCGTATGGCGCACGTGTCGGCGAATTGCTGCCGCGGATCCAGTATTCGGTCCGTTCGGACCGGGAAAATCTGCAGCTGTTCCGCCTTAGTGTCAAGGAACGGCAACGCCTGATGTTGCAAACCTCGCTCAGGAGCCTCGAAGTCGCCGCCCTGACTGCGCGTTCCGGCACCAGCGATGAGGCGCGCCTGCGAAAAGAAGAAGCCGATCTGTTGCTGCAGTGGGTAGAGCGTGCAAAGAAGGTTGAGGCCAGTGGCCAAGTGCTGATTGCCCAAGCCGCAAGCCGCAATAGCCTGTTGCTGGAAAACGGCGACATCATCCGCGTACCAACCAAGGACGGCCTGGTGCTGGTGAGCGGCGAGGTACTCTTTCCGAATGCTGTCGTGTTCGATAAGAAGCTTGACCTGAAAGATTACGTCGGAAAGGCCGGCGGGTACACCCAGAACGCCGAATCGTCACGCGTCATCGTCGCCCATCGCGATGGCAGTTTTACCGAGGCCGGCGCCGACAAGGGGATTTTCAGTTTCGGCAGAGAGCGCGCGGATATCCGGGCGGGCGACGAAATCTTGGTGCTGCCAAAGATTGACGTGAAAAACCGTCAAATCTGGAAAGACTTGACCCAGATTATTTACCAGATCGCTGTGAGTGCGAAAGTCGTGCTGGGCTTGTAAGCGACCGGGAAAGGTGAACGCGCATGAAAATGGGTCCGCAATTTCCATCGAAACTCGCGCGAGCATAGCGGCAGCAGGCGTTCTGCTGATGGTTGCGCCAGCACAGGTGAAAGATGCGGGCAGAACCTGCGACCCGAAAGTACTAAGGTTATCGAAGGGCATGCGATCCTGGCATTAGTTAAATATCTTCGCTGACGAAGCGGTCGGGATATGGCTGGGCTCGCGGCAGTACCGCAGTTTTTCGCCGTGCGGATCGCGGCGATTCGCCGACTAACGCCAACCGCGTTGAAGACAGTACGTTCTGCAGGGTAACTTTTGCGCTAACTAACAATGGCAAGCACGACGAAATCCGGGAATCAAATCCTTGCGCCCGTCGCCCGCGACTGATAAGACCTAACAGGGTTTACAACCTAATCAATCGAGAGAAATATGACCAAAATCGAGAAATTTTTCCGCGACCCAACGGCATTCTTTCGGGACGCGGCACAAAATCGGCGCGCGTCGGTGCGCACGGGTACGCCTACTTACGTTGTGGGTTTCAGCACATGGAAGCAGTATATGCGGAAATTCTTTCCAGATCGAAATTTGACTTTTCTGCCGCGTGAGATCAGCGAGCATGAATTCAACCTGGTTTGGAAGAAAAAGATCCTATTGGACAAGACTTCAGAAATTTTCATCTGGGGTTTCAAGGCGCCAGCTTTTATACTCAATTTCATCAAAAAAAACAACGTTAAGGTTGTATTTATTGAAGACGGATTTGTGCGCTCCATTCAGCTTGGCGCGAGTAAGGCACCGCCAATGTCTTTATGTCTGGACACACGTACACCATACTTCAACTCTCAACAGCCGTCTGACTTAGAAGTTTTGCTGAACGAGTATGATTTTGCTGCAGATTCCGATCTTCTTGGACGCGCTGCTCGTGCCATCAAACTACTCGTTGACAGCGGGGTTAGCAAGTACAACAATGCCGCGCCAGTCGACATTGTGCGAATCTACGGACCAAAAACCGCTAAACGCATCCTTGTTATTGGCCAGGTAGAAGATGACGCTTCTATCCAGTTTGGATGTGAGCAGACGTTGACAAACAACGATGTGGTGCAATTGGCGGTCAAGGAAAATCCGGGTGCTCAAATCATTTACAAGCCACACCCCGACGTACTTGAAGGACATAGGTCGCTGCGGTCAGATCCCGACGACGTGGCTGATATTGCCCAGATACTTACCCAAAAAATTCCGATGGCGCAAGCACTCGCGACCATTGATCACGTGTATACGATTACCTCGCTTGCAGGCTTCGAAGCCTTGCTTCGCGGCATTAAAGTTACTGCCCTCGGCGCACCGTTTTATTCTGGCTGGGGATTAACCGACGACCGCCAAGTAACCTCACGCCGCATGCGCAAGCTGGAGTTAACGCAGTTGTTCGCTGGCGCTTATTTGCTCTATCCACGCTACTTTGATCCGAACAGCGGCGCAAAACGGGAGCTTGAAGATACCATTGCACAGATTCGTGCTGATTACAAAAAAGCGCCGTCGATGCCCGCACTCGGGCTGGAGAGTGCTGGGGCAGGAGCGGCGAGTACACAGGTAAAGACACCCCGCCCGGACATTATTCCTACCTATTTGCTGGGTGATCTGAACTATAAATCGCTGCTGGGCTGCTGGTTTGATGAGCGCAAATTCAGTCATATCCCTTCTGCCACGACAGAAAATGAGTTCGTCGGTAAGTTTAAAAAAGGCTTGGACGCTAACACGTATGCCGATTTTTTCGTGGCGGGCGATAGCTGTGCGCCATATCTGAAGAAATATATTGAGTCGAGCGGCAAGAAAATTACCTATTTGACCGAGGGATTTATCCGTTCTGTAGAGCTGGATACGAAGAAAGCGCTACCGTACTCGCTGCTGCTTGACCGCCGAGCGCCGCATTATGACTCACGGCGTCCGACTGATCTGGAAGAGTTGCTGAACGGCTATGACTTTGATGCGGATGCCGCACTAATGGAGCGCGCTCGGCTGCTTCTGGAGAAATTCCTGCAGAGTGGGCTCAGCAAATATAATCACGTAGCTGGTATATCCGACTTGGAGGCAATCTATGGCGTCAAGGACAAGATCCGTGTATTGGTCCTGGGACAGATCGAGGACGCAGCTTCCCTCAAGCTGGCTAATCCAAGGAATTACACGAATAATGACTTGGTGACAATCGCTGCGATGGAGAATCCGGGGGCTCAAATCATCTTCAAGCCACACCCGGATGTGCTTAATAAGGTTCGTACGACGGCATCGAATCCGGCTAAGGTAATGCATTTGTGCAGCGTATTGGAGCAAGATCTTCCGATAGCGCAGGCGTTAGAGACAGTTGACCATGTGTATACCATTAGTTCGTTTGGTGGATTCGAAGCCTTGTTACGCGGCATCCGAACGACAACGCTTGGCTTGCCTTTTTATGCCGGATGGGGACTTGGCGACGATCGTCATCAACTCAACCGCAGGAAGCGAAAGTTAAACATCGAGCACGCCTTTGCTGCAGCGTACGTGTTGTATCCCGTCTATGTTGATCCAATATATAAAATGATAATCAGCGCAGAGCGTGCAATCACCCGACTTCAAGAATTAACTGCGGTCGCGCAGAGGCAAGCTGTGGCCGTGTCCCCAATTGATATTACGACACAGATACCGGCGCCAGCCATAGATACCTATGTATTAGGTGACTTAAACTACAAATCGCTGCTGGACCATTGGTTCGACGAACGGAAGTTTGTTCAAATTCCGTCAAAAACAACTGAGAAGGAGTTTGTTGCCAAGTTCAAAAAAAGGTTGGACAGCAATAAGAACGCGGAATTCTACGTGGTAGGGGGCGAGTGCGCGCCATATTTGAAGAAATACATTGAAGCGAGCGGAAAAAAAGTTTCTTACCTAACCGAAGGATTTATTCACTCGGTAGATCTCGATACGAAGAAGACGCCGCCATTTTCGCTGGTGCTTGACCGCAGCGCGCCGCATTACGACTCACGGCGTCCTACAGATTTGGAGGAACTACTTAACAGGTGCGATTTTGACGCGGATGCCGCATTGTTCGCACGTTCGAACCGGTTGTTGGCGCAGTTGTTGGAGAGTGGGCTGAGCAAATATAACCATGTGAGACGTGTGCCCAATTTGCAGGCGATCTACGGTATGAAGGAAAGGCCACGCGTGCTGGTGCTAGGGCAGGTAGAGGACGCGCTCTCATTTAGGCTGGCCAATCCGAGGAAATATACCAATAACGATCTAGTAATGATCGCCGCGATGGAGAACCCGGGCGCTCAGATCATTTTCAAACCCCACCCAAATGTGCTGAACGAGCTCTGCTCCACAGCATCTAATCCGGTTAAGGTGATGCATTTGTGTCACGTGCTGAAGCAAGACTTGCCCATAGCGCAGGCCTTGGAGACCATTGATCACGTGTATACCATCAGCTCATTGGGTGGATTCGAGGCATTGTTGCGGGGCCTCCGTACGACAACGCTTGGCTTGCCCTTCTACGCTGGTTGGGGATTAGGTGACGATCGCCAGCAGATCAGCCGCAGACAGCGAAAGCTGACCATCGAGCAGGTCTTTGCCGTAGCGTATGTCATGTATCCGGTCTATGTCGATCCGTTGTACAAAATCCGCATCGCTCCATCTGAGGCTGTTTTAAGAATTGCTAATGAGAGCGGTCGCAAGGAGAACAAATTCGATGACTTGTACTTGAATAACGAACTTGTTTTGGCTCGAGATCCTGCCGGCCGGAATACGGTATTTCTACTCTTTTTCCATCCATGGAAGAGAGAGTTTTTCGAAAAGGTATTCAAGTCTTACAAAGTCTATTTCCTGCCATCGAACATTAGCGTCAGCAAGCTCGAGCAACTGCTGCAATATGTAGACGAATCAGAACTGATTATATGGGGTTATAAGGAAAGTGAGGCAATCGCCGATTTTATCCGAGAGCGGAAAATTAAAGTTCGTCGCGTTGAAGATGGATTTGTCCGATCTCTCGCGCTTGGCTCGGATCACGCACTGCCTGCTTCGGTGGCGATAGACGGGGCCCACTTGTACTTTGATGCGACAGGTCAAAGTGAGCTGGAAAAAATTCTTGCTGAGCACGATTTCAAATCAGACCCAGACTTGCTGGCAGAAGCAGAGGAGTGCATTTCGCTGATATTGAAGAATCGCGTAAGTAAATATAATCATGTTGAAGCAAAGACGGCTAGCGAAATTTTTGGGGAAAAAAAGGAAAGGCGAGTTCTTGTCATTGGCCAAGTTGAGGACGACGCATCAATCAAATATGGTTGTGACCGGAAAATTCTGAACAACGATCTAGTGATCATGGCGCGATTGGAAAACCCAGATGCTGAGGTTTTCTATAAGCCGCACCCGGATGTGCTTGGGGGATATCGCGAACAGCGTTCTGATCCGGCGTTGGTTGAATGCTATGCAAAAGTAATCTATGAGCCGCTGGCACTTGCGGATGCACTGGTAGATATCGATCATGTATATACGATAACTTCATTGGCGGGATTCGAAGCTTTACTGCGAGGTATCAAGGTAACGGCATTCGGTAGTCCTTTTTACGCGGGATGGGGTTTGACAGATGACAGGCAACCGAATCCTAGAAGAACCCGAAAACTTACTATTGTTGAACTGTTTGCAGGGGCATATCTGCTTTATCCGAGGTACTTTGATCTGGTTACCCACGAGCCTTGTAGTGCTAAAAAGATAATTTCTGATATAACAGTGTTGAGAAGAAAAATGGATGAATGGGAGGCATTGAAGCGGGCTGAAATTGAAAAGGAAATTTCCGTTCACCCTGAACCCAGTAAAGAAGTTTCAGAGTCCTGCGGTGAAAATATAGAGTTTCATTGTCAGGACGTGGAGATTGAAACGACACTGGTGCGTTTGATTGATTCGAATCTATCTGACTGTTCGTCAAATGGTTCGAATAACGTCTAACGATTTGCCAATGGCTGAAGGAAGCGCGGCGCGTGTTCTTTTATCCGACAGTGATTTCCCGAAAAAACTTCAGTTGCTATTGAGATGCCGGGCATGACGGTAATTTATTAACATTTGTTTGTCTAAGATTGTGGATTGCTTCCAGTTGGTATCGATTGCTGCAGTATTGTTGATTTGGGGGAAAGGTTTTTGATCTATGAACGCTTTAACTTTTACAAATGTTTGTGTAGGACCTACAGAGGCGATTCTTCAAAAGCCTGTAGGGTCGCTATTTCGCGGGGGGCCGATGTGGCCTGATTTTGACGAGCAGATTATTGCGCGTCAATGTCGCGGCCGGGAAATTAAAGTAGTTGACGACAAGCCCACGTTTGATACTTCCACCAGTATCTATGTAGATGCGGGGATTTGGTGCGGGCCTATCGTTTTTCATTTCGGGCATATGATCGCCGATTTCGGTATGCGGGTAGCGTTATCGGCGAATCTGGATCCCGCTCTACCTCTTGTATTTTCAGGCTTTGACTTGGCTGCCAAGCGAAGCATGCAAGAGCCTCCGTCCTACTTTTGGGCGATGATAGATCACCTTAAAATTGACCGAAAGCGTATTTTTGTAGTCAGGCAGCCGACATTGTTTCGAAAACTATACGTTTATCCTCAGGCGGAGCGAATGTATGGGCCAGTTCCTGCTTCCGCATATCTTGATCTGCTTGACGAAATAACGTTTACCTCGGTGGCTGATCGTGCTGATAGGATCAAAAAAGTTTATGTTTCGCGTTCGAATTTTTTGCTTGGTGGATTAGCCGGTGAAACGTATCTAGACCGAATTCTTGAGGCATCCGGTGTCAAGGTTATATACCCTGAAACGTTGCCCTTGTCTGTGCAAGTTTCTTATTATAAAGCTGCTGAAACGCTTGTTTTTTCTGAAGGTTCCGCAGTACATGCACTGCAACTTTTGGGTCGTCTGGATGCAGACATCGGCATTCTAGTTCGGCGTTCCAAAGCGCGCATTGCACAGAATTCGGTGATGGCACGCGCCCGCTCGTTGAAGTATCTTGAAGCTTCTCCGGAACTAGTTTATGGTCTGCGCCTTTCGGGACTTCCAAATGAGTCCAAAGGTATTACATTGCTTAATGGACACGGACTTATCGAGAGATTTTCAACGATGGGTATTGATATTGGGAAAAATTGGAATGACAGGGAATTTGCACAGCAGCAAGAGACCGACCTCAAAGCCTGGGTGACACTTCGGCTTACCAACCCCAAGGCTCACCCGGGGGAGCGAGCAGCTATACAAAGTTCGCTTGCAAAGCTTACTTGTCCAATATTGCTCGGAACGATAATCTCGTAGTATTAAAAATTTCTGTTCGGCGCCAAGCAAAATTACGTCCAAGAAATTAGAAGGGGGCTCCAATGTGTTTCGCTCGGCGAGGTATATTTCCCGATATTGGATTACGAATGGCGCTATGTACCAGTTTTATTTTTTTTGGGAATTTAGATGGTTCAAATAAATCGCAACATCAACGTCAGCAATGCCGGCAGCTTCGTTCTCTTCGGCGGCATCAACGTCCTCGAATCGCGCGACCTCGCCATGCGCAGCTGCGAGGAATACATCCGCGTTACCCAAAAGCTGGGTATCCCGTACGTATTCAAAGCCAGCTTTGACAAGGCGAATCGATCGTC
>JAZQPT010000007.1:0-2965 GCA_045628725.1 Saccharimonadales bacterium (SeqCode)
ACGCGCCTACGTAACGACCGTATACCACCGAACAACCGCAAGCTCGCGCCGCACATCCAAGTAAACGACAGATGGACACCGTAAGTTGTTGATTTTTATATGACCAGCGATCCTTGGATCGTCCATCGATTTTTCCAGAGAGATGGATAAAAGAAAACACGTTGTCCATCTCTCTGGACAGAGTTGAACTGCAAAATGCATGTTAACGCTTTCGGCTTTTAAGATCATTCAAACTAAACTAGGGGCGTACCGACCTGAAGCAGACGTTGCGAGGCAGAGGACGCTTGTGGATAAAACCTCTTATTGCCAACGACAAAGCTTGTGGCTTAGACTGGCTCATTATTTCGCAATATTAAGCGCGGGCTTGGTACCTGTAACTACCAGTTCTGCAAAGGCTCAGTATTTTTTCGCAGCGTTCTCGTTTGTCGCAGGCTTCAGTGAGGGTTTGCCCAAGGCGATGGGATCAGAGCCGAGTCAACTATTACTCAACGCGACCAGTAGCACGAGAAATGCGACCACAGCCACTACGTCTTTCACCGCTGGCCTATCGAGAGGAGAGAGAAGAAATCAAGCGCCTTACACCGATAACAAGCGGCGCCTTTTCTTTCCACCTTCACTGCGAATATTGCTTCTAACAAATCTCCACCAATGTAATCTCATAAAAAGGAAGAATTTTGGAATTAAGAATTAGCGCCACGCAAGGCCTCGCGCTCTACAGCAATCTTCACACAATCTCCGATGAAAATGGCCATCATACTCAACACCAGATGAGGCACCCGGCAGATATTTTGCGACAGCAGTTTGATCAATTAATTTCAGCTCAAAGTCTCTTCAGACAATCCATCGAGAAAAACGGTTTCGACGAATCGAAAGGGAGAGACATTACTCACTATATCTTGACACTAGATTCTTTCTTCGACAACTTGGTATTAATAATAAAAAGCATCACCCCTCCCGATGACACGCCAAATAGTGACGCCACAAAGTGGCTGAGAGCAAATAAATCAACCGCTTATTTCGGACTATTGGACTCAACAAAAAAAGCACATAACCTAATAAGGAAGCTGGCAAACAAAATAAAACATGATGCTGTAGAATTACATTATATTGAGATTGCGGACTATCAAGGATCGAACGTTAAAGGTTTTTACTTTTCAAATATAGTGAACGGCAAAGGGTTGAGCGGCCCGGACGTAGATCTTCATGAACGCTACCGCGACTCTAGCACAGCAATTTCTTACAACTATTTTATGCTGTATTCTGCTGGATTCATCGCTATCTGTCTATTTCACTTAAACAAACTGCTTTTCACCAAACAACTCGCAGAAGGCAAGGCGATGAGCAACATTTATAACTTTTTTTCTGCGACTGAGAAGGTAGAGCCCAGGTTCTTCCCTAACGAGTACGGCTCGGATATTGTCGAAATTTCCGAACACAAAGATACTTTGATAGCGAAATTTCCTCGAAAGATAAAAGCGAATAGGGAGTACGACAACATCCAAGGAATCACCCCGCAGTTCAAGATGAATCAGCGAACAAATTCTTCGAGCGCTGAGTTCCCCTACCTGCGACTCCTAAATAACGTTAACGCAAACCCCAGCAGCTGAGTTAATGATTCAGTACCAATAACACGCTTCAATGCAACGTTGGCAGAATGTATAAATGAGCAAAAACCTTCACGAGTTTTTCAATAACCCAGCAAATATGCATGCGCGAGAAGCTATTCTCATGCATAAATTTTCCCTAGATATAAAAGTTGCTGCAGCGCGAAAAAACTATTACCTTAATTCATATTTCGACGATGTAGATCACGACGGCTTCGATGTAATATTTGACGACCAAGACTACATCAAAAAGATACAGGTGAAGTCCGTAGGCGTCGACAGCCCTACAAAGGCATGGTCCATTCACAAAAAAATACTGCGCCCCTTGCTCGGCCTTGCTGATACGCTCGGTTTTGAGGGAACTCCAGAAGGTGTAGGGACTGAAGGAGGAGTTGTTCTTATCGAGTACAAAGATAACGGCGACGTATTGACTGTCGATTACTACTACACTGACTTATTCGTTCTTCTTGCTTTCCAACACGATCTAATACGACGGACGCATGCGAGTAGCAAGAAAGCCGTGGATGACTGCCTCTCTGACTGGCATGGAGGTTTAGGTACAGAACAGCTCAGGGTACCGAAAGCAGCATTTTTAAAGGCAAAAAATGCAGAAGCGCTACTGTCTCTAATGGGCCTACATGGGCCTCGGGCTTCTGGATGGAAATATGCTGTTATCCAGTTAGTAAACAACATCCAGGGAGATCCAAAACCCGATCTACTATGCCACGAGGACAAGCTAAAGAAATTCGTGTGGGATGAAATTCAGGAACTAGTCAACGAGTCAAAACTAGCAGGTGCATAACCGTTTGCAGCATAAAGAACGATGCATCTTGCATGTAACCGCATAATAGCTCCCCCTTCGATCCCCGGCCAGACAGTGTGCCGACCAGTATCGAAGGATCGCATCAGGTATTTTTTATTTCATTTATTTCTGAGGAAAGATCGTCTCAACGGCTCTTTGCATAGTGCCCGCGACCATATCCGGAGACGTTGCGAGTATTTCCATTGAGTCGGAATATGCTGCTATAGCACTACTATCTTCCGTAATTAAGCCATCAAAGTACGACGGAATGACTGCGTACTCGATATCAAGTAAGTGGTTAAGCTCACGCTCGGCAGGTAGCGCGTCAAGTCCCTCGTTAATTGCCCAATGAAGTGCATGACGAGTTAGCAGGACCGCGTATCGAAACGTCAGAGACTGTTGCGAAATGAACTTATGTGTCTAAGTAGTCTCCCAGTTTTTGCTGTCAAAGTCGTATTGGCAATGCAGCCGGAGTCGAGCGATGTTACATCTGGAACTGTCCGAGAACGAGCAGCGGACACTGCGTGAGATGGGAATTTTTCATCC
This sequence comes from Saccharimonadales bacterium (SeqCode), assembly GCA_045628725.1. GTDB lineage: Bacteria > Patescibacteriota > Saccharimonadia > Saccharimonadales > Saccharimonadaceae > JACQGD01. Next base: position 2,953 of record JAZQPT010000007.1, read on the forward strand.
GCACCCGAGGACT
>JAZQPT010000008.1:0-34371 GCA_045628725.1 Saccharimonadales bacterium (SeqCode)
AAGATTTCCCTATGAGGACACAGAAAGACTATCTGTTTGATAGGCGCAAGGTGGAAGTACAGCAATGTATGGAGCTAAAGCGTACTAATAGTCCCATCGCCTTTTTATGTCCTTGTCACTCTAGTTAATACTTGTATTAACGAAAGTGATGAGGTAGACTTAACTAGTAATTGGTGAATATCACACAAGTGATTGATCCACGTCAGTTTTTTAAAAGAACTTACATTCAAAATACCGTGTCCAATTTAGTTTTGGACATCGAAGCAAGGTTTCGAGACCCACTCAGCGATTGATATATCGGCTAGAAAGTGTCTCAAGCCTTACTTCGGTGCCCATGGCGCTGGGGAAATACCTGTTCTCATTCCGAACACAGAAGTCAAGCTCAGCAGCGGCGATTATACTGCCACAAGTGGGAAACTAGCACGGTGCCGAATTATAAAGAGAGAGTCCGAATAGGACTCTTTTTTTCTTGGCAAAAAAATGGCATGTATGCCCAATGTCTGATACCATTAATAGAGGCTATGCTTAAACAGACATTATTATCACTAAAGAGTAGGGTCGGCGCTGTTCGCCGCTACCCTAAAAAGTATACTATCGGTGGCGCTATAGGAATACTGCTATTAGCCCTGCTTGTGACCGGGCTATGGCCTCGAACGATAGAATTATCGTATAGTGGAGCGTCTTGCATATCTCAGCGGGTAATACTACCTAGTGCATTAACAAACACAAAGTCTGATGATTTCACCTTGCATGCAGGTGACGATATAGTATCGGATAAATTATGTGTAAAGACAAACACTCCACCTGCACCAGGTGATCACCATGTCATACTATCTGTTTTTGGGTTGCCAATAGGTAAACAGATGACTATATCAGTAGGAGCGTTACCGACACTTGCAAATACAGCGCTAACAAAACCTATACCTGTTACAAAGCCGATGAGATTAAACCTTAGTGCTGAAGACACGCTTTTTAATTATAGGCTCGAGATGGACAAAAAATCCGTTGCGTGTACAACAATAGCAGGCTCGACTGTCATGTGTAATGTCGAACGGTTAGACCTCAAGCAAGGTGTCGAATATGCAGCGTCTTTTTATCGTTACTACGGTGACAAGAAAGTTGAAGTTGTTGCGCGTGAGAAAGTTAAGACTTTGTCAGCAGTCGCCGTGACCGACACTTCGATTCGTTCTGGTGAAATGATCTACGCCAACCCTAAGAGTGTACAGGTAAAATTCGATAAACCGGTAGTTTCGGCAACTGCCACGATCGAAAAGATTAATTCTCCTGATTCAAAACCTGTTCCTGTTGAGGTGATCCGTAGTGATGAAGGGCTGAGTGTTCAATGGGAGCAAGATCTTGATAGGCTCGCTGAGTATCAGTTGACCCTAGATAAGGTGGTCGCAACCGACGAGAGTTCATTGATTGAACCTTATAAACTACCTTTTAAATTATCAGGCGGACCGAAAGTAGCCTCAATAAATGTGCCGAAGATAGGGGTTAACATCGGAACTACGGCTATAATTACATTTGACCAACCTCTGTCTGAAAAGCAAGACATTGCAAAGAGTATAGCGTTAACTGGTGGCGCGACGTTTGTTAGTAAGCGGGCCAATCAGATATCACTAAGTCTTGCAGCGGTTCCGAAGTGTGGGGATTTCTCAATAAAATTATCAAACGATCTGCAAAGTAATTATGACATTGGTGGTCAGTCCGGCTGGAGTTTTACCGGTCGAATGGTATGTCATACCGTAGGGTCTATTGGGTCGTCGGCAAAAGGCCGATCTATCACCGCATATTACTTTGGTAGTGGTCCATCGACGGTAATTTATACTGGGGCAATTCACGGTAACGAGGTAAGTACGAGATCACTAATGCTTCGTTGGGTGGATGAGCTTGATGCGAATGCACGCTCTATTCCTGCAAACAAATCTATCGTTGTTATACCGACACTAAATCCCGACGGTGTTGCGAGCGGTTCTCGAACGAACGGCAATAATGTTGATCTAAATCGTAATTTTGGTACGGGTGACTGGCGAACTGATATTACCACCGTCAGTAACGCCCCATTCCCTGGTGGTGGAGGTAAGACACCGATGTCCGAGCCAGAGACGAAAGCAATAGCTTCGCTCGTATCGCGGCTGCGACCGAGTCTTGTACTGTCATACCATAGCATTGGCGGCATAGTAGCTGCTAATCAAGTGGGGTTGTCTAACGGATATGCGAATACTTACGCAGGACTAAGTGGCTATAGAAATGCAACCGGCTCAACTACGACGTTTGAATATGCCGTCAGTGGCACAGCTGATGATTATTATGGAGAGAAGCTTGGTGTTTCGAGTGTGTTGATAGAACTCGGAAGTCATAGCTACCATCAGTTTGAGCGAAATCAAAAGGCTATGTGGGCTATGATGCGTTAAACGCATAAAACTGTCTAACCCTTTATACAGCTGAATACGATACGGTAACTCATTGAAGTAGACCCATATATAAAAAACGACCGCTCTCGCAGAGACGGTCGTTTTTAATTGTTCAGAACTTATTTGTTTTTGATAAGTCCAAACAGGTGCCTTTATTGAATCTCGCAATAGACTCAGGTTCGTTCGGACAACGAACTATTTCTATAATATACCACCATACATATATATGCAACATTTTCTATATAATAAAAAGTGCTCATGTAAACATTGACAAAAAGCCTATGCTATGCTATTATGTATTCATACACATATCACATGTGAGGTAAACGGAGGGTTTGACTACTGTTGTAGTTGAACCTTTTATATATAAGGAGATAAGAGAGATGGCAGGAACTAAAGCAGGTGGCATGAAAGCCGCAGCAACGAACAAAGCAAAACACGGTTCAGATTTTTACGCTAAGATTGGCGCAAAAGGTGGCGCACTAGGTAAAACTGGTGGATTCGCCGCTAATCCTGAACTAGCACGTATCGCTGGTGCAAAAGGTGGCCGTATTAGCCGCCGCAAGAAGGTTACTACTTCTGCTCAGCAAGCTGACTCAGCGATTGCCGCTTAGTTATCATAATGTGTATAAAATACGCTCGGAATTCCGAGCGTATTTTATTTGGTGGCTACTTTATTGCGGCGAAGAGCACAGTGGCGCGCATCGTTACTTTTCCAGTGGCAGCCGCAGCCGAGGCATGAATAATTTCCTTGTGACGTCTGCAGGCCCGTTATCTGGCATGAAGGGCATAAACTACGGGCGTGGAGCCAATCTCTGTACGTATCAAGATTGTCTTCGATTATAGCTTCGTCGATAGCGATATTATAGCGAGGCGCAAGCTGCGTCAGGGCATAGTGCCAGGCATCTCGCTCTATTTTGAGTAGTTCGATGTCTTGGGTGTAGGACTGGTGGTCGAGAAGCGCGTGACCAAGTTCGTGGAGGGTGAATAGATCACTCTCTTTGACGCTCGTATCGATATGGACTGTTTTTGTTTCTGCTGACCATAGAAATGTATCATCCTCTACGAATGAGAACTGCGGATATTCGCCGCGTAGGGTGCTAAGCAAGGCTGTCGAGCGCATAGTAGTAGCATCCGTAAATGACAGCTTCTTCGGGGTGCTTGGCTTGGACAAACTTTGGGCAAGGGATGTGATGAGGTAGCTTTTCTTTAAGGATAGCTTCTAATCGTGGGCCGTATTGGTCAAAGTACGTGCCGATACTACCACCGATAATAATAATGTCGGGCTGTATAATAGGGACGACTGCGAGGAATCCGCGACTGATGCGATCTGCGATATGGTTCCAGTCACGTTTACTGTGAATGTCACGGGCAAATTTGCCGTACACCAGGCGAATAGCGTTGCCACTGGCAAACGATTCCCATTCTCGTACAACGCCGTCGTATTCAACGAGCGCGCGTCCGCCTTCGCTGTGGCGAAGACCTGGATCAATAGTTCCATTAGTTGTAACACCCGTGCCGATACCGGTACTGACAGTGACATAGAGAGATGACATTGGCATTGGATTTAGGATGCGTGTCTCAGACAAGCCTGCTAGATTAGCATCATTCTCGATAAGAATAGGTGTATCACCCAGAACGCCCTTAAGTGCTGCGGCGACATCAAAATTACTCCATTTGAGGTTGTTGCACCATATCGCAACGCCGTCTTTTATGATTCCAGGCATGGCGACGACGATCGCCTCGACGCGCTGGCCACCGTATTCTTTTTTAAGTGTGTCGCGAAGTAATGCGACGTAGTCGTTCTGATCAGGAGGAGTAGGAAACTTAATCTGTTTACCGACCGTACCAGCTTCAGAAAAGCTGGCTATTAACGTTTTTGTCCCACCTGTATCAACCGCGACTAGCATAAATCAAGTGTAGCATAGTTATGCCGAATGAAAAGGCAATTGTGGCTGGTCAGAGCTTGTATTATTTGTGAAAATCCTGTATAGTATAGATAAATAATTTTGAGTCGAGGACATACATGTATACTACAGTGCGAACAAATCAAGGTGGTTCGGTAGCAATATTCTTAGTTGTGTCACTCGTACTTGCTGCGCTTGTCGTCGGTGGTGCGTATGCTGTGCAGCAGCGTGGTGCGTATGTACGTACAAACGAGCCAATTGCAAAGCAAACGAATACTCGTCCAGAAGCAGCACCGCCAAAATCTGACGACAAAAAATCCGACGACAACAAGCGCGCTGCTGAGGAAGACGCTAAGAAGCAAGCCGCAGAGCAAAAGAAGGCGGACGCTGCAAAGAGGACGGATGAGCAAAAACAGGCCGACGCGGCAAAGCAGGCTGAAGCGCAAAAGCAAGCGGAAGCAGACAAAGCCGCCCAGGCAGCAAGGGCTGAAGAGAAGCGAAAAGCAGATCAGCAACAGGCTGCTACTCAGACGACTATACCCCAGACGAGCACTGCTCCGTCGGCGGCAGCATTACCGACAACAGGACCCGAGGATTCGTTCCCTCAGATTATTGCCGGCGCTATCTTGCTTGCAATTAGTATCGCCTATCTGAAATCATATCGTTATCGTTTTGGTTCACTGCGCCAGTAGACATCTGTCGTGACTAGTGTTACAATGATAGTAATCTCTGAATCATAGTATGGTTCGAAGTAATAATAAATTATAAGGAAGGAATATAATGAGACGCTCACTACCTCAATGAAAGGTAGACAGAGACTCATTAATAACTATTTATGGCAAACGCCGCAATAACAATGGATGATCTGCTCGCTGGGGCAGATGCAAGCGTAAAACAATTAACCGTCGGTGAAGTAACTACCGGTAAGGTATTATCTCTTCGTAAGCATGAAGTACTTATTGATTTAGGTCCTCAAGGTGTTGGATTCGTTCCTCGCCGTGAAGTTGGCTTTTCTCGTGCGCTAAACGTAGGCGATGAAGTAACGGCAAGTGTCGTTGATACTGAGCTTGATAATGGCTATTCATTACTATCACTTCGAAAAGCTGCAAAAGACCGTGGCTGGGAAGAAGTCGCTGTTAAGCTGGAGAGTGGTGAAGTTATCGATGTTGCACCATACGACGCTAACCGTGGCGGTCTATTGGTTGAATACGAAGGCGTTCGCGGATTCCTTCCTGTTTCACAGCTTTCTGCTGAACATTACCCACGTGTTGGTTCTAGCGATAAAGACGAAATCTTACAGCGTCTAAACGCACTTATCGGCCAAACTCTTAAGGTACGTATCCTTGATAGTGACCGAAAAGCAAACAAACTTATCTTTAGTGAAAAAGAAGCTATCAAAGACGGTCTTGCTGATCGACTTTCAAGCTTAAAGATCGGTGATGCTGTTAAGGGTGTTGTTACTGGTGTTGTTGACTACGGCGCATTCGTAAATGTTGAAGGCATCGAAGGTCTTGTCCATATTAGCGAAATCAGCTGGGAACGTGTCAACAATCCTAACGATTACCTAAAGGTTGGCCAGACTATCGAAGCGAAAATCATTTCAATCGACAAAGACCGCCTAAGCCTTAGCATCAAGCAGTTGTCTCAAGATCCATGGCTAGACGAAGTTGAGCAGTTCAAACCAGGCAGCGATGTCGAAGGAACGGTAACGCGCATTACACCATTTGGTGCATTTGTGCAGATCAGTCCAGCAGTTGAAGCACTTGTTCACGTCAGTGAGCTTGGTGAAGGCGACAATGCCGACCCAGAGAAGGTGTTTACACTTAACGAGCGTAAGACGTTCGTAGTTCTAGAGGTTGATAAGGAGAATCGTAAGATCTCTTTGAGCCTCGGCAATAAAAGCAAAAAATAGTACGACGTAATTTGTACAATAATTGATGCCGTTTTAACAACAGGTTAGCGGCAGATGAAAGGAGTGAAAGTCATGGCTGAAAAAGTAATTACGGTTGCTGATTCTATCACTGTAGGTGAGTTGGCTGAAACCTTGAACCTGTCGATAACTATGTTGATCGGTGAGTTGTTTAAGAATGGTATTGCAGCCACAATTAACCAACGAATTGATTTCGAAACGGCACAAATTATCGTAGAAGAACTTGGGCTAGATGTTGAAATCCAGCGCAAAGAGGCGACAGCGCCAGCGGGCCGCAAAGTACACGAGCTGTCTAGTACGGCAACTGAACGGCCGCCAATTGTAGCTGTTATGGGTCACGTTGACCACGGTAAGACGAGTCTTCTTGATGCTATTCTAAAGACGAAGAGCGTTGACGGAGAAGCAGGTGGAATCACTCAGCACATTAGCGCGTATCAGACGGTTCGAAAAGACCGATCAATTACACTACTCGATACGCCTGGTCACGAAGCTTTTGCTGCACTCCGCCAGCATGGTGCAACACTAACAGATGTTGTTATTATCGTTGTCGCAGCAGATGACGGTGTCAAACCGCAGACGGTAGAAGCCATTCGATTTGCTCGTAACGCTAATGCGAAAATTGTCGTTGCCATCAACAAGATGGACAAAGAAACGGCGAATGCACAGCTCGTTAAGACACAGCTTGCGACCGAGTATAACCTAAACCCAGAAGAATGGGGCGGTGACACTATTATGGTTGAAGTGAGTGCAAAAACAGGCCAGAATATCGATAAACTTCTTGATATGGTGCTTCTTGTTGCGGATCTTGAAGAACTAAAGGCGGATGTTGATGTGCCTGCAGAAGGTCTTGTTATCGAATCTCATATGGAGATGGGACGTGGTTCTGTTGTTGGTCTTCTTGTTGAGCATGGTGAATTAAAACCAGGTCATTTCCTTGTAGCAGGAACAGCCTACGGTAAAGTTCGCACACTACTTGATTTTGCAGGAAAGCCACTTAAAAAAGCCGGCCCTGCAACTCCAGTAACGATTACAGGATTTAAAGAATTGCCTCAATTTGGTGATGTATTCCAGCTTGCAAAGAACGAAAAAGAAGCTCGAAATATTGTTATGCAGGCACGAATTACTCGCGAACGTGAAGCGGCAAGTACAAACGTAACGGGCGCCGATCTGTTGAAAATGATGACGCAGAAAAATGAATCTCAAGATCTAAATGTTATCGTAAAAGCAGACGTTCAAGGTTCGCTAACGTCAGTTATGGATAGCCTACGACTTGTAGACACCGAAGGCGAGATTACACTGCGTATTATTGGTAGCGGTGTTGGTAATATCACTGAAAACGATATTCGCCTTGCAGCTGATGAAAACACGGTAATCTACGGATTCAACGTTAATCTATCTCCAGCGGTCAAACGTCTTGCGCAGCGCGATAAAGTACAGGTACGTCTATATAAGGTTATTTATGAGCTCCTTGATGATGCACGTGCATCTATGGAAGCGCTGCTTGCACCAGAGGTCGTTGAAACGACACTTGGAATGCTAACTATTAAAGGTGTTTTCCGAACTCTTAAAGACGAAGTGATTGCGGGTGGTGAAGTAACAAGTGGTAAAGCTGTTGCGAATGTCCTCGGCCGCGTTCGTCGTAAAGACGAAGTGCTTGCTGAAGTAGACGTTACGAAAGTACAGCGTCAGCAACAGGAAGCCAAAGAAGTGTTTGAAGGTGAGATGTGTGGCCTGAGTCTTTCGACAAAGAAGAAGCTACTTCTTGAAGAGGGCGACACCGTCGAATTCTTTACTCGTGAATTAGTCAAACGTACGCTGAAATAAGCATGCGTACAGTGGCCGTGATACAATAAATACAAGTAAGTACCTAAGGAGAATCAACACATGTTCCAATTAGACGATAAATTCTTGGCCGACATCGGGCTCAACGATCTGCCTGAGGATCAGAAACAGCCGTTTCTGCAGCACATTTACGAAGAGCTAGAATTACGAGTTGGTACACGACTCTCTGATGGCTTGAGTGATGCTCAACTTGAGCAGTTCGAAAAAATTATCGACCGCGATCAAGCAACGATTGATGGCTGGGTGCAGCAATTTGTCCCAAATTTTGCCGACGATGAGGTATTCAAGCGAATGCAAGTAGCAACAAAGCTTGATTCAACAGACCCAAATCTAAAGGCAGAGTATGTCGCAACGAAATGGCTTGAAGTTAATCGTCCTGATTATCGTCAAGTTGTTGCTCTCGTACTCGACGAGCTTAAACAAGAAATTCTTAGTAACCGCGATACTATTCTCGGCGGAACGACTCCAATAGCTTAGTTCTTTAACTGCGAGATGTATCCAGAGAGAAATGCCTGTACGGGCATTTCTTTTTTGCCAATTGGCTTGATGCTGTCGATACATATTTGTCCAGAGCCTGCCTGAATACATAATGGGGTCTGCGAAGTAGGGTCAAGCTTTACTGCGCCAGCTGCTCCGAAGTTATCGTTACGTATGTGTGCTGATGTGATGATGCAATCAACTGATCCGATCGTTGCTCTGCTTTGGGGCCATTCGTGGAACGCGCGTATTCTACGCTCGATACTATCTGCAGATTGTGTCCAGTCAATTACTCCATCTGCTTTATTAATGAGCTGACAGTAAGTTGCCGATGCGTCGTCTTGTTCGGTTGGGATGAGTGTGCCATCAATTATAGAAGGCAGGCTTTCGACGAGCATAGCCGACCCTCGGCGCCCAAGAGTATCATATAGTTGTTCAGCTGTTTCAGTTTGCGACAATGTAATTGCCTCTTGTCGATAGACGGGTCCCGCATCCATCCGAGCGGATAGCCCCATTATGCTTACGCCGGTTTGGCGATCGCCATTGATTATCGCAGACTCAATAGGTGAGGGGCCACGGTAGAGAGGTAAAAGGGATGGGTGAACATTAATAATACCTGGCGTGAATAAGTCTATGATTGATTGCGGTATTATCTTGCCGTAACTTACGAGGACGCCTACGGGTGAATCAAGTTTTTTGATAGTATCGCTAATATCAGATAGCTTTTGCGGCTGCAGGACGGGGATATTGTATTTTTGAGCAACCAGCTTTACTGGCGGGGAGGTAATTTTGTGTCCTCGGCCCTGTGCAGTGTCAGGTTTTGTAACGACCGCTGCTACAGGATAGCCAGCATCTAGTAGGGCCTGCAGTGAACCAAGGCTAAAATCCTCAGTCCCAAAGAATACTATTGGTGCCGATATGCTCATCATAATTGAGTGGTTGGAGATCGCCTTTCTCGTCGAGTGTATAGAATGCCTTTTTATCGTCGCGAATATGATCAATAAATACAATACCGTTGGTGTGATCTATCTCGTGTTGAATGACGCGAGCAAGGAACCCTTCGGCTTTAAATCGAATTTCTTGACCATCTGGAGCCAGTGCTTTTACGCGGATTTTGTCGTAGCGAGGTACTTTACCGTAAATACCGCCGACGCTCAAACAGCCCTCGTAATCGGCGATCAACTTGCCTTCGTACTTGACGATTTCGGGGTTAATTAATGGCGTAAACTCACGTGAATTTTTGTCATCAAAATCACTGCGTACAATAACAACGCGCTCTAATTTATCGATCTGAACCGCTGCCAGTGCGGCACTAATTTCGTGAGGACGGCTGTCTTCCCAGTCGAGTGCGGCGCTCGTCATTTCGTCGATTAAATCTGCTGTTGCCTCCGTAACAACATGAACTTTTTGTGACTTCTGTCGCAAGTGTTCATTGGGGAGTTTTATTATATCTTCTTTTTTCATGGATTGGTACAAGTATAACAGATTGAACAGGGACTTTCCACGCTCTAAATTTACAGAATACTAATCGGGTCCAGTTCGGACTGCCAATGAGTAGAAGGGACGTGTTTTTGCAGGTCAGTCAGATTGCTTCGTTTAGGTGATTTGATCAGGAGCTGCCAACGATAGGTGTCGTGTTGACGTTCGTAGAATGCGGGAGTAGGTCCGAGTATTTCGACGTCTGCTGCCGCACGGTTTTTTAGATCTTTGGCGACAATTTTGGCATTACGAATAGCGGCTGCTTCTGTTTTGTATATACAGGTTAACTGAAGCAGAAAACTAAATGGAGGAAAATGAGCGCGCTTGCGTTCTACGAGAGTCGTTTGGTAGAAATGTGCGTAATCTTGTTTGATGCCGTCGGTCACCGCTGGATGTGTCGGCTGATACGACTGAATGATAACCGAAGTTTCATGTCGTGATCGCCCCACGCGCCCTACGACCTGCGCGATTAGTTGAAATGTTCGTTCAGACGCGCCGTAGTCAGGGAGGCTCAGTCCTGCGTCGGCCTGAACAACGCCAACGATGCGTAGGTGAGGAAGATCGAGTCCTTTGGCGATAACCTGCGTACCGATCATAAGATCAATCGTACCGTCGTAGAGGTCTTTGTAGCGCTTGTCTACCGAATCTTCTACCGCGGTATCAGCATCAAATCTGACGATATTTTTATCTGGAAATAATTTACGCAGTTCGGTTTCGATGAGTTTTGTCCCGATGCCCTTATGGATGATATTCGCATCGTGACATTCGGGGCAGCTGGTTGGGACACGGTCGTGCGTTCCGCAGATGTGACAGTCGAGGGTGTGTTTGTCAGTGTGAAGCGTAAAGGGTACAAAACAGCGTGGACAAATCGCGGTCCAGCCACAGTTTTCGCATAACGTTGTACTAGCGCTGCCTCGACGATTATGAAAGATAAGTGCTTGTTTACCGCTCGCGAACGTTTCTTCGAGTTTTGCTAATAAGGTATCTGATAAGAACCGATGTTTTTTAAACGACGCTTTTTTTGTTGAATCGACCAGCTGTACGACAGATTCCTGAGCGTCAGATTGTGCGCGGTTGTTCATTGTAATGATCGGTCGGCCAGAATGTTCAGCCAAGTAGTAATCACTAATAAGCGGCGTTGCGCTTCCTAGGATTACTTTTCCTGACTGCTTTGTTGCAAGAACGCTTGCAACGCGAAGGGCGGAGTAGCGAGGTGATTGCTCTTGTTTAAAGCTTGGCTCGTGCGCCTCGTCAATAATAATGAGGCCGATATTCGCAATAGGCATAAAGAGCGCCGATCGTGGTCCAACAATAACTCTAGGGCGAGATGAGGTAAGTGCTTCGCTCCACGCAACATGTCGCTCAGCTTCTGTTTGACGAGAGTGAGTCAGGATAATGTCGCTAAAATGATGCGAGAACTCATCAACTAACTGAGAGGTGAGCGCAATTTCAGGGACTAACACGATGACAGACTTTCCGGCATTTATCGTTTTTTGTGCCATTTCTGTGTACACGCGTGTTTTGCCCGACCCTGTAATGCCGTGCAAAAGTACCGTACCTGGCGACATTGTCTCTATTGTTGCAACTGCAGCAGACTGATCTTCATTGAGTAAAAAATGTGTTCGGTCACGTCGAGAGGTGTGCTCAACAGTAGTGCGCGCTCGTCGGGTTTTTAATATGCCACGAGGGAGAACTGTCTGCAGTACGGTAGCAAGTGGCGTCGCGTAGTACTGGCTCATCCAGTGCATCGTTTCAATTAGCGCAGTAGGGAGCGGTGTTTGTTCGACAACGGAAACTATTTGCTTGGTGTCATACGATGGTTTTTTTACTTCACTTATAATCACGCCGGGAAACTGCTTTGAACCAAGCTCGACGACAACAATCGTACCGACAGAAAGCACCTGCTCGCTTGCATAAGTAAAACTATCGCTGCCAGCACGAATAATGCGCGTGGGAGCTACCTCGTAATATTTCATAAACTCTATTATACTTGCATTTAGATGATGTATTTCGAAAGTCGTGCCCAAGCAGGTCAAATCCTCGCTTCTCAATTGGTTGAAACATACCGATTTGAGAACTGTGCGGTCGTCGCATTGAGTGATGGCGCGGTGCAAGTAGGGGAGCAAATCGCCGAACAGCTGCACAGTATTTTGACGATGATTATTATGGAAAGCGTTGATATACCAGGCGAAAGTTTGTCATTTGGCGGAATGTCGCAAACGGGTAAATTTACCTTTAATTCGCAAATGTCGAGCGGAGAGATGGAAGAGTATACATCCGAGTTTCATGGTTTTCTTGATGAAGCAAAGCGCGAGGCATTTAGTAGAATTAATAAACTGCTTGGTGATGGTGGAGTAATCGATGCAGATATGCTTCGGGATCATACGGTTATACTTGTAGCAGATGGACTTGATAGTGTTTCGACGCTTGATGTGGCGCTTGATTTTCTAAAGCCAATTCGCATACAACGACTGGTTGTGGCGGCACCTGTAGCGTCGGTCGCGGTCGTCGACAAACTGCATATGTACGCCGATGAATTACATATCCTTGATGTGAAGGCAAATTATATCAATACGGATCATTATTATGAACTGAACGACGTGCCTAGTCACGAGGTTACAATAGCCAAAATTAACCAGATTGTCCTCAACTGGAAATAATAATATTGTGAATACTACTTGTGAAATGTTGTAAGAAAGTGTAAGCTAAAAAGTAACGATAGCGGGAGAGACGCTAGATAAGGGAGAATATGTTAGACGTTTTTATTACCTCACGTGTACGACGAAAGATTGTTGTTGTATATGCAAAATATCCAGATTTTCGTACTCATGTACGAGGGCTCGCTAAGCTCATCAAGGAAGATCCAGGTAATATCCAACGTGAACTAAAACGACTTGAAAAAGTCGGATTTCTTTTGAGCGAAAAACAGGGTAATACTAAGATTTATTCGACTAATAAACAGTTTGTTATCTTTAAAGAACTACAGAGCATTGTTATCAAATCGCAGCAGCAATCTGGTCGTCCAAAACGTGCTTCAGCCGATATTCAACCTCGTTAATGTCTATTCTTGATGATATATTATCCGCGCGCGGCCTGACTGGTCGGGCGCGTGATGCGTTTTTAAACCCTAGTTACGATGCAAAGCATGATCCTTTTTTGCTGCCAGATATGGCAAAAGCAGTTGATCGTTTGGTGACCGCACATGCCAAACAAGAAAAGATTACAATTTATGGTGATTACGATATTGACGGCCTGACTGCAACGACAGTGCTACTAGAATCACTAGAATCGTTTGGTTTTGACAATGTCGACGCATTCATTCCAAACCGTTTTGTTGAAGGCTATGGATTGACGATTGATGCAGTAGAGAAGATAGCGCATGCTGGCGCACAGCTAATAATCACCGTAGACTGTGGCAGTCTTAGTGAGACCGAAATTGTCCGTGCCGGCGAACTGGGCGTAGATGTCATTGTGACTGATCATCATAACGTAGCGCCCGTGCAGCCTCCAGCGATTGCCGTTATAAATCCAAAGCGGCTACTACAGGATTATCCTGAATCATATAAAAATTATCAGCTAATAGACGACAATAATAATCTGTATCCGTTCCTTGATCTTGCGGGTGTCGGCGTGGCGTTTAAATTAGTCCAAGCTCTGCAAACAAAACTAGACGGTTTGCCAGAAGGGCAAGAGAAGTGGCTACTCGATTTAGTTGCTCTTGGAACAGTCTGTGACATCGTTACTCTTGTTGATGAAAACCGAGCAAATGTTTATTGGGGCTTAAAAGTAATGGCGAAAGCGAAGCGTCCTGGCCTAAGGGCACTCATGGCGGTATCAAAAGTAGAGCCAGATAAAGTGAATGCTCGCAGCCTAGGGTTTGGCTTAGGGCCACGCATGAACGCGTCGGGCAGATTAGAAACAGCACAGCACGCGTTAGACATGTTGCGCGCTAGCGATCCACTAGAGGCACTTGCAAAAGCACAACAGTTGGACGCACTTAATATTGCACGACGTAGTGATCAAGATAAGATCGTAAAAGAGGCGATTATTCAGGCCGAGCAGTTCAAAAATGACAATGTTTTGGTAGTGAGTGCGCCTGGGTGGAATCATGGAATTATTGGCATTGTAGCAGCGAAACTTCTTGAGAAATATAAAAAACCGACATACGTACTCGAAGAGATGGATGAAGAGTCTAAAGGGTCGGCGCGTAGCTACGGCGACTTTAGTGCGGCAGACGCCATTCGTGCGAGTGATGACATTATTACCAAAGGCGGCGGGCATAAATTTGCCGCTGGCGTGACGTTGCCGACAAAAAATATCGCCGCGTTTCGCACGCGAGTCAATGAATTTTACGCGTCACAAAATCTATTTAATCAGGCGCAGTTGTTGCTGCCAAAAGCAGATGTTAGTATGAAAACGCTTGAACCTGTGCACGAGGTTTTAATCGACGAATTAGCTGCACTGGAGCCATTCGGTAGCGGCAACCCGGAGCCGATTCTTTACATTGAAAATATATTAGTCATAAATCAACGAAGAATGGGTACTGACGCGCAGCATGTAAAACTCGAACTACAAGACGCTACAGGTAAATCTATGCAGTTCCTCGCGTTTAGCGCACCGAAACATTTTTTTGTCGAACCGGGCGATCGAGTAAGTATTTGGTTTCAGCCGATCGTTAACGAGTGGCTAGGACGACGTAGTGTCGAGGGGCGCTTGCTCCACCTCGAGATGGCATAGTACTAATGCGATTATTGTGTATACTTTAGGTATAATGCATTCAAAATAAAAACAGTCATAGACTGCAAAGGAGGGTATATGCCCCGCTCAGCAAAACCTACAGTTGTCACTATTGAACTCATCGGTAAGAAGTTTAGACGCTCTGTTGCGCGCAGACTGCCTGAGTCGACAGTAGGAGCACCTGAGACGATCTCGAAGACGCACGAGAAAGTCCGGGCGTAGGGTCGGGGGTTTACGATTGTCGAGTTACTTATTGTGATTGTAGTGATTGGTATTTTGGCCGCGATTACGATTGTGGCGTTTGGCGGAGTTCGTGACCGGGCGAACAACGCGAAAATTACCAGCGCCGTTCGGGGTTATGTAGTGGCACTTAAGGCATATCGTACGGAGAATGGCGCATATCCAGCTATGACGTCATGTCTCGGCGTGGGGTATCAAGGGGATATCTGCCATGCAGACGCGGGGTGGTATTCCGTTAATAATGGCGGGTTCAATACGGTACTTTCTACATATATGCAATCTGTGCCTAATATGAACGGCCTGCCAAGGTCCGCTATATCGGGAAAGTGGGTGGCGGGTGCATTCTATACTGTGAATAATACGAGCTATAACCCTGTAGGGAGTGCGATAGCCTTTGCACAGTATGGCGTATCGAACTGTCCGCCAGTGGGTGGTATGCGTGAGTTAGCTACGAGCGCGTCTGCTTTTACTGACGGGAGTGGCGTATGGTGTCGGTTCGCACTTGATTAATATGGGGGTGTTGCAGGAGTCTAAGATCTCTGTTACAATAGGATCCATATGGTACAAGTAACACGTAAAGACGAACGCGAAGCGAACGAAAATATTATTCGTCGTTTCAACCGCAAAGTTTTGCAGAGCGGTGTCCTCGCTGAAGCAAAAGCTTCTATGCGATTTAACAAGGATATCAGCAAGACTGAGCGTCGAGCTAAAGCGATCATCCGCAAGGAGCGCAAGGCTGACAAACTAGCAAAAGCACGATTGGGACTTCGCTAGTAAATGGCTGAAGGCAAATCATTGTCGGAGCAAATTCAAAACGATATGAAAGTCGCCTTACTAGGCGGCAATCGTTTTGTAGTGGAGACACTTCGTAACCTAAAAGCGGCAATTTTGAACGAAGAAGTTGCACAAGGTAAACGTGACTCTGGCCTCGATGACGAGCAGATCGAGAAGATTATTGCTCGTGAAGTAAAAAAGCGCAACGAGAGCATGGCACTCTATGATACGAACGGTCGGCCAGAATTGGCAGAGACTGAACGTAAAGAGGCGGCCGTACTTGCAGCGTACTTACCTCAGCAACTCACAGAAGATCAGATTCGTGAATTGGCAAAATCTGTCATCGAATCAATTGATAATGCCAGTCCTAGTATGATGGGGCAAGTTATTGGTGGTGTTAAAGCAAAGGCGGGAAATACCGTCGACGGTGCAACTGTTGCACGTGTAGTAAAAGAATTGTTAAATTCATAGAACAAGGGGCAAAATGATTGTATTTTTTGGTCCAGCTGGTGCTGGAAAGAGTGTCCAAGGACAAATGTTGGCAGCCCGAAACGGCTGGCGATGGTTAAGTGCAGGGCAGTTACTCCGTGACACTCATGATTTAGAACTTATCAAAGAGATGCAGACCGGCAAACTTGTGAATCCAGAAAAAGTGAATGAGCTCATGGGCGAAGCTATCAAACGATCACTGACGATCGACAATGTTATTCTTGATGGATTTCCGCGGCAGCTTGCTCAGGCGAAGTGGCTTATCGAAAACAAAACACATCACGGCCGCGATATTAGACTTGTTGTCGTTCTTGAGGTTCCAAAAAGCGAACTATTAAAGCGCCTTGAGGTTCGTGGACGTATTGATGACACGCCAGAAGCAATTGACGAACGGCTAAAGATTTATCGCACCGAGATGTATCCTATTCTCAGTTATCTTACTGAGCAAAATGTAAATATCGTTCACATCGATGGCGTTGGAACGGTTGGCCAGGTGCATGACCGAATTATGGAAGAACTTGAAGCACATAAGTTGACGCTAAATTATGGCCCAGCCGCTTAAAACTCCCGCCCAAGTTGAGGCGATGCGCGAATGTGGCAAAATACTTGCGACCGTATTTGATGGACTAAAAAAATACGTTCAGCCTGGTATGACAGGCTGGGACGTTGACGCTTGGGTTGATAAAGAAATTCGACGCCTTGGAGCAACACCGACGTACAAAGAACCTGTTCCGGACTTTCCTGGTGTTATTTGTATTAGTATTAATGATGCGGTTGTCCACGGCGTTCCAACAGATTATGAATTCGAGGTTGGTGATATTGTCGGATTCGACCTTGTTGTCACCTATAAAGAAATGAAGACAGACAGTGCATTTAGTATGGTTATCGGCGAGCAGCCAACGGGTGTAAAAAAGCATTTACTGAACGCCACTGAACGCAGCCTTTATGCGGGTATCGATGCGATTAAAGGTCGCGGTACGTACACTGGCGATATCGGTGCTGCGGTTGAAAAAGTTCTAAAAGACGCAAAGCTTGGTATTATTCGCGACCTTGTTGGACACGGCGTTGGACTCGAGATGCATATGGGTCCTGACGTGCCTAACTACGGCCGTAAAGGTAAGGGTACTTTGCTGCAGCCTGGCGATACGATTGCTATCGAACCAATGGCGACGCTTGGTGGCGAACGGGTCTATACTGACCCCGATGATAAGTGGACGATAGCGACAAAAGACGGAAGCCTATCCGCTCATTTTGAACACACGGTGCTCATTACCGAAGACGGCGCTGAAATCCTGACGCAGTTATAGTAGCTATTGATTTATTATCATTTTTATGGTAATATGTGTTCATAACCTACCTTAAAAAGGTTAAAACAAACACAACCATCTAAATGAATAGGCCACAATGAATATACGTTATGGTTCGCATACAATTAAAAATATACTCCTAGTGCACAAGCGTGTCATTGTAATAGCGAGTGCGTTGTTTATACTCCTGTCCGGTGCGACAGGAGTATTTGTATTAAGTAGACTCGATGTAGAAGCGCCTCTGATCGATGCCATTACCGAGCGGGTTAAAGGTACAGAGCCTCCCGCTATTAACGGTGATGGCAGCCACCCGGAGGGAGCAGATAAGATGACAGGAAATCCGGCCGGTGGTGACGCTTCAAAGCTTGGGGGCGCTCCGTCTGCGGCATCTTCTCCCCAGCAGACTACAAAGCAGTCGGGCACGACGAGACCAAGTACAGGCGGTGTAAATAGGGGCACCCCGTCAACGCCCACGAAGCCCACTAATCCTGGCACTAATCCGACACCAGCCCCCATCCCGACTAGGGACCCATTCAAACAACCTTTTGATACCAGGAGTATATGGAACATGCCAATCGGAAGCGGAGCTTCGTATATACCAGCTGGATTAAGTGGCAGGCCCGCGGGTGACGAATGGGCTGATATGCCACAGGTAGACCCAGAGCGGATTGTACTGCGCCCGACAGCCCCGATGACTCCTATCTATTACAATAGTGTCGGATGGAGCGGTGGAAACCGCTGCGTTTCCATGGGGCAATCTCTTGTTAGTGTGCCTATGCCACATGATTTGGTTGTTGCCAGCACCCGCAACAACGAAGGCGCTGCGTTCCTGATGCCCGATCGTCGAACTATTGTCCAGACGCAGCCATTTGCTCGCTGTAGTGTAGGTGGAATAGCGACCAGCTGGGTGAAATTTCCAAACGTCGATATTTACGGAGACGGCATTACGGGGGCGCATGGTGGCTCGCGTATGTCGTCGATTGGCGGTTCGCTACGAGTGGATGAAATGCGACCGGGTGGTCAGGGGCCACGACATGCGCTTAAAGTGAATGTTGATAGCGCCCGCGACCTATTCCGGTGCACTAAAGAAGCAGATTGTTTCCGCTGGCCATCACAAACGTCTGATTCAGGTGCGGTTGGAATCTATGGCTCGGTTAATAATAATCAGAATTATGCGATGCGGATGGGATCACTTCTTGCCATACCAGCTAACCGATCAATTGCTAGCCTATCGCTTGAGTCTGAGCCTGGTCGACAGCTAGCCTGGACTCTGCAGAACTATGGCGCCTATATCGTTGATTCGACCGGCGGTCCCGGTTTTGCACTCTCGGCCGAAGACGGCCCAGATGGTTCATTTACCAGGCAGTTCCAGGCGGACTACGGAGTGGCGTTTGAGCAGCGTGTTCGCGATAATAGTGCCTGGGCGAGGGACGTTCGTCGCCTCGTGGAGGCACTCCATGTCATCAATAACAACAGTCCATCGACGATTGGTGGCGGCGGGCAGCCGCGTCAGCCATTGGCCCCCGCTATACATCCATGACGCGACGAGTCTAGGGTATCCCAGTCGAATCCGTATACTTAATAGTTCCGAACAATATCCTTGGTGTGGCTAGGTTGCTCTGCTAGCAGCTCGGTGACGCGTCGACCGATGGCATCAGACGGTTCAATAATTGTTGCACGTCCGTCTGCTATCTCGGTAACCAAATCTTTTATCCAGTGGTAATGTGTACAGCCAAGGACGATGACATCGGCGCCTCTGTCGCAGATATCATTTATCGTTGCTTCGATGTGAGTCCGGTTCATACGATTATTTTCTATTAGATATGCCCAATCTCGGCAGTCAGGTTCAATTATCTCAATCTGCGATCCGTATTTTTGCACAAGCCGCTGATACCGGTCGCTCTTGAGCGTCGCTGGTGTCGCAAATACCGCTACAGTGCCAGAACGAGTTAGTTCAGCTGACATTTTAATCATTGGTTCGATGCCAATAAATTTTTGATGAGGATAGCGAGAGCGCAGTGTCTGTATGGCAGCTGCGGTGGCGGTATTGCACGCCAGGACGATAATGTCGTAATCTCCAGCAAGAAAAGGCTGAATGGCTGTCTCTGTTAAACGAATAATCTCTTCGGACGAATAATTTCCGTAGGGGACGTGATCGCGGTCGTTAATTGTATCGATCTGCGCGTTAGGGAACGTCTTGCGAAGGGCGGCTGCTATAGCTTCGCCGCCAATTCCACTGTCAAATACTCCAAGTCTCATAGCCCTAGTATAGACTATTCAAAATCACTCATAAGCGTTATAATCATGCATATGCAAGAAAATTCCCGTTATGCCGTCGGTATTGATATCGGTACGACCACTGTTCGCTGTGTTGTAGGGCACATTGACGCTACTACAGGTACGCCAACTATCGTTGGTGTTGGGTCTGTGCCTAATAGCGGCATGCGAAAAGGGAATATAGCAAATCTTACCGGCCCTGGGCACGCAATTGATGATGCGCTAGGTGAAGCAGAGCGCATGAGCGGTTACCAGGTAGATGAAGCTACGATGAGCATTAATGGCTCACATATTCTTAGTACAAAAGCAGACGGCATGATTGCTGTCGGTGCTGCAGATCATGAAATCACCGAAGATGATCTTGCTCGGCTTGAAGAAGTAGCGACGGTAGGTAAAGTGCCAGCAAACCGCGAAATACTCGAAGTTGTTCCTTTTAAATATCGACTAGATGGCCAGGATAACATCAAAGATCCGATTGGAATGACTGGGACGCGACTAGAAATTAACGCTAATGTCGTCTCTGTTCTAGGCCCGCATATCGTCAATCTGCAAAAGACTGCAGAACTAGCGAAAGTAAATCCTCACGTTATCACTCCTGCTGTTGTCGCCGCTGGGCGCGCGGTATTGGGCGAGCAACAGCTAGAAAACGGCGTTGCAGTGATTGATATCGGCGGTGCTACCACGAGCATCGCAGTCTTTGAAGAGGGTGATCTGCAGTTTGTATCGGTAATTCCGGTTGGCGGAATAAATATCACAAACGACCTCGCTATTGGCCTAAAGACAGACCCTGAGGTTGCCGAAAAGGTGAAGATCGCTCATGCTTCGGCAATTGATCGAAAGTCGAATGATACAGTAAGCGTCAAGCACGAAAAAGAAGTGCTAGAATTCTCTGTGAGCGAAATTGACGAAGTTGTCGATGCGCGTCTAGAGGAAATCTATAACGCAATTCAAAAAGAGCTAAAGCGTGCAGGCTATGCTGGTAAGTTGCCGAGTGGCGTAGTACTGACGGGTGGTACCTCAAAAATGAAAAACATCATTGAATATACAAAGCAGACACTAGGATTAGCCGCTCGCTTAGGCGCGGCAAAGGGTTATGGTGGTGTGGCAGAGCATATCGACGAGCCGCAATTTGCTACAGCCGTAGGGTTGATGTTAATCGATTCAGTCAGTCTTCCTGCGGGAAAAAGCAGCAAGGGTGGTCACTCTGCATCAAAATCCGCAGGCGCTGCAGTCAAAAACGCCGGTGGATTTTTATCGGGATTATTAGGGCGTTTTAAAGCGTGATTGATTGCATGGATAGTGATATACTAGATAAGAATATAGTCGAGGGACGGGAGCAAATTCAATGCCGGAAGTAACACCAAGCGAAATACAGACATTTGCAAGCATAAAAGTAGTGGGTGTTGGCGGCGCCGGTGGTAGCGCAGTAAATCGAATGAAAGATGCCGGTTTGACCGGTGTACAGTTTATTGCAATGAACACTGACGCGCAGGCACTACATAACAGTAGGGCTGACATAAAGCTTCATCTAGGTCACAGTACTACTGGCGGCTTAGGGGCAGGCGCTAACCCGTCTACAGGCGAGGCTGCTGCTAACGAATCACGAGACGAGATCCGTGAAGCACTGGTTGGTGCTGACATGGTATTTGTCACTATTGGTGCTGGTGGCGGTACCGGATCTGGTGCTGGTCACGTCGTAGCCGAAGTTGCACGAGAGCTCGGCATCTTGGTTGTTGGCGTTGCCACAAAGCCATTTAGTTTTGAAGGTGAAAAGCGCCGTCAAAATGCAGAATGGGCGGTAAATCAACTTGGCCGTCAGGTTGATACGTTAATCACCATTCCTAATGATCGTCTTCTTCAGACGATTGATCGCCGAACGCCACTTCTAGAGACGTTTAAAATCGCGGATGACGTACTGCGTCAAGGTGTCCAGGGTATTTCTGAACTTATCACCGAACATGGTCTAATCAACCTCGACTTTGCCGACGTTAAGGCAATTATGAGTAATGCCGGCAGTGCGCTTATGGGTATTGGCCGAGCAAATGGCGACGATCGCGCTGCTCAGGCTGCTCAGCAGGCAATTGAGTCGCCACTTATCGAAGTATCGATTGACGGAGCCAAGGGTGTGCTATTTAACGTCACCGGTGGCTACGACATGAGTATGAGTGAAATCCAAGAAGCAGCAGAAATTATCACCAGTGCAGTATCGCCTGATGCTAATATCATCTTTGGTGCAACCCTCAAACCAGACCTTGAAGATGAGCTAATCATTACTGTCATTGCAACTGGCTTTGATAGCGAGTTCTTCCATCAACAAGCTGTTTCACTCGATCCCGCTGCAGATGCGGTTCACGCAGTTGAAGCGCAAGGAGTAAGCGACGAGGCCGTCAACACCATCGATATGAATCTTGATAAAACCGACGCCGCAACCAATTTTGCCGAAGAACCAACGGGAAATATATGGGACAGTCCAGCAGTAGAAGAGGAAGACGAGTCTGATACTCCAGCATTCCTACGTCGCCGCAAAAAGAACAAAAATACTGACGAATCGTAAGAAAGGTCACTATGACACCGCAGAATAAGATAGGTGATAGCCGCGTGATAGAATCCCGTGAAGGGAGTGATGGTGTCTCGATTCGCCGTCGCCGCGAGTCGCCTGACGGCAAGCGCTTTACGACCTATGAGCGTATAGAGAAACCAAATTTAGCTGTAATCAAAAAAGATGCAAGTCGTGCACTGTATGACCGCGAAAAACTGACCATCGCTATACGACGGTCGGTCGGAAAGTTCTTTGAATCAGAGGTTGAAATCGACCAGATTGTCAGCAAGGTAGAGGACCGGTTATATGCGCTTGGTGAAAACGAGATACCATCTGGCAAAATAGGTAGCTTCGTACTAGACGAATTACTCGAGCGTAACGAGATCGCTTATGTGCGATTTGCGAGTGTTTATTATGAATTCAAGACGCTCGATCAGTTCGTTGAATCGATCACCGCCGCGAGGGGGAAGAAAAACTCATGAAAGTGGCCATTATTTATCGAAAGAACACAGACTACGAGCGTGAAGTCATTAGTTACCTTCGTGATTTTCAGCGACGCACCGGCAAAGAACTTGAGCAGATCGATCCGGAAACGCGTGATGGTGCGATGTTTTGCCAAATGCATGATATCGTCGAATATCCCAGCGTATTAGCGATGGACAATGACGGAAAAGTATTAAATCTGTGGCGAGGTACGCCTTTGCCGCTTATAGACGAGGTAAGTTACTATGTTCAATAGATTATTTAAAACTCAGACTAAAAGTGAAGTGCAGTCAGACAGATGGATTTTTGCTACGATGCTTACGTTTGGCATTATCGGATTGATCGCTAGTTTTGTATTATCGGTCGAAGAAATTCATCTTTTACAAAATCCAGACAGTATCCTCAGCTGTACGTTTAATCTTGTACTTAACTGCGCTACCGTTATGAAGACATGGCAGGCGAGTGTGTTTGGGTTCCCGAACATGTTTATCGGGCTGATGGGCTTTCCAATGGTAATTATGATTGCCTCACTCGGGTTATCTAATGTACAGCTACCTCGTTGGTTCTTGACTGGTGCGCAGATAGGATTCGTACTCTTTACGCTCTTTGCCTACTGGCTGTTCTTTAGTAGCGTATACGTTATTCAGGTACTATGTCCGTGGTGCCTCGTAGTAACATTCAGTATGACAATGCTATCGGCAACGATCACGCATTATAATCTACGGGAAAATACGTTTGGTTTTTCTGCAAAAAATAATAAAGCCATTCAAGAGTTTTTATTTAAAGATTACGACAAGCTCGTTATAGCAATTTGGGTAGTGCTGCTTACAGCGTTGGTCTTTTTGAAATTCGGTGATGCATTATTTGCCTAAATAAAAGTTATACCGCAGAGGATATCTGCGGTATTTAGCTGCCACCACTTGAGATAGACGTTTAAAAGGTGTAATATTATAGAGAAACATTGTATCGAACGTGCATGAGCGGCTATCATCCGCGAAGTTTTGAGAAGAAATCCTACGGGAAACTAGACCTCGACGTGAACGCTACGTAAAAGCGAGCAACTAAGCGCTAAAAGAATCACTTCTTTTGGAAGTCAGATGGAACCACCCGAACAGGGTTCTGACATTCGAGAGAAGTGATTTTTTATTTTAACTAAAAAGGAGCAAGCATGAAATTTAAAGCAAACACCCGCCGACGAGCATTAGAATATGAGAAAGCTCTGGTTGAGCAATGGAAGCAAAACAAGACTTTTGAAAAATCAGTCGAGCAGCGACCGGCTAGTAACAGTTACGTATTTTACGACGGCCCTCCGTTCATTTCTGGTGTGCCGCACCACGGAACGCTGCTGAGTAGTATCGTCAAAGATGCAGTGCCGCGCTATCAAACGATGAAGGGTAAACACGTCGAGCGTGTTTGGGGCTGGGACGCGCACGGTCTGCCGGCTGAACGCTACACCGAAAAGAAACTCGGTATTCATTCGCGCCAAGAAGTGATTGAGTATGGCATCGAAAAGTACATTACTGCCACACGCGCAAACATGCTCGAAACAAGTAGTGCATGGGAAGAAGTGATTGATCGTATTGGTCGTTGGGTCGACTTTAAGGGTGCATACAAAACCATGGACAAAGAGTACATGGAATCTATTTGGTGGGCGTTTAAGACGCTCTACGAAAAAGGCAAAATCTACGAAGGCGAAAAGGTATTAATGTACTGTACGCTTGATGCCACGCCGCTTTCAAAAGCCGAAGTAACGATGGATGCTGGGGCATATCAGGATGTGACTGATCCAAGCGTGTATACAAAATTTCATCTTACCGACGGAACAACGCTTCTTGCATGGACGACAACACCATGGACGCTTCCGGCGAATACTGCTCTTGCGGTAAATCCAAGTATTATTTATGTCGAAGTAGAACTAGCGGGTGAAAGATTAGTGCTTGCAAAAGAACTCGCTGCGACAGTTTTGACGGATGAAAAGCATAAACCACTCGATTATTCGGTGGTGCGAGAATTTTCTGGTGCAGAGCTTGTCGGTAAATCATATAACCCACTATTTACGGGGCATGAAGCAGAACAGGCACATAAAATCTGGGCAGCAGATTACGTCACGACCGAATCTGGTACGGGAATTGTTCACATCGCCCCAGCATACGGCGAAGAAGACTTTGCGCTTGCTCGTAAAGAGAAAATCCCTGTTGTTCACGTGATTGACGAAAACGGTGAATACAGCGAAACAGAGTGGAAGGGCAGTAATGTCTGGGAAATCAACAAAACAATCGCCAAGACACTACTAGAGCGCGGTGTTGTATGGAAAATTGATTACATCCGCCACAGCTACCCGCACTGTCACCGTTGTGGTACGAAACTTATGTACCGCGCACACCCGAGCTGGTTTATGGATATCGAATCACAGCGCGAGCAGATGCTCGAACAAAACGGCGATATCAACTGGTTCCCGTCGCATGTAAAAAATGGTCGTTTCGCAAAGACGATCGAAAGTGCACCAGATTGGAATATTTCGCGTGATCGATTCTGGGCAACGGCAATGCCAGTATGGAAGGGTACCGATAAAGACGGCAAAGAGCACGTAAAGGTAATCGGCAGCTACGCAGAACTTAAAGAACTGAGTGGTGTAGAGCTTGAAGATTATCACCGTCCATGGATCGATGAAGTGAAGTTTACTGTCGACGGCGTAGAATACACCCGTATCGATAAAGTAATGGATAGCTGGTTCGAAGCGGGTAGTATGCCGTTTGCACAGTTCCATTATCCGTTTGAAAACAAGCAAAAATTCGAAGCGAATTTCCCCGGCGACTTTATTGTTGAATATATCGGTCAGGTGCGTGCGTGGTTCTACTATATGCACAGTATGAGCGTGGCACTATTTGGTGAAAATTCATTCAAGAACGTTATTGTTACTGGCAATGTTGCAGGTAATGATGGTCGCAAGATGAGCAAAAGCTACGGCAATTACACCGATCCAAATGAGCTGATGGATAAATTCTCTGCCGACTCGCTACGATTCTTGCTGCTCTCAAGCCCACTGCTCAACGGTGAAGATTTTACACTGCAGGACAAAGACGTTGGTGACGTTGCGCGCAAGCTCAGCATGATTTGGAATATGTATGATTTCTTTACGATGTACGCCGAAGTAGATGGCTGGGAGTTCACCGGAGAAATCGCTGATCCTTCACAAGATCTAACAAATCCACTCGATCAATGGATTGTGAGCCGTGTGCACCAGCTAAACGCCGAAGTCGAAAAGCATATGGATGCTTACGACTTGCCGAATGCTATGGCGCCAATTCTGCCATTTATCGAAGACGCTAGTAACTGGTTTGTGCGTCGCAGTCGTCGCCGATTCTGGAAAAGCGAAGACGATGGCGACAAAAACAACGCCTACCGTACACTTCACTACGTGCTAGTGCACCTATCGCAGATCATGGCGCCGTTTACGCCGTTCCTAGCCGAAGAGCTATATCAAAAGCTCACCGACGGCGAAAGTGTTCACTTGCTTGACTGGCCACAAGCAGGGCACGTTAATGAACTCGTTGTTAATGACATGGAGACGGTTCGCGAGTATGTTAATCAGGCGTTAAGTCTGCGAGCAAAAGAACGAATTAAAATTCGTCAGCCGCTCGCAAGCGTGACTGTGCCGACACTTGGCGAATTCGTTAGTTTTGAAGATATTCTCACCGAAGAGCTAAATGTCAAAAAAGTAGTTCAGGGTGACGAACTGGCACTTGATTTTACACTAACGCCAGAACTGAAGCGTGAGGGGCTGATGCGCGAAGTGGTACGACATGTACAATCGGCGCGTAAGGCAGCAGGGTTGAATGTTGATGACCGTATTGTACTTAGCCTTATGGTGCTGCCAGGCAGTGACTCTGACGAGCTCGAAAAATCAATCGAAGAACACTCAAAAGCGATAGAAACCGAAACACTTACACAAAAATTCGCAGATGTTCAGGACGGGTACGATACTACCGTTAAAATCGAGAACATGGAACTGCGGATATGCCTCAAGAAAGCGTAGTCCATCCGCGCGTTGTGGCTATGCTGTCAAACTGATGTAGTGCGAAACAAAATAACACCCACTGATTATGCGGGTGTTATTTTGTTTATATTCTTGGCACTGCGTAATGACTATCAGGCTCGGTTACGACGGCCGTGTTAATGCTGATGATTCTTTTACTATTAGATGCTAAAGCTAAGACTGCAGTAATGCCATGCCGGTACGTAGTGTAGTGCGTATATTGCGCTGCTGAAATTCTTGGCGCGTTTGTGCGGTAACGTCTCGTGCGGCGGACAGGTGGAGTGAATGACCAGTGCGCGGTAATAGATGCAAGTTCTGGGGATGTGCCGCAGTAGACTGTTGCAGCTGCGAGATGTCGGCTATAGCTGGGGTGTTCCAGTCACGCTCGCCGGCAATCAGGGCAAGTTTACCTAATTCGTGGAGCTCCGTCATACTATCGATGAGATCAGGTGATCCCAGTGTTTCGTCTAGATAAGCACTAGGTAGCTGCGCGTCAACGGTTTGAGCTATACTTATATCGAAATCGCGAGTATTGCCCGCGAGTACTTTTAGTCGCATGATTGTGTCGTTCTGGTGACGGCGTGCGCGTGATTCTGGTCGCGATACGACGATATCTGGACGAGTGGCAGGGGAAAGAATTACTCCAGCGGTAGGACGCTTGTTATCGATGTTATCGCGCAGGTAGTTGATGGTGGCAATACTGCCAATACACTGCGATACGAGCAATACCGGCTGCTGCTCGGGGAGCGTGTCAATTGCTTGAGTGATCATGTCCCGCTGCTCTGACGGAGGGTAGACTCGCGGATCTGGCTGTGCGAGGTCGGTGCAGCCGTGAATAGGGAGATAGGGGATATCTGCGTCTTCAAGTTGGCTACGTACCATGCGAAAAGCGACAGAGCCAGTGTCTAGATGGCATCCGCCACCGCCCACTGCTATAACGAGTGGCTTTTCCGGATTATTCCCGCGAATATTCATCTTTTTATTATAACACTTTATGCACTACACAGCAAGAGTGTATACTAGTGAATATGAACAAATCTGCGATCATAGTACATGGCAAACCATCTCGTCTGTCGTATGAAAACCCCGACCTTCCTAGCGCGAGCAATAGTATATGGTTGCCGTGGCTGCAGCAACAGTTATTACTGAGGGATTATGACGCGCAGACCCCCGAAATGCTACGGGCTTATCAGCCGGATTATACGATATGGAAAAAGACATTTGAGCGGTATCAGATTACGCCAGATACACTGCTGATAGGGCATAGTTGCGGCGGCGGATTCTTGGTGCAGTGGCTCAGCGAGCATCCTGAGGTGCGAGTGGGTGGTGTGTACTTGGTGGCGCCAGCTTTTGGCGACACATTGACGCCCGATGCTCGTTACGACGAACCTCTCCTCGGTGGTTTCTTCGACTTTACGCCAGACCCGTTACTTCAAGAACGGATAGGTCAGCTTCATTTACTTATGTCGGACAATGACAGTGTGCGCGTCGATGCAACGGTTGCGCTCATACGCGCAAACTATAGTGATTTGAACGTACATAATTTTTCTGGAGCGGGGCATTTTACGCGCGACAAAGATGATCAAACTAAATCGATATTCCCAGAGCTACTCGACATCATCGATGCGAGTATACTGCGCTAACTATGCCTAGATTATTATTCAGTTATGCGTTGCTACTTAGCTGGATGGCAATGATTTTTATACTGTCGAGTGAAGGTCATAGTGTATCGAGTGGACGCAGTGACGCTATCGTTCACACGTTACAATCGATAGGTATTACAGGGCAAACAGATCTTTTAACGTTTATGACGCGCAAGGCCGCGCATACAGTGGCCTATTTTATACTTGGAGTGTTAGCACTTAATGTCGTTCGCCAGTATCAACTACCGAGAAAATTCACACTTCTGATAAGCGTTGGGGTAGTGGTGTTGTATGCAGCAAGCGACGAACTGCATCAATTATACGTACCAGGCCGTAGTGGCGAGATACGCGATGTTCTTATCGACAGCGTTGCCGGTTTATTAGGGGTACTGCTTGCATACTGTATATATTCAAGATACCAGAGTTCCTCTGTATCCTTGGTGAAAAATTTCATAGCGCGGTAGTATTGTTCGACGTACACTGATAGTACAAAGGAGACGTGGTTATGCCATATAATAACACTTCAGAATTGCCTGCCAGTGTGCGAAATGTACTTCCAGCTCATGCACAAGATATTTACAAAGCAGCGTTTAATAGCGCGTACGATGAATACAAAAACGCAGACGATAGAAAACAGCATAGTGATCGTGAAGAAACTGCACATCGCGTTGCGTGGAGTGCGGTAAAGGCCAAGTACAAGAAAGGGAGCGATAATAAGTGGCATCCAAAGAGTTAGACTTTCTAAACGGTATTGCAAGCAATGTAGCACCAAGGTTACTAGGTTGCATCATAGAACGTGATATCGACGGTTGTACACTGCGAGGTATGATTGTCGAGACCGAAGCTTACGATCAAACAGATGTCGCGAGCCATAGCTATAACGGACAAACCCCGCGAACAAAAGTAATGTTCGGACCAGCCGGTCAATTATATGTATATTTTACCTACGGCATGCACTATTGTTGCAACATTGTTGTAGGCGAGCAGGGGTATGGTTCGGCAGTGCTGATTCGCGCAGTTGAGCCGCTCGATGGTCAAGAATATATGTTAGAGCAGCGAGGCAGAGGAGGGTATGAGCTTACCAACGGTCCCGCTAAATTATGCCAAGCATTACGTATCGGTAAAGAACAAAACGGTGTCGACGTACGCAGTGGCGAAGTCAGGCTGATTGCCGCACCAAAATTACCGTCGACTAAAATAACTCAGACCACACGCATCGGAATTAGCGAAGGTAAAGAAGTTCCCTGGCGGTTTTATATCACCGATAATCCATGGGTATCAAAGAAATAATTAGGCGACAGGAGTGATAAGGTCGGGCGTATTTACTTTAGTCGAATTGATTGCATCACCAACTTTTGTAATATTCAAGATATCATCTGGGTATGTTTTCATCACCGAATAAAGTGTTCCGATATCGGTAATCTCTTTATCGAGCCAGATGGCTTCGTCGCTAGGGTCAAGAACGATAGGGCGGACGACTTTTGCGTGCAGTACGCTAGAGTGCGAATCGATTGTAATCACACTATACGTTCCCCATTCTTTGCCGTCAGGATCGGTCCATGAACTATACACGCCGGCCATCGCAAACAGTGGGCGATTTTTGAACTGTATAAAATACGGAGTTTTGCCGTTTTCTGTTTTGTGCCATTCATAAAATCCGTTTGCCGGAATTAAACAACGCTGAGTACGGATTGCTCGTTCCCAGGTTGCCTTTTTAAAGATTACTTCTGATCGGACAGCTTGGGTTTTGTAACGAAAGACAGAATTATTGTCTTTGGCGTTTTGTGGAATGAATCCCCATTTTTTACGTTCAAGTTCTGGTTTGCCGTCGCGTTGTACGACAACGGGCGCGCTATCAGTTGGGCTGATGTTATATTTTCGTTTAGTACCGCTAGGAACGCCACTTGCAAGGTCAAACCTGTCGCGGAGATTTTCGATTTCAAAGAGTGCATATCGTGCTATCATCTGATCATTATACAACATTTACCCCTATAAAGGCTATTCGTACTGAATCGGTTGATCTTGTTCGCTGCTACGTCGACGTTTTAATCGTCGTTTTGCCGATTCTTTTGTTTGCTGTGATCGACGTTCCGTGATGAACTCGCGGCGATTTTCAAGCATCTCTAATTCTTGTTTGAAACTTTGGTAAATGCGATAGCGCTTTGCATCGATTGTTCCATCGGCAAGACCGGCTTTTACTTGGCAGCCGTCTTCGGTGTCGTGGATACAGTTGGTATAGCGACATAGTCGTGCCGCAGCGAATATTTCGGGAAATAAATGCTCTAAATCTTCGGCGTCGCCCCATAACTGTAATTCACGAATGCCCGGCGTATCGATAATCATTCCGCCATTTGGCAGCACAAATAACTCACGGTGAACGGTTGTATGGCGTCCTTTTGAATCTTTTTCGCGTATAGCAGCCGTTGCCTGGATTTCGGCACCAAGCAATCGGTTAGTCAGCGTTGATTTACCAGCGCCAGACGATCCCATAATGACAATTGTTTTGCCTGGGGTAATATACTGCTCGACTGCAGATAAATCAGTGTCATCGCGGGCACTTAGTATGACCGTATCAGCCGCTAAATCTTTTAGTTGTGCTTGTTTGTCGCTGGCATCGAGTGCTTTGTCAGCTTTATTCAGTAATATGACGACGGATATATTTTGACTAGCTAGTTGAAAGATATATCGCTCAAGTCGTTCAGGGCTAAAGTCGTGATCTAACGGTTGAACAATAAACGCCAGATCGACATTGGCGGCGATTACTTGTTTATCTAATTGGCGCCCTACGTGCCCACGGACGATTTCGCTAGAGCGGGGCAATACCTGGTGGATAATCGCTGACGTCTCGTCGCTCATTTCAATTGCTACCCAGTCACCGATTTTTGGCATATCGACTGACTTAGATTTATGCATCGCGTTGCCAGACAATCGGGCGGATATTTCTTTAGGTGTAACTATCTTAAAGTAGTGGCCATGGTCGGCGGTAACGCGGGCAGGTAGTAATCCATCACGGTCAGCAGCCGCCCATTCGCTCGCACGTTCGTCGTTCCATCCGTAGGTTTCTAGTGTACTCATTACATTACAGTGTACAGAGAATATTGATATTTCGATAGTCGTCTATCTGACAGCCCCCTTCGAAATATTAAATAATACTTATAAAATATCTTTTATCATAGTCAAATAATGATAATCATGGTAAGATAGCCTTAAATTAAGCCTACATGTGGAGTGTGGAGAAGAGGTTACGTTCATGGGACTCAGTATAAAGCCGAATCGTATTACGCATCGGATAGTAACTTTAATAGCAGTAATGGCGATTATCGCGCAGCCAATGTATGCGGTAGTGGCAACGCAGGTCGCGAATGCGGCAAGTGTTGTGCACACCAACCAGCTCCCTGGTGGTTGGAATTTTAGAGAAACACGATCAGCTGGATCTAATGAGCTTGTTCCAGGTGGCCTGCATGTGAAAACCGTCCAGAGCGATAATGGGAATGCACAGTCGAAAGCTGCTGGCTACTATCCTGCGAGCTTCAAACTCTCTGACGCGGGCGTTGTAGATATTGATTTTGCATCACATGCAGGGGTGCTTCCGAGCCTACAGCTTGGAGTTGATAAGGACGGAAATGGCAGCTGGGATGGATACCTTGTGTACGAACCATGGGCATACGGGAATGGCCAGTGGTGGACGAGCAAAGATTTTGGTCTAAGTAATGGCAGTGGCTATACGAATATGGGTACACTTGCGCAGTATTCGGCGGCAAATCCTTCGGCTAGGGTGATAACAATAGGTTATTCTCTAGGTTCAGGGGTTATCGGCGAAGCTGTAATTACCAAGTTGCAGGCAGGCGGAATAGAGTATACTTTTGACTTAGCTCCTCTCGGGACACCTGTAAATCTAAAACCCGTTACCGGTTCGGCAACCAGCAACCCGGCATTTTCTATGACATGGAATGCTGTAGCTGGGGCAACTAAGTATGAATACAGGACTTCATATTCCCAAGTGAATGATACGACTCTGGGCGAGACAATCTATAGTGATAGTAGTGAATCTAGCGGTAATTATCTATTAGGATCAACAACAATTACGCGAAATAACAATAGTACACCTGCAGCAGACTATTACTGGCAAGTGCGCGCTGGGAATGCTTCACAGTGGAGTAAATGGAGTGCGGTAGCGAAAGTTACCGTTGAATACACGCCTCCATCTATAACCGCAAAGGCAGGCGATAAAGTACTCACTAGCGTATCTCCCGCGGATCCTGTTGTTCTACTTGATGGAAAAAATACAACTTTCCTGGCTGATCTTTCCGATAGTCAGAGTGGTCCTTACGGTGCTTCCATTGAACTATTCAAAGCAAATTCAGACGGTAGTTATGGTACGTGGGTTAAAGATAATACAAATGGTACAGGAAATGTTCGCTACGGCGCACAACCAAAGCTTGTACATGACACTTCTGCTCTAAACGGAAAATATGGCCTTAAAATTGTCGCTCAGGATAAGGCTGGTAATTCTATCACGAAGTATTACTACTTTACGATCGACAGCACAGTTCCTACGGTGAGTATCAAGACTGGTTCAACATCTCCAACTGACGGAACCCTTGGATCGAACCCATATTCACGTATTAGCTTCAAACTTCATGACGCAGGCAAAAACCTCAAAGAAGTGCTTGTAAACGGACACGCGTATAATCGTGGCGGTGAATGGAACGATCTTAACTGGAGTAATATCACGAAAACACACCTTGTTGAAGGGCTAAACGTTGTAACTGTGCGCGATACTGCGGGTAACGAATCTCAGATTAGTTTCGTCTACGATGCGGTTAGTCCTACAGCAACATTTACGTACTCAAATAATAACGGCGATGCAGTTACTAAAGACAATGTGACCGTTACTATGAATACAACTGAACCTATCGTAACGCCAGCGGGCTGGACGATGGTAAATAGTAGCAAGTTTACAAAAGTACACGCAGTAAATGATAAATATACATTGCTCATTGCTGATATCGCAGGCAATTCATCAACTGTAAAATATGAAGTAAAGCGTATCGATAGGGTAGCTCCAACTATCACTGGATTTACAAATGGTCTTACTTATAAAGGCTTAGTAACATTCACCGCAACTGATCAAAATCTAGATAAAATTCTCGTTAACGGCAGTAGTGTTCCACTAAAAAGTGCGGGCGGCTGGTCATACACTCCGAAGACAGCAATTTCAGGCAACGGAGTCTATATTATTACTGCTGTTGATAAAGCAGGTAATGAAACGCGTAGCACTTTCACGATAGACAATTCCATTCTTGTCACGACTGAGGTGATTGATGGTTCAACTTCAACACCTACAGTAAGTGGGTCTGCGAAATGGAACGCGGACGGCACTTCAGTGTCAAACACTCCTTTGCAGATATTGATTAACGGTGTTGGATATGACACTGAAACTGACGTTAGCGGAGCATGGAGCGTTACCGTTTCTCCTGCGTTAGCGAATGGTACATATTCATTTGCAGTTACTGTAGGTTCTGGTCAGGCGATAGGTGAACGGCAAGGAAGCTTTACGGTTACTGCTCCGATTGCTGAAACATCAACAACTTCAGATAATCAGTCGGAGACCGCATTGCAAACCTCATCTACTACTACTACTACTACTACTACATCTCCTCGTCTTCTTGCGACAGCCACTTCGGTGGCGGGCAACGGAGTAGTGGGTGTTAGTACGACCGATGAAGTTGCTACACCTGCGACACCTGAAGTGACAGAGCCATCAGTCCTTGGTGCTGAAGCGCAAAAAACT
>JAZQPT010000009.1:0-23501 GCA_045628725.1 Saccharimonadales bacterium (SeqCode)
GTTGGCTCAACGTTATCCAATTCATCCCAGAGTGTAAGCTCGGCATAAACCTTACTATCATAAATGTAATTCTTTAGGACTGTATTTGTAGCGCCTAGTTCTTCATCAAAATACAGGTATTTCTTATCCTTTGCGCCTAGACATATATCTATAACTCGAAGGACTGTCGTTTTCCCAATACCATTTCCTTTTTCACCTGGTTTCTTGTGACCGT
Organism: Saccharimonadales bacterium (SeqCode); assembly: GCA_045628725.1. Taxonomy (GTDB): domain Bacteria; phylum Patescibacteriota; class Saccharimonadia; order Saccharimonadales; family Saccharimonadaceae; genus JACQGD01. The sequence goes on from JAZQPT010000009.1 coordinate 215, forward strand.
CAACAATGAAGTTAGCGCCCTTTGTAAAGTTAACCTCTCGGATAAGTTTTCCGACAGGATGAGATTCATGGATGGCTATCTTTTTTATATACATATAATTTTTTTATTTTTGATGACTATCTTTTCGATGAGAAATAAGAAATTGAGGGAAAGGATAAACGCAGAATAGTTGATTTCAATTTCGTATTGATGCATTGCATCTGCTCGAAGTTCGTCAATATCATTGTAGCTCTTATACTTTAATAGTTCCAGCACGCAAGAGGCTATGTAGAGGACTGTATTTTGTGGCGCAGCACCTGGGTCGATTAACATCAAGCACCAACTTTCTTGAGTAATTGACATCTAGTAAATACGTAAAACATCACCAGCTTGATGTACCGCTCTTTTTCTTCAAGTGGTATTTGCTTTTCTATCGGTCGGTTTGACTCGTCAACAAGCTGACTCAGTTGCTTGAATACTTGCTCCAAAACATAGTCCCCGTCTTCTGATTTCGACTCACGCTCTTTTTCAACAAATAAGTAGATATGTCGGACTTTACGAATCATTTCTACGCTATTTGGAAAATCTCTGATGACCTCTTCCAGTTGGTCAAATGCATAGGAGTCTTGTTGAAAAATCTCAGCGTAGATTTTCACCTGATTATATTCAAGTTTCTCGAGCCAATCAGAATTCATATTAATGGAGAAGTTGTCATCATCCTCGAGCGGAATACTCGCTTCTTTAATAACTAGGCATATATCATAGAGCCAAGTTCGTTGGAATGCTTCATACTGAAGAATGCTTGCGGTATTACCTTCACCAGCAATATTAATGCTGCCGTCACCGCCAGTTGCAGTAAGTTCTTTAGCGGCCATTGGTAATACTGTTCTTATTGCCAACGGTATTAACCGAACTGTCTCCACCCGTTGCATTACGTGGCATATTCTTGACAGTACGAGCCGTCTTGGCCGTCCAGATAACAGAGAAGATTGAGAGTACCGATGCTGCGATTCCGAGAATCAGATTGATTGTTTCCATGTTGTGTAATCCTTTATGTAAATTTTACCATATTTTACTACCCGAGAGCAGGTGAATACTTGTCTGTTTCTATTACTGCTACTTAGGGCTGTATGAGGTAGGTGATTCGCATGCTCTGGTATATTTCAGACGCTACAATCAGTTCACGCTTTATCTGGTTCCAGGTGGTTAATAGCGTTTCTACCATGAAATGACGATCACGAAAGTGGTCGTTTTTTCTTTAGAGAGTAATTAAAATAACACCCGTACGGGTGTTATTTTAATCGTCGCGTCTTCGCGGGAGACAGTCCGCTATTGTAGTGACTTTTTCCACTTTCGTAGCTGGGGACTAAACCCTTTAAACGGAGCAACGGTGTTAATGTGAATCCACTTGTAGGCAGGCCAGTTGGCGTCGGTTACTGTCCAGTGAAAAGCTTCTGGGCTAAAAAACTCGTCATCAGACATGTTGTTGATGTGAGCTATTATTCGCTCTACAAGGTCCGCTAGGCGAGCGCGCTGTTCGACGAGAGTCTCTTTGCCGTACTGTTTGTAGAAAGTCTGATAGAGCGCACTTAACTGGTTCCAACTAAATTCTTCGGTAGGGGTAATCACCGTTTTACCGGCTGCTTCATCTTCGATCCATTGGTTGAGTAATGTCGTCCATCCAATCTGATAGCTGAGCATTTCAGATGGTGTTTTGCTGACGTTTTTGATGCGAATATTTTTGGATTCTTCTGTTATATCATTGAACTCAGCGTCGAATAGTTCGAGCGTATGCTGAATTGCTTTGGTTAGTTCTTCTCTACTGGTGTACTTCATACTCTTAGTATACGGTGTATTGACCGGTTTCAAGAGAAACGCGGCTGCTGATAGTTAGCGAATTTGCGCAATCGTTACGGTTTGAATAGGATTTTTATGGCACCATCTTCTTTCTTTTGAAAGATATCGTAGGCGTGGGGAGCGTCGTCGAGCGTAAGGTGGTGCGTCGCAAAGCTATCGACGCCCAGTGGATCTTTGTCAGTAAGTAGCGGCAATAAATCATCTGTCCAGCGCCGAACGTTAGCTTGTCCCATGCGGATAGTAAGCTGCTTGTCGAATATCGTGTCGATTGGCATTGGGTCGATCATGCCAGAATAGACGCCGACAACAGAGATTGTTCCGCCGCGGCGTACTACTTCGATAGTACCGTGGAGTGCGGCTAATCGATCGACACCCGCAGTCTCGAATATTTTAGCCGCTGCTGCATCGGGCAAAATACCGGCGGCTTGTTGTACAAATCCGCCGAGGGGTGATCCGTGCGCTTCGGTGCCGACTGCGTCAATTGCTGCATCGGTGCCGCGTCCGTCGGTCTTGTCTTTGATGATTTCGGCGATGTTGTCATGTTTGCTAAAATCAATTACTTCGATACCAAATGATTTTGCGCGGGCGAGTCGCTCGGGGACAAGATCAATTGCTATAACTTTGCTTGCGCCGCGGAACTTTGCAATACGCGCTGCCATCTCGCCGATGGGGCCTAGGCCGAATACGGTAACAGTGCCGCCTTTGGGTATGTTGGCATATTCGACAGCTTGCCATGCTGTAGGCAAAACATCAGATAGGTAAACAAATCGGTCGTCTGGTGGGCCGTGAGGTACTTTGATTGCACCGTAATCGGCGTGCGGAACACGTAGAAATTCTGCTTGGCCACCAGGAACTTCTCCGTATAATTTGCTAAATCCAAGAAGCGATGCGCCGCGGCCATGTTCGTGTACTTGCGTTGTTTCGCATTGGGACTGAAATCCGCTTTTGCACATCAGGCAGTGTCCACACGAGATATTGAATGGAATGACGACACGATCGCCAACAGCAAGGTGGGTGATACCTGGTCCTATTTCCTGGACGATTCCCATTGGTTCGTGGCCCAGAATGTCGCCTTCGCCCATGAACGGTCCAAGTACTTCGTATAAGTGAAGGTCGGATCCGCACAGCCCAGACGAGGTGACTTTGATGATAATATCTGTAGGGTCAATTATGACGGGGTCGGGGACTTCTTTAACTGCAACGTTGCGCTTACCTTGCCATGTGACTGCTTTCATATATTCCTCCTGTCATTACGGTACGTATGTAATGATAATGGTTAATGACGATAACAACTATAAGAAATATTACAGACAAGTCATAAAAGTAGTGTAGTTATACAAGTTTATTCAGTTGGCCAAATTCAGGCTGTATTGTCAACTCTCGATTTTATTATATGGCGGGTTTATAATAAAAGATAGATAGAGGTAAGGGTAGTATTGAATATCCTGGACAATTCGAACATAGCATCGTTTTGCAGGAGTAATGGATGCACTGAAGGAACTTCACGAAGAATATAAAAGAATTGTCGCTGAACAAACGCGGCAGCATATACTAGGAGAATCTGCACTCCATTAATCACAAGAGTTGGAAGGCTAGGACTAAAAATTAATGACATTAAATACGTGGATAAGTGGGCGCGATATAGTGTCGGCCAAGGAGCAGTTGAGTGGGGGACAAAAACATATTGATGATGACGGGGACCGAAGGTGATAGGTGATAATGAGTCATTTAACTCGACGACTCCCCCACCCTCTTTAGTCGAAGATATACCTGTTTCGTATGTGTCGTTTTTAGTACCGCCAACCTATACGTCCCGAGAAAATTCGATAGGAATAGCGCCGAAATCAGAAAAGGATATTAGTGTATTTCGGCTGCCTTCTGCTGAGCGCGCGCCTGTGATTGATACGCTGGCTGAGATACCGACATTCTCGATCAATGATATGAACGGGGTGGTATTTAACCCTGTCGATCCATCGCCTGTACGGCATCAATCTGTAGCGGTTGCCGAAAAAACCACTATACAACACCTAGCGATGTCCGCAGACGAACTCCGTGAGCTAATGAACGAAGCGAAGGCGGAATTAAAGATGCTTTTACTATTACTTGGATATAAGGACATTGAACGACTGACTGAAACGCTCATAGCCAACCTAGGTACTATCGAAAAAATAAAGCACTATCTGGCCACACTATTACAATCTATGATTCAGCAGGATTTGTCACAAGCCCGGTTGCAGGTCTATACGATGGTACATCTCCGATGCCACCGATTCGGACAGTCAGTTGTTCGCCTACTATCAAACGGCACTGGTCAGCCGCAAACAACGCAGGTTTAATTGCGTTGAAGGGATTTTAACGTCGCTATATCTTTTGTTTGAGTGTCGATAATATTCGCCGAAAAGGTTTTTAACTCTGGGTTCTGTGCTTTATCGGCTGCAAGCCGTGCAATGTCTATTGTGCCTTGGTAATGTTCAATCATTTGTTTAGTAAATTCTTGATCAAATTCCTTACCCGTTTTATCTTTTAGTGTGTCCGTCATCGACGACATCGACATAGACATCGTTTCGCTGTGTGAATGTGTCGCTGGCTGTGATGAACTGGCGGCGATTGAAACAATTAATCCGCCAGTTATAAAGCCGATGATTCCAAATAATAGTGATTTTGATTCCATAGTATTCTCCTTATTTTGCGCGCAGTAGTCGTGCGATTGCTGCAATTAGTTCGTCTGATTTTTCTTGTTGTAGTCCATGGCTTAGCGTACCATTCTCGAGGTAGTGATTGGTATGTTCGCGCAGTAATTCTAGCGCAACTTGGTCCAGCGCCCCTTGAATTGCGCTGATCTGCGTCAAAATGTCGATGCAATATTTATCATCATTCACCATTCGCGCAACACCGCGTACCTGGCCTTCAGCGCGTGCTAGGCGTGTGAGGAGTTCTTCTTTGCTTTCGGTGTAGCCGTAGTTACTCATGAATGTGTCCCCTGTGTATGGTGATGGTGGTCGTCGTGATTATGATGCTGGTGAATAAGCGCATGCCCCTTGCCGCGTTTAAGTAGGTAATAATTAACTGGCACTGCAACAAAGAAGGCGATTATTAAAGCGACTGTCATGGTGATCCAAAAAAGCGGATTAACCAAACCGCTGTTCATGGCGCCAGGAACAGCGAGCATGACTGCGTTGTCGACGATTTCCATGGTCAGGATCGACAGCGTATCGGCAGCCAGGACAATCGGTGCGGCTGCACTAAAGGATAATCCGGATCGCAGAAGCGGCAGCAATGAAAGACTGTAGCCAAATAAAAACGCGAGTGAAATAGCAAGTGCGGTCGTAGCCGCAGAATGCCAATCCAAAGCGGTGCCGATAACCATACCAAGTATTTCACCAATCGCACAGCCGACAAGGCAGTGTAGTGTCGCGCTGATGGCAGTTGCACGTAGTGATATTGTTGTATCATTCATACCCCCCTAGGGTATACAAAGCAGGTGAGTATGTCAAACGAATAGTTTCCGTTTGAATAACCTAAACTAAAGTTCGACATGGTTGTCGGGTTTTTTTGTTCGCCGATAAAACCGGTGGCTACTACTCTCTTCGTTTATTCTGCCTGAATGGGTGAACTGAATATGTTGCTGAGCGACGGAAAACAGGCGGACGCTGATTCTATTTCTTTGCAAATCTTGCCGAAACTTCTCAAGATCCCGGAGTTCTTTATGGAGCCCCCAGTCGTCGCGATATCGATCTATATGTTTAATTTTAGTGATAGTGTTTTTTGCCATCTGGTCCCAATGTTCAATAGTTTCACCGGTAAGATTCTTCATGAGCGGAGGGTTAATTAATTCAAGTGTGCGTCTAGCGAGAGATTTTTTTAGCGCATATGAAGATGGAGTGTCGTCGGGATTGAGTTGTAGATATTCTACGCTCAATGGGCGGCTCCTTTTGATTTATATAGTAAGTATACTTTCAGCGGAATGTGTTGTCAAAATACATTCGCCGAATCGCTTTGCGAGACCCTGTCTTTTGTCCGCTTGCTGGCAAAGTAGTTCTTCGTAAATTCGTCGGAGCTCTTTTTCGGTTGTTCTACTATCGTACATTGCGGTGTGGGGTAGCAGCAGCGCGCTACGAAGCTGTGATTTTTGCTGATCTGCCGTCGACCATGCATTGCCTTTGTTTGTCAGGAATAGATTTGCCGCACGAGCGTTATTGTCTCTTTCATGCAGGATAAGTGCGTATTCAAAAGCATCACCTCGCCCGGTGCTACTGTGGATATCTGCAACATCCCAGTCGCTAATAGCTTGACTTGTTAAGTTATATTGCTTGATAAGATATGCGGCGGGGTCGTTATAAGGAGTTTGGTCGTTGCGGCGAGCAATGACGATGGTGTCGTCGATTTCGCCTAGTGAAAGTACCGAATCAAAACCTGTATCGGCAGTCACGTCGCAGTACTGCTGATAGAACGAAAAATAAAAGTGAGCGAGTAAGTCCTGGTCATTCGTTAGTAATGTCTCGGCGGCGGACGGAATCCTGCCTAGATGGTTAGGTGTCTGTTTGTATACTGATGCGTGCATTTTTGGTGAATAATATTCAGCTGAGGACATGGTGTATATAGGTATACGCGGTGTCGGACAAAAGCACAAGAGGAATGAGGTGTGGCCAGAAATATTAGTGTTGGTATTTTAGCAGTAGAAGTCGCATAATGAGATAAGGCTTATAGAATTGTTAGAATTCACGCAGCCAGGAGGTGTCATGTCAGCGAGTCCAACTGAACGTGCAAATACATATAATGAACCTGTAGAGTTTGAAAGTGGTGAAGGCGTCACCTCAGATATACCTCGCATTGTTGGTACGGCTGCGGTACACGAAGTGATGGCAACTGACGATCATGAAATTGAACCCCGGCCTAGCTACGATTATATTACAGAGGCGATTTACGGCGAGGACACCGAAGAATGGAAAGATCATGCGCGACTATTGTTTGCAACGACACTCCCAGAAATTATTGGCCATGATAAATCCGGGGCGCTCGGACGGCATGTATTAGACCGCGATGGAAAAAGTCGTGCGGCTGTACAAGGGATAGACAAACTGCGTAAACGCAGCGAAGCGATGTCGCTAGGAAAATACGACAATCAATTAAAGCTAAACAGGCTAGCCAGCGCGCTACTTGCAAAACAGTCAGCATCGGCCGCACTGGTTGACGGGCTGAAGCGGCATATACTGACGAATGATGCGCTTAAGGACTTGTCGCATAATCAAGTGGCATGTTTAGCCGTAGGAATTATTGATAAGCTTTGCACTAGTCAAGATGCGACCAATGAAAAAAAGAAACCTCATGACTCAATTAGGTAACACCCGACATGTAGGTGATGTAAATTCAATAATTACCTCTGTTTGATGAAGTGACACTAGGGTGTATAATAGGGGTATATCCCCGCGATACACACTAGCTTATCTAAGCAAAGCGTCCCTCCGGTGGAATCATTCAATTGTTTTCGGCGACGTGTTAGAAACGGATACGAACGACGGGCAATACAATCAGAATCGTTTCTCTAATAATTACTTGGAGATATTTTGATATGAATGATGAACTTTTTTTGAACGAACGAATAGAGGTGGTGGCGACGTTTGGTGCCGGGTTAAACCCTTGTAATCCACGTAAATTTAAACGTGCGAACGGGCGGGTGATTGATATTACCGAGATTGGGCTGCGTCATCCGACCGAGCAAGGTCGGCGGACGGTGCACGTATTTGATGTGACGGATGGTGCGGCTGATTACCGAATAGAGCTTGATAGTGAGCGGTTGACGTGGCGATTGACCCGTGAAGGAGATCGACTATGATGTGTTCGATTGGTCAAGCGGTGGTTGGTTACGATGTTGTTTTGCATCAAAGAGTACGATGGCACTGGCTGGGGTTGGTTGCGTGTGGTCGACTACTTGCGTTATCGGACTTACCTACGCCACTTACATCGTTCCCGTCGTTGTCAATTTTTACAAAATTACCACGTAGGTCACTGGCCGCGGGGCCTGTCGGCGAGTCCGCCCCTTCCTCATCCGCTTTGCTCGGTTCGGTGGGTGCTGCCCCGCTCGCCGTCACCCACGCTGGCGAAGTTTTGACAGATGTGGGGCAAAAAGGAAGTGCTGTATGAATTTGCGTGAGGGTAGTAACCCCGAAACACCACTCGTGATGCACATCGATTTGAATAGCTGCTTTGCCACAGTCGAGCAACAAGCGCGGGTGCGGTTGCGTGGCCGGCCGATAGCGATTGTAAATCGGCGCACAGAACATACGATGATTATAACGGCGAGTTACGAGGCGAAAGCGATGGGCGTAACGTTAGGAATGAAACTAAAAGACGCGAAAAAGATCTGCCCAGGACTGATCGGGATAGAGAGTGACCCGGCGAAGTACCGTTATGTGTACCACAAGATGATGGATATTATGAATGATTATTCGGCGCATGTACGGATGAAAAGTATCGACGAGGGGATTATAGATTTTCATGAAGCAACAGAGGCGACGAAAGCCCGTGGACTCGAAACTATTGGGCTGGAAATAAAGCAGCGACTAAAAGACGAGATTGGCTGTGCGATGCGCTGCAATGTAGGCATTGGGATGAATCGGTTTTTGGCAAAAACGGCAGCGGGGCTGCATAAGCCAGACGGCATGGACGTTATTACGGCAAGCAATTTGCGCGAAACGTATAGCAAGATGGCGTTGACTGACATTACGGGTATCGCCCATCGCAACGAGGCTCGGTTGAACGCAGTAGGTGTCATGACGCCGCTGCAATTTTTGGATGCGGATGCGCAGATGTTACGGACGATGGTGTTTAAAAGTATCAACGGAGATCAATGGCACCAGCGACTGCGCGGCTGGGAAGTGGATAATGTTGATCATGATCTCAAGACGGCGGGTCGGCAGTTTGTGTTGGACGGATATAATATGCCGTATGATCAGATACTGAAACGGTTGCACCATTTGTGTGAAGCAACGGGCAAAAAGATTCGCTCGCAGGGCAAGGTAGCTCGCGGGGTGCTAGTGTGGGCGACAACACACCGCGAAAAGAGCAGCCACGAATCTCCTCATGGGGGCTGGGAGACGCAGCGAGGTGCGCAATATTGGCATGCGCGCCATATGGCGGGAGCGCCGTTTTTTAGCGACCAAGCAATCTATGAACAGGCGAAGCAGCTATTTGCAAATGCCCCGCCGCTCGTTCGAACAATTGGCGTGAGTGTCTACGAATTGAGCGACGATATCGATCCGCAACTGAGTTTGTTTGGCGACCAACTGGCACGCGAACGTCACATTACCGAGGCAGTCGATGAAATTAATGACCGGTACGGTAAGCAAGTGATCCATAGCGCCGACACGCTAGGTACGGGGCATAATGTCAAAGAAAAAATACCGTTTGGAAGTACTCGTTATTTATAGATCTATTGCTTTGCCTCTGATCTTGGCAAGCGAGAGAACGGGTGTAATATGCAAGTGCTTCGTGGTGTATACTTTAAATACGATGAACAAGAAAATTATTATGTTACTGGCAACTGTCGGGGTGGGTATAGGTAGCTATATTCCGCTACTACTTGGTGATAACGATATTTTTAGTGTGTGGAGTATTCTTGGTGGACTGATTGGTGGCATAGCAGGCATTTGGCTAGGAGTGAAAGTCTCTCAGAATTATTAGTATGGCAAAGTATGTTGTCGCAGTAAGCGGTGGGGTTGATTCGGTAGTGTTGCTGGACGCTATGTGTCGAATGCAAGAAGTTGCCAGGCAGAACGTGCCTGCGGGCGATATTATCGTTGCGCACTTTGATCATGGAATTCGCGACGATTCAGCAGATGATGCGGCTTTTGTTAAAAATCTGGCTGATAATTACGGCGTAACATTTGTGTCGGTTCGCGAAGAGTTAGGTGCTGGAACAAGTGAAGATACGGCACGGACGCGGCGATATAAATTCTTGTTTAGTGTATGCGATACCTATAATGCAACGCTTGTAACGGCCCATCATGCCGATGACGCTGTTGAAACAATAGCAATTAATCTGACACGCGGGACTGGTTGGCGCGGCGTCGCGGTGTTAGATAACGACAAAATACTCCGTCCACTTGTTGAGGTGACAAAGCAAGATATCCTGAAGTACGCCGAGCGACATAGTTTGACCTGGCACGAAGATAGTACAAACGCGAGCGACATATATATGCGCAATAGAATTCGCCGACAGTTAGATGAGGTTAGTAGTGATACAAAACGTGAACTACTGGCACTACGGGCGCGTCAAGTAGAGATAAAGCAGGTGATTGATAGCGAAATGGACGGATTGATTGGAAATGCTCCCTACAGTCGATATTTCTTTAGTCATTGTAGCGATGCGGTGGCAATTGAACTTCTGCGCCGTGTATTTGTTGCCCAGACAGGTGCTAGTCCGGCGACAAAACCTCGCGGACGGGCACTTCATGCTATCAAGGTGGCAAAGCCAGGAGCGGTCGCTCATGTGGCGGACGGTGTCGCATTACGATTCACTCAACGTGATTTTATTGTCGAGACCAGTCTATAAGTGTTATTATAAAAAGAGTGGGATTATTCTATTTGCGAGAGTTCAGAAAGGAACAGTAACGACAACATGGCAACAAAAAATAAAGCACCAAAAAACAAGACATCCAATTGGGTGCGTCTAGGGTTATTCTGGGCAATTGTCATTATCGGCATTTTGACAATTTTTGCCGTCGTCTCGCCAATTAAAAACCTTGAAAAGGTGCCACTATCTGATGTGGTAAAGCGAGCTAACGCCGGTGAGATTTCACGCCTTGACATTCAGGGAAGTGAAATTAAGGTAACGCCAAAAGGTAAAAGCGAGCCTACTCAAGAAACAACAAAAGAAGCGAATACAAGTATTTACGAACAGGGACTAAAACCTGATAGTAAAGTGACAGTTAACCCTATTCCAACTGATCAAACTTCTCAGGTGCTATGGAATTTAGCGATAATCTTGGTACCAGTACTATTGATTGGTGGATTCTTCTTGTTCATGATGCGTCAAGCACAGGGACAAAACAACCAGGCTATGGGATTTGGTAAAAGCAAAGCCAAACTCTACGGCCAAGATAAAGGCAAGGTGGTATTTGATGATATCGCTGGTAACGAAAGTGCCAAGCAAGACCTAGAAGAGGTCGTCGACTTCTTGAAAAACCCTAAAAAGTACGAAGAGCTTGGAGCAAAGATTCCAAAAGGCGTACTGCTTGTCGGTAACCCGGGTACTGGTAAAACATTGCTAGCACGTGCTGTTGCTGGTGAAGCGAACGTTCCTTTCTTCTCGATCTCTGGATCTGAATTTGTTGAAATGTTTGTCGGTGTCGGCGCAAGTCGTGTGCGTGATTTGTTTGCAAAAGCTAAGAAAAACGCGCCAGCGATTATCTTTATTGATGAAATCGATGCAGTTGGTCGTAAGCGCGGATCAGGCATGGGCGGCGGTCACGACGAGCGTGAGCAGACGCTTAACCAGATACTCGTAGAGATGGACGGATTCGAGACAGGGACAAATGTAATCGTTCTGGCGGCTACAAACCGTGCTGACGTACTTGATCCTGCATTGCTACGTCCGGGTCGTTTTGATCGACGCACAAACATTATGCTTCCTGAGCGTAAGGACCGTGAGGCGATTTTGAAAGTTCACTTCAAGAAAAAACCAGCAGATGATACGGTTGACCTTGATAAACTTGCTGCAAAAACAGCCGGTTCAAGCGGAGCTGATCTGGCGAATATCGCCAACGAAGCGGCTATTATTGCTGCTCGTGCTGATCGTAAAAAGATCACAAATGCTGATTTGACTGAGGCATTTGAAAAAGTAGCTATCGGACCAGAGCGTAAGACAAAGATAATGAGCGACAAAGAAAAAGAACTGACGGCATATCACGAAGCGGGTCACGCAATCGTCGGTCACGTACTGCCTGATAGCGATCCTGTGCACAAGGTAACCATTATTCCACGCGGTGGAACAGGTGGTGTGACATGGTTCTTGCCACCAGAGGACAAAAGTTATACGAATGTCTATGAATTCAAAGATATCCTAGCGCGTGCTATGGGCGGCCGCGTCGCAGAAAAGATTCTCTACGGTGCAGATGGCATTACAACAGGTGCTGGATCTGACCTGCGTAAGGCAACGGAAATCGCTCGTGACATGATTATCGAACAAGGTATGGGTAATAAACTACGCGACCAAGTATTCCATGATGATAACGGTGGGATGGTGTTTGACAAAATGACACACGAACGGCCATATAGCGAAGATACTGCTAAAGAAATCGATAAAGAAGTCGAAGAGCTAATCAAAGAAGCAGCTCGTCGCGCAGAAGCGGTTATCACAAAAAACCGAAAGAGTCTTGATGCATTAGCTAAAGAGCTACTGGAGAAAGAGACAATTAGCGAGTCTGAAATTGAAAAGATTCTTAAGAACGCAACGTTACCAAAGGAGGCGCAGCTGTACGATCGAGCTGCATAGGCTAACTAATGGGACGGGTGCGCAATGTCGTAGCAAAAGCAAACCAGCGGCTAACTGTACAGTTAGCTGCTTCTTTGCTTGCCGGGGCAACATTAGCATCATTGCTGTTCGGGTTCTTCCGTATGCGTCTGCTAAATGGCGCGTACTATGATACGTATCCAGCAGGTTACGACGCGTATATCGCTGCGTTTACTGTCCCTGATTTTATGTTCTTTATCTTGGTGTCGGGGGCGCTAAGTGTCACGTTTATCCCTGTATTTAATCAGCGTCTAGGTACAGGCAACCGCAAATCTGCCTGGGAACTGTCAACAAGCATGGTTAATTTTATGGCACTTATTACGCTCGTGACGAGCGTGCTGATTATTATTTTTGCAGATCCGTTGATCAGATATGTGATTGCACCTGGTCTAAGTGAATCAAGTATGGCGCTTGCGATCAGTATGACGCGTGTTATAGCCGTAAACCCATTCTTGTTTGCGATTGCGACGGTGATTGCGAGTATCCAGCAGGCCGTCGGACGATTTACGTTCTACGCATTAGCGCCAATTATTTACAATATCGGTATTATCATTGGACTACTGGTGTTCACTAACGGCATATCAATTTTTGGCTGGCAGATATTTGAGGGTGGAATAATGGGTGTGGCGCTTGGTGTTGTCCTTGGTTCGATTATGCAGCTTATTGTTAGTAGTATCGGTCTATTAGGACTCGGGTTTGATTATCGGTTTAAAATCTATTGGAAGAATAAAGGATTTAGAAAAGTTCTGACACTACTACCTGCGCGCTCACTTGATCAAGGTATGGACTACCTGGTAGGAATCGTTGAAACAAATATCGCATCGCGTATGGCGGCCGGAACGTTGGCTGCATTTAACCAGGCAACGACATTGCATATGGCCCCAATCAATCTAATCGGAGTAGCGATTAGTACAGCTGCATTTCCAAAGATGACAGAGCGCCTAAGTGAAGGGCGACCCGACTTGTTTAGAAGTGAGTTGCAAACAATCCTCCGTGTCATTATTTGGTTGGCGATGCCAGTTGCTGCGATAACATTTTTCACTCGTGGCTATTTGGTGAACTTTATTATTAGCGGTGGTGATGCGTTAATGGCGGGGCTGTTAGGCGGGCTGGTTGTCGCCATACTCTTTCGATCGATATACTTTATCGCTGCCCGAAGTTTTTATGCGCAGCAAGATACAAAAACGCCGCTGTATATATCGTTTGTCGCCATTGGTCTGAACATCATTCTAGCTGTGTGGTTTACGGCGTCGCTTGATATGGGAGCATACGGACTAGCGTTTGCACAGTCGATTGTTTCGGTTATTGAAGTGTTAATATTATTTGCCGTCATGAACCACAGAATAAAAGGATTATTTAATATATCTTTACTTCGTGCAATAACAAAAATGACTATCGCAACGACAGTTATGAGTATTGTATCGTACGTGGCTGTTCAGTTGTTTCAGCTGCAAAACGATGATCAAGGATTCTTGGCGACGTTCCCTAAGTTCGTCATAATTGTGGCAATCAGTGGCGGTACGTATTTACTATTAAGTCGCATGCTTGGTCTTGAAGAAGCTAATCCGATTATCAAAAAACTCAGCCGACTATTCTTTGGATAGGCAAGATTTATTGCAGCTTGAGTGCCTCATTCTACGGAGTAATACTTGTTTCTACCCCTGTTTTCTGGTATAGTTTATTATAATGAATCAGTCTCATATTCGCAATTTTTGTATCATCGCTCACATCGACCACGGCAAATCGACACTTGCCGACCGCATGATGGAGATGACGAGCACCGTTGAAAAGCGTGACATGAAATCGCAGCTACTCGATAGCATGGACCTTGAACGTGAAAAGGGTATTACGATCAAACTCGCACCGGTGCGAATGACATATAAAGACTACGACCTGAATCTTATCGACACGCCGGGCCACGTAGACTTTAGTTATGAAGTATCACGGAGCCTTGAGGCCTGCGAAGGTGCTGTGCTTGTTGTAGATGCGAGTCAGGGTATTCAGGCGCAGACATTGGCAAATGTCTACCTTGCGCTCGCAGCAGACCTTGCGATCATCCCCGTACTTAATAAAATCGACCTACCAGCTGCGGATGTGCCACGAGTGAGTGCAGAAATTATCAACCTGCTAGGTTGTGAAGAGTCCGATATCCTAAAAATCAGCGCAAAAACTGGTGAAGGTGTACCTGAAGTACTTGATGCGATTGTCGAACGAATTGAATGTCCACGAGGAACAAAAGAAGCGCCTACTCGTGCATTGATATTTGATAGCTACTATGACGATTATCGCGGCGTTATTCTTTACACGCGCGTCGTCGACGGATCAATTAAAAAAGGTGATACGATCGAAATGCTTGCCACAGGTGCAAGCGGAATCGCACTAGAAGTTGGGTCTCTTAATCCAACAATGAAACCGAATGAAGAAATGACAACCGGCGAAATCGGCTATATCGTTACGAACCTAAAGACAACTCGTGATGCTCGCGTGGGTGATACGGTCACCGTCAAACGAAGCCATGCCGAAGAAATGCTCCCAGGCTACAAGCATGTCAAACCGTTTGTATACGCAGGGTTCTTCCCGATGAGTAACGAAGATTATAATGATCTAAAAGACGCCGTCGATAAATTAAGCCTCAGTGACAGTGCTCTGCAATTCGAGCCCGAGAACTCTCCGGTTCTTGGTTTTGGTGTGCGGATTGGATTCCTTGGACTACTGCACATGGATATTATTCGTGAACGTCTAGAGCGTGAATATAACCTTGATCTTGTGGTAACAAATCCATCGACCGATTATCAGGTGACGATGACGAGCGGTGAAGTGCTCGATATAAAATCTGCAAGCAATCTACCGGATGTAAGTAAGGTAACTGAAATTCGTGAACCATGGATAAAAGGTGAAATCGTTGTTCCGCAGGAATATATTGGTGCGGTTATCCAACTAATCGTCAACAAACGCGGCCAGCAAAAAAACCTAAGCTATATCGATGAGCGCGCACTGATTAGTTTTGAAGCGCCACTTGCAAACTTACTGACGGATTTTTACGATCAATTAAAGAGCGTGACAAGCGGCTATGGTAGCTTTAATTACGAACTCGACGAGTACCGCGCCGAAGACCTTGTCCGAGTTGATTTTTACGTCGCAGGTGAAATTGTCGGCGCGCTAAGCGTTATGGCGCATCGTAGCGAAGCGGATGCACTGGGGCGTGTTATCGTCAAAAAACTAAAAGAAGTCATCCCGCGGCAGAATTTCCAGGTAGCGCTACAGGCGGCAATCGGTGGACGATTTATCGCCCGTGAAGATCTCAGCGCATACCGTAAAGATGTAACGACGGGACTGTACGGTGGCGACGTAAGCCGAAAAAAGAAGGTCCTTGCCAAACAGGCAAAAGGCAAGAAGCGCTTAAAGCGATTCGGTAAAGTGGATATTCCGTCCGAAGCTTTTACTGTTATGTTGAAACGTGACTAATTTGATATACTAAACAGATATGAAAATCGAAACACTTTTACAGGACTACCGGCCAAGTAGCGAGGCTGTCGATACGCTGCAATCAGTAAGTATCGTGCTTTTAGTAGGTATTGTTTCAGCTGGAAAAGACACGATACAAGGGAAATTATTAGAGAAGAACGACTATACGAGTATAGTGACGTGTACGACTCGTCAGCCCCGTGAGAATAACGGCGTTCTTGAGCAAGACGGCGTCGATTACCACTATCTGACACTTGAGCAGATGACTGATAATATTACAAACCATCGCATGATCGAAGTGAATAAGTTCGGCGATAATTTTTACGGTACTCACGTAAACGAGTTTAAAAAGGCCAGTCAAACTAACAAAATCGTGCTAGGAGATATAGATGTTAACGGGATTGCGGCATTTCGTAAACTTGCACCCGATGCTGTTACGGCATTATTTATTGTTCCACCAACTTACGAGGCTTGGCAGAGTCGGCTAGAGAAGCGATATAGTTCCCGAGAGGTGTTCAATGTAGAGTGGAAAAAACGCCGCGATCTGACAATCAACGAACTACGTCATGCGCTTGAAGTGCCATATTACCACTTTATAATTAACGATGACCTTGACCGAGCAGTCAGAGTTATTGATGAAATAGCGCATCGCGGTGACGCGTTTAATCGCCATGATGACGAAGCCCGACTTGCGGCAAGAGATTTACTCGACGCGATTACTAACGCTGGGTAGTCGCGCGTTTTCTGCGAATCATCGCAATACTTGCAGCGGTGACGATGACGATAGTAATAATGAGGGGAAGTAGTACGCTAAATGCACCCGTGGTGACGAGGCCGAAAAATTCACCTGTATTTGGCGCGCCAATAGTATCGGTCTGCGTGGTGTCAGTTGATGTTGTGTTGGCACAGGTGTTGTATGCACCTGCTCCGTAGGCACTAACGTTGGAGTCTGAGCAATTATAGTTTTGTGCTATCAAAATTCTATCCATAGTTTTGCCTTCGCACCTCTCTATTCTCTTGCTATCTTACCATAAACACGATATTATTAAACTAGTTTTATATAATGTGAGTGAGGAAAAACATGCCTACTTTAGGACCAATGGAATTAGTAATTATATTCTTAGTGATTTTGTTATTATTTGGAGGTCGTAAACTTCCTGAGCTAGCCCGCAGTATCGGTGATTCAATGAAAGAGCTCCGTAAAGGGATGAACGATGAAAAAACAGCAGGAAAAAAAGACACGAAACCAACAGCTGACAGCGAAACAAAGCAGTCATAGTTCTCGTAGTGGCGACGTCACCGACGGGCAACTGACCTTTATTGAGCATTTCTACGAATTACGCAGCCGTTTATTTTGGGTTGTTACTTCACTTATCCTTGCTTCGGCAGTGGGATTTCACTTTAAAGATTATCTTGTTAAGTTTGTCGTCGCACCTCTTGGCGGAGAAAAGCTTGTCTATTTAACACCGGGAGGTGGATTTAGCTTTATCTTTACGGTGTGTCTCTATTTTGGTGCACTGTTAACCATTCCTGTCATTGTCTATCATATCTATAGATTCCTGCAGCCTGTGCTCGGAAAGACTTCCAGGCGGTTAGTTGTCGCTATTGTGTTTATGTCGTGCGTACTCGCAGCTAGCGGGGCAGTATTTGGTTATATGGCCGCAATTCCTGCTGCGATTAACTTTTTGATGACATTTGCAGGTGATGCCGTATCTCCAAGTCTTACAGCGGAGTCATATTTGGGATTTGTCGTTGCGTACATGTTAGGGTTAGCTGCTTTATTCCAGTTGCCACTGCTACTCTTTATATTTGATCACGTTAAACCTTTTCCTCCAGGTGCACTTTTGTCTTCGCAGCGATTTGTAATTGTCGGTGCGATTATTGCAGCGGCGATAATTACGCCAACCCCAGATATCGTCAATCAACTTATTATCGCCGTACCGATTATTGTTATTTACCAACTCGGTGCGGTAGCGATATATATTCGTCGTACACTACGCCAGCGATCAAAATCGCATGTACCTTCTGCTAAAAATGTTTCAACTGAGTCGTCCGTAGATAATGCAAAGCCTGTATTGTCGCCAACTCACGCTACTACTGTCCGCAGTGTAGCACCGTCAGTAGCGGTACCTCCGATTACTCCTGCTCCAGCGCCGCGCCGACGCAGCATGGACGGGGTTACTCGTTCAGTCGCTCGTACGACACTCGCTGTACAAAATCGAAATACGACTGCCGTGCAACGTTCATCGGCAATGCGAAGTAGTGTTTCTCAGAAAAGCATCGATCCAGTATTGCCGCGTCGTCCCCTCCGCACGACAGACGGATTTTCGACGGCGTCATGAAATAATTGACACCATAAGCGTAGTGGTGTTATATAGGTATACAGCGAAATAAAATAAAAAGGTGAATATCATGGCCATCAAAAAAGAGCTACGCGTATTGCTAGATAAAAAAATGGATCGAAAAGACTTCTTAAAGCATGTCGGTATTGGTGTTGCTGCTATTACAGGTGTCTCTGCGCTTGCCAAGGCATTTATTCCTACCTCGCAGCAAACTATTGCTCAGTCTCAGACACCGGCACGTAGCGATTCATACGGTGGATCAGCCTACGGCGGCGCTAAAACGAGCTAATGAAATACTACTTGCTAGCGGTTGCGGTTGTTTTTCTTGTGGCGATGATTATTCGTCTTGTACTGCCTGACAAGCCGTCAGATAACTAATTCTTAAGAGATTTGACAACGTCATCAACAGTAGACGATGCGGTCTGCTGTACTGTAGTAACGCTATCTGACACATCACTAACAACTGTGTTTGTGATGGTCTTCCCTTGCGTTATAGCGTCGACAACAGACGATGTTACTTCTTGTTTGACACCATCAATTTGATCACTAAATTCTTTGACTTCACCAAGGAAGCCGCCTAGGTCGCTAAGAAAACTCATATACCAAGTATAACTTTTATGGCTATGAAGTTCAAACGTTTGGCACTCTAGTTGATTGAGTGCCAAAAACTTGCTATACTAAGGGTATGACCGACCGTCAAATCCAAATATTGGCCGCTATTATCGAACAGTACGCTGAAATCGCTGTACCTGTGGGAAGTGTGACAATGGCAAAATTATTTGGTGTGTCGAGTGCGACAATTCGGAGCGAAATGGCACGACTAGAAGAAATGGGTTTGATTCGACAGCCGCATACCAGTGCTGGCCGCATACCGACCGACCAGGGATACAGATTGTACGTTAACACATTAACCGAGGCGGCAATTCATATGCCACCGGTCCTCGATCGCTGTACGAGGGCGATTGAGGCGAGAGTGAACACACATGGAGACAGGGCTGATCGTGCAATCCGGAGCGCAGTCGACAGTTTAGTGGACTTAACGCAGAATCTGGGGCTGGCGACAATCGGCGACCAGTTGTATATGAACGGTATTGGCAATTTATTCAGTCAGCCAGAATTTTTGCAGGCAAATCATGCGCAGGGTATGGCACGTTTATTAGATAATCTAGAGCCATGGCTCCGCGAGGTAGCGCCGAACGAACCTTTGAATGTTTTTATTGGTTCAGAAAATCCTATCGGCAAAACGAGTGGCGCAACGTTAATAATCAGCCGTTTTCGCTCGCCGTATAGCGATCGGAGTTACATAGGAGTGCTGGGGCCAACGCGGCAAAGCTATGGAAAAGTCATGCGCCTTGTACGTCACGCTGGTGCAATGCTCGAAGAGGTGCTGTAGTAAACGTGATTAACACCGTAATTATTGATTTAGTAAAAGAATAGGGGAGGATGGTTATATGGTAAAAAGTAAGAAACAAGACGAACTAGAGCAACAACTTGCTGAAGTTACAGCTGATTTGCAGCGAACTCGCGCTGATTTTGAGAATTATCGTAAACGTATGGATGTCGAGAAAGCAGCGGCACGTACGAGCGGACAATCCGCAGCGATCATAAAGTTACTACCCGTTATCGACAACATCGAACGAGCAGTTGCGTATACACCTGACGAGTTAAAAGATAACAAATGGGCGATGGGTGTCGCAGGATTGGTGAAGAATCTTGAAAAATCCCTTGATTCGCTTAATTTGAAGCGTATCGATGCAAGTGTTGGAACTGAATTTAATCCAGAACTTCACGAAGCTATTCAGTTTGACGAGACTGCCGAGGGTGATAAAGAAGTTATCGCAGAAGAGCTACAGGCAGGCTATACACTAAGCGGTCAACCGATTCGACACGCTATGGTCAAAGTCACGCGTCAGTAAATCATGGTATAATCTACCTCATAAGAGGAGATTATTATGGCAAAGACTGACTACGTTATTCAGGCAAAAGGATTAAAAAAATCCTATGGAAAAACAAAAGTCTTAAAAGGTATATCTCTTGACGTTGAACGTGGAACCATGCTCGCACTGCTTGGACCAAATGGTGCAGGTAAAACGACGACCGTACGCATCCTTAGCACGCTATTGAGTTACGGCGCCGGCACCGTTACGGTTGCTGGTTTTGATGTTAAATCAGATGCCGACAAAGTACGAAGTGTCATCGGTCTAACGGGGCAATCTGCTGCCGTTGACGAACTGCTAACGGGCCGTGAAAATCTGATTATGATGGGTCGTTTATACCACCTGACAAAGGGTAGTGCGACGAATCGGGCTGAAGAACTGCTAAAAGAATTTGATTTAGTTGCAGCAGCATCGCGACCAGTAAAAACATATTCCGGCGGAATGCGCCGCCGTCTTGATTTGGCGGTTAGTTTGATTGCCACACCTCCTATTATCTTTCTCGATGAACCAACAACAGGGTTAGACCCTCGATCGCGTATCGCAATGTGGGAAATCATCGAAAAGCTAAAAGCAGACGGGGCAACGATACTTTTGACGACGCAGTATCTAGAAGAAGCTGATCAGCTGGCGGATAAAATAATGGTCATTGATGACGGCAAGGTGATTGCCGAGGGGACGGCGAAGGATCTAAAGTCTAAAGTTGGTAAAGACCGTTTGGAACTGACGTTTGCAAGTAATACGACCTATAAACAGGCAGTCAAAGTACTTGGCAAATCGATTCAGGAAAGTGATGACGATGAAAAGTCGGTGACGGTAATCCTGAAAGATACCAATACGGATGTGCGCAAAGTACTCGATATCTTGCAAAAAGAAAAGCTCAAATTTGACGCTATGGCAGTACACAAACCAACACTCGACGATGTGTTCTTGGCGTTGACAGGTGAACAAGCTAAAGACACGGAGGAGGAATAATATGGCCGTTGAATTAGAATTTGAGAAAAAACCGCAAATAGCACTCACGCTAATGGATTCATTGATCATGATCCGCCGCAGCAGCACGCATATTATCCGTAACACCGATCAGTTACTGGGAACATTCGTACAGCCGATTATGTTCCTTGTGCTGTTTACAGCAGTATTCGGCGGAGCGATTGCAACGGGTGGCGGCAGCTATACGAACTTTTTGATGGCGGGTATTATTGTGCAGACGATTGCATTTGGTTCGACCACGACGGCAATTGCCATCTGTAATGATTTGCAGCGAGGCATTGTCGATCGTTTTCGTAGTTTGCCAATGTCGAACCTAGCCGTGTTGAACGGGCATGTCGTGTCAGATTTATTCCGTAATGGGATTTCGACGATTGTTATGATCGTTGCAGGGCTGGTTATTGGGTTTCGCCCAACGGCAAATTTCGGGGAATGGCTGACGTTTATTGGGTTAGTGATACTATTTACGTTGGCTATTTCGTGGTTGTCTGCCATCGTGGGGCTACTTGCCAAGAGTGTCGAGGGAGTGCAGTGGATGACATTTGTCGTTATAATGCCGTTGACATTTGCCAGTACCGCATTTGTACCGGCGGACCAGATGACGGAATGGCTACGCCCGTTTGCCGCTAATCAGCCAGTGAGTCAGATGGTCGACGCTGTGCGCGGTTTGCTTGTTGGCACGCCAATGGGCAATTCTGTTATGTGGTCTATCATGTGGAGTATTGGTATTTTAGTTGTATCGGTACCGCTTGCTGCGTGGTTGTTTAAACGTAAAACGAATCAGTAACTTAGGTCTTACCCCACGCGATAGCGTCACCACCACGCCATTCGGAAATGCGTGTCGAGCTAACAAAGTTGTCTCGGTACATTCCGAATCCTATGTATCGATGCGTTGAATAGATAAGGGGGTTGTTGATTGTATGGTTGATTCGTACGGTGCCGTTGACAGCTATTTTGAACGTATTGCCGATATTCCAGAACTCGATGAGATCACCGATTGCTATGGTCATCGATAAAACAACGAGTTCGGTTGGAGTAAACTGTGTCCAGTGTCCGGATGTTTGTACAAGTTTGAGGGTTGAGCTGTAAAACGTAGCTCCATAGTAGGATGTGTAGCCAGAGTCTGAATGGAGTATGAGGCCAGATCCTCTACTGCCGATGGTAGAGCCGACAATTGCAGCAGCGTATTGGTTGTTAGTTGTTGCCTGCGCGTCGTAGAGGGCGACTCCTTGACCGTCACTGGTGCCGCCCCACTGTGCTTCACCAGTGAAGGTAATGCCGGAGCCGGTACCCGCAACAGTGAAAGCGGCTGCACTATCGAGGGGGTCGGTGAACTGTACTTGTGGCATGGGGACTTTCGTGTAGGCGTAAAAGTAGACGGTACCCGGTGCGCCGTCCATGCCGGCAGTTTGGCTATTTATGAACCCACCTGCACCGCCGCCACCACCGCCACCAGGCGCGTTGCCGACGGTACGTGAGCTGCCGGAGGGAGCGGTTGCACCACCGGTGTAGGTGTTGCCTCCTACGACTACGTTCCCAGGGGAGCTACCTGCGGCCGGGCTGGTAGATGTTCCTATGCCGCCAGCGCCACCACTGCCGACCAGCGTGAAACTGTCACTACTTACAATCGAGTCGCCGCCGCGACCAAGTGTGAGGTTGGTATCACCAGTTGTTCGTGGTCCCCCTGGTCCGGGCGCACCGACGACAGCGGTTAGAGTAGCCGTCGACCATGTTATATCAGCACCGCGATTAAGGGTGCGAAAATACCAGCTGCCTGCAAGACCACCGTTGCCAGTCTGAAGGTTGCCGCCGTTGCCCTCTCGGCCACCACCGCCACCACCGACGACAATTACGTCGACGTGCGTTGCCCACTGGGGAATAGTGTAGGTAAAGGTGCCAGCGCTGCTATATGTCGTGAGTGTGGGTGCGTGCGACATTGTGACAGGAGAGAGCATCATGAAGTCGAACCTCGTATATCGGCGATTAAACCTGTGCCTGCGTTTGTGCCTACTCCAGTGACATAGACGGTTAGGATGTCACCGTCCGCAAATGACCATGAGCCGGTGACCGTACCGCCTGCTACTTGATTGGCTGCTGCGATAGTAGCATACGTACCAGATACAGCGGCGCCGTTTTTGCGGAGTTGGACGACCAGGTTGCCGGAAGTATCGGGAGTATTGACGCGGTAGACTACTCGATTAAACGTGACT
>JAZQPT010000011.1:0-5084 GCA_045628725.1 Saccharimonadales bacterium (SeqCode)
GGGGAGAAAGGTTGCTTCCGCGCGCCGGGATGGGGGGGGTGGGTTGCCACTTTCCTTCGAGTTGAGATGGGACAGATTTCCTAATCTGGGCACATGAAACGAGGTTTGCTGCGCCTTTTCAGGAGCGAGACTGCCTTTTTCAGAATTGATCAGCGCAGGATGCAATATTTGGCGTTTAGGCAACAGCGCCCCAAGTGCCAATGGCGGAAGCTGCTTCCGCCAACAAAACTCTCCCCCTTGCTTGTCCCAGGTGTTAAAAATAAACTTGGATACCAGGGTTGTTTTTAAGTTGCTGCATCCTCAGGACTGGGCGAAAGGCGGTGTGTGATGGTCCTGGTCTCGTTTATTCGAGGCTGGCGGGGCCCTCATACGAGATTTACCAGGACGGGATGAGGCTTTTACTTCCGGATTGCAAGGTGGATTGGGCGTTGGCTCAGTGCCAGGTGACTTAACAGGAATAGGAAATGACTGGTCGTAATGCAATCTGCATGTCCCGACAATGTCCATCGGCGGCATGAAAAGGTAGGGTAGCGAGGCCTGGTTGTGACGAGTTGCAGGCATGGCCGGTGATTGTGATTGAAGCGCGGGAGTTTCCAATGTTTGCCGGCGGAGCTCTAGTTCAACACTTTGCACTCTTCCTTCCATGTTTCCAAACCGGTCTTTTCTGTGACCTGCAGCTCTCTTTGCCATTTTCGCACATGTAACCTGGCTCCAAGATGACTATAAAGTTTGTCCCTCTTCTCGGGTCTCTTTAACTCCACTAATACTCAGAAATACGCATTATGGCCACTTCTGCAAGAAACATAAACCTCAGTGTTGATCCAGCTGAGCTGAACATCGTTGCTATAGGCTCGTGCGAGAGTCGTGCCCACAGCCCTCATGTCACCGTCGGGATTTTGCGTACCAAGAATGATGTTATAAACCTTATCATCCAATACAGAAAGAGGCTTTGTGAGCTGCTATATATTGAGATTGAGGAATGCCCATCATGGGGCGAGGTATGACACCGATTACCTTCTTTGACAAGATATGTACTAAAGTGATCCTCTAGGGTATTTGGAGTGATTGGGACGTGTTACGATTTTCCGGCACGGACAATAAAGGGGCCAAGAGCACAATCGAGTTTTGGAATATGGAGTCTTTGGGCGGGGCGGCATTTGTGGATACCCACGCGTGCCGATTGGGTGTCTTGTCCTATCGCGCCATTGAGACAATTGATCGTAAGGGTGGTGTCCTTTATGTTTCCCCAACAAAAATGGTCTCAGATCACCTCCATGTACAAGAAGATGCGGACTTCTTGGCTCACGGCGACTTGTCAGTACTCCCTGGGGTGGCTTGCGACCGGTTGCTTACCTCGACGGCTCTATTCGGTGCCACCGAGCTAGACCGTTGTCAGTCGGCCATCATTTCCAAATGGTTGAAGCTATCAGGTTGCAGTTCTACTCCTGGTTCTTGTTGTTCATCGGTCCAATTGCCTGGAGAGTATCAGGGAATCATGGACCGCATGAGAGGGCGGGCGAATGGCCTCGAAACTCAACCGTTTACTGGGAACACTCCTGCACTGAAACCAGCAGTCGCAACTTGGATCGTCGACGAAACCGTCAACATCCTCCGGCAGAACAG
The DNA here is from genome assembly GCA_045628725.1 of Saccharimonadales bacterium (SeqCode). GTDB lineage: Bacteria > Patescibacteriota > Saccharimonadia > Saccharimonadales > Saccharimonadaceae > JACQGD01. The sequence continues at coordinate 1,624 of JAZQPT010000011.1, forward strand.
CTACAGTCAAATCTGTTTCATCGGCGATCCCCAAACGAAGGGTCCTCAACATTCTCCCTCTATTTCAGAGAAGACGCATCCGCATTCATTCAGCGTGGACGATACTGTTCTAGAGGCCTGCCCGAAGGAATATATCAGCTCACCTTTTTCATCAAATTGTCTAAGCTTTTATGCCAAAGTCGTGACAATAATACACGTTTTTGTCAAAACTGGGCCATGGGTGTCCGAAGAATCGAAAGTGTTGCCTCTGCTAGAGGCCCACTTCCCGCGGAGCATGCTGCAAAACATCCTGGACTTTAATCCTGATACCAATCGCATGGTATGCGAAAAATACCCAGGAACGACCCTCAACGACATTCGACTCGCATACCATAACACCAAGAACGATATGGAATGTGACAAAGTCGTGTTCTGTAGGCTTGTCAACATCGAACTCGCCCGAGCAAAACAGGTTACGAGAGTGATACTTAACACCATCCGTCCTTGCGATAGTCCTAGTGAGAAGCAGTTGATTCATCGATTCTATCATGGTCGTTTGCACATGGATCGCCAGGCTACGGCGTTTTATGGTACAGAAGCCCCGGAGTTTTTTCACACGGATCAAAACAAACGTTTGACGTTACAAGAATTCATGATGTTACCAATAATAATTAACGGGCAGCGGCTCGGTAGTCTTAGCCAGTGTTGTCGGCGGGCGGAGGGTATCCTCGATCCTGCAGGGCAGTACCTTTGCAACTCCAGCGTCGCAGTAGGCTTTGGCGATGGTCATGGAGGTAATGTCATGACTACACATGAACCTGATGGTGGTATTCGCTTTATCGACTATGAAGTTTCCGGGTGGCACAGCCCTGTACTCGACATGGCCAAGCCTTTGTATAATGACGCCTTATTCTCTGTCCTGTACCGGGAGCTCCTATCGAAGGGAGGCAGCGATGTGGAACATAAAGTTACCGACGAGGCCATCATTGTCAACATCAAAATTCGATTCAGTCTACTGGATCGTACCGTGGCTTATATAAAGCTTGAGCACATGCTACATCCACTTTTAGAGCGACTGAAGTCGCAATTTCCGAACGACTTCATTTATGCCGAAGACGTCTTAGCCGCGGGAATGTTCACGTGCGCTTTCTTGACGCGCAACCTTTCTGCACACCGAGACGTATTTTTCCTTAATGTTGCCGTTGGTGTGCTCTTGCTGACGGATATAAAAGGCACTCTAAGCCAGTTCTTCGGATGGTCACACTGGCCATCGATAGTACATGGTGCGGCATTGGTTGGTGGGGGTGGAGATAACCTGTCGAGAGTAGTAACGAAGAGTAACACCACGCATGTTGATTTCAAGCAATTCGACATAAGCACTCTTTCTAAACTGTTGAGAGAACTGGAGCCTGAAATGGTATACCTCAAGAGGGTCAAGGCTACGCTGAAACTCCATGGGGAATCCTCGAGCAAGGAGAACAATGTCATTGCTAGGATTGGGGTGGTTCGCAAATTGGCCATGCAGGTAGGCGACCATATCCAAATCAATCTCAAGTGTGCTAAGGATAATTGTAGATCGCGCCACACACTTGCATCCGAGAAAGCATCTTTGCGGAGCCTCGAATCGATCACCACTTTCAATACCAAAACGTCACAAATCCATCCGCGGAGCAGTCTTTCAACATTGTGGACGTTGGCTGTTGCATGGGCACTGACCTTCGCAAACTGATCCTTGATGGATTTCCTCCGCAGGTGTGTTTGTTCTCAATGTCTAGATCTAATTTTTTAACTGACCTTCAATCGTAGAACGTTCTTGGTTTAGACTACGAGCAAAGTAAGCATATTTTATTCAGCAACAGTTTTCATGCTAACATCCTAAGGATTCTTTCCCCTCGGTAAAATGCTATACGACGAAACGGTTTTGCCCTTTGAGACGCGGTACGCCGACGTGCTCGCAGAAAGTTTCTTCGTGGAGAACACTGATCTATCTTCACGCTTCGATTTCGTCCACTCCGCGAATGTGATTCACCTGTACGGCGAGGAGCAGCAGATCTCCTTCTTCAAAGCCCTCGCTTTCATGGTGAAGCCGGGAGGGCTCATCTGGGGACGGCAAGTGGGATTGTCCAAAGACGACGAACTACGTGAAGAACATCGTCAGCCAAGCGGGAAAGGGGCACGATTTACCGGGGCCGAGTTCAAAACTTTAATACTTCAAGCAACAGGCTGGCCCGAGGCCGCTATAATGTACGAACATCAAACTGTTCTATATGAAGAGCTTCGCCAAGCCCGTGCGGATAAGCAGTGGGTCTTGCAATGGTCGGTGCGCGTGCCGATGGACAAAGAGCCAAAAGCAAGGCTTGTGGAAGTCCTGTAGAAGGTGCTACCAGGAAGGAAAACCGATCTAGGATTGGGCTTTTTTTTATTTTTATTTTGGCGCAAAGACATTTTGTCATCAGTTTTAGATGTTTTGGGATTTATAGTATAGGACGTGCGATATTATCGAAAAAAAAAGCTTAGCGTTGTCATGTGTTGTCACTCTTCGCAAAGCAGCGATAACACACGCCACTGAAACAAGCCGGCAGGAAACATTGCCCGCATTTAATCGTCGCAATAAAAACAAAGTTTCAGTATATTCCTCGGACAAAGACATCACTTTTTTGAAGATTGATCGCCGCGATGCCAGACTTACAAGCCAATTGTAAGCGTCGACGTTTTTCTAAAAGTCCGTGCCATCGTTGGTGCTGTGATAGAATGAACGTTGTCCGTCGAACGTGTCGGTGTTCCGCACTTCGATGATATGGTACTTGCAAAAGAGTCCGTGGGATGTGGAGGGTTTTGGACGTGGAGGTGGAGGGGGGATAGCGGATTTATAGTGGAGGGTTTCCGACGGAAGGGCCACTGGCTGCGGTTGCCGAATCCTGAGAAGTCACCATCCACTCGTCAAGCAGCATTGTAGTGGCCTCAATTTGGGCTTTCGAATGTAATAAGGGATAGGGAGATGCATCGGACCTTAACCTCATCATTATAACTCTAAAAATCAGGTACCACTTTGGAGGTAATCCGGGTCACCCGCGTTCCACCCCAAATTCCACCGTCTTTCAAATAGTTAAGACAAAGGTCATTCTCGAAGCGCGCCGGAGACTTGGCATCAGCCATGAAGTGGTACCAATAACTCGGAAAGGTCGGAGTTCTCCAATATTATATTAGATTAGGTATATATATATATATATTTACATTGTATATAATAATAATAATAAATTCTTACGCCGTTGATGCCGTTTGGCCATGCGGTACTTCTATGATACATGTGCAGGGTGAAGAAAAACCTCGTAGGTGACAAAAATCTCCCTCGTCTAGGACCTTCTTGGTACCTCTGATTCTGTAATCACACGCCGCCGTTGTTTATGAAAAAGGGTGTCCGGCAGAAGCCAGAATTCCGCCGCGACGCTCCGACTCTCTCTCTCTTGCGCTTTCTCTTGCTC
>JAZQPT010000012.1:0-2085 GCA_045628725.1 Saccharimonadales bacterium (SeqCode)
AGCTGGAATAGACATGACTCCGCACCAGTTGCGCCACACATTCGCTATCAGCCTGCTGCAATCTGGTTGCGATCTGGTAACAATACAGAACTTACTAGGACATGCAGACCTGATGACTACGCAAAAATACCTCCGTGTAACTAATACCCACCTCCGAGATAACTACAAGAAACACATAGGAAAGTCACTTTATTCCTGAGTGGTATTGACATAAGCTGTCTCATTTGCTATTATAAGAACGTACAACAAACGTACATTCACACAATTCATCTGCTGGGCTTAGGCTCTAGTAACTGTAGAAAATAAGAATCCTGTCACCGTAAGTGTGATTGTCTAGGTGGACAATCGTAGTTATGGAACAGCGAACCTCATATTCTACCGCCGAGAATAAAATCGGCGGAAACACTTATTAGAACTTATCCCCGACGTGTAAAAGCGTCGGTTTTTATTTGAAAACAGCAACCTCTCACCTAGAGAGGTTTTTTGATTACCAATTGGGTGTATCAAGTAGCAAAATGATGCATCCATCAGTCACCAAATCGAATTGTGAACGTGAGCCAATCAATATACGAGGGCTTTCACCAATAACTAACAAACACAGTGACACCATTAACAATTCAACCCAACTCTGTTCGTAAACGTGCTAAAGATATGTCATTTGATAGCGATCTTATTGCAGAGTACTTATCGGAGATACTCCAAAGTTCGTTTCGTTGAATCGCATGGCGTAGCTAGATTGACAAATGGTTATTTTTGTGATAAGCTGACGTCATATGAGTCAGCGATACAAGATAGCAATCGGTTTTATAACGGCATTAGCGCTTGTTGTCTTGGGTGTCGCTATAACGAGTACGCTGGCTACGCAAAATAGAGAGGTGACTGCACCGACGCAGGTTATCGAGTATAAACCTGCTACAGCGGATGATATATTCACTCTCATTAACAAGGAGCGTGAAAAAGAAGGATTACAAGCGTTGGTTCGGATGACAGAACTTGACGCATCAGCTCAGTATAAAGCGGACGACATGGCGAGCAGAGATTATTTAGGACATGATGACCCTGTTACGGGTAAGCAAAATGGTGTCGATAGAATCTTTGAGCTAACAGGGCAGAAGTGTCACTATGCAGGTGAAAACTATCATTATGGCGAACTTGGATACTCAACATCTAAGGAAGCGGTCAAATGGTGGATGGATAGTAAACCCCACCACGACGCCATACTCGACCCTGAGCACACGCATACAGGAATAGGTATAGCAACCTCCTCGAAGAAGGGCGCAATTCAGGTGCAACACTTTTGTAAGACAAGATGATTGCTCTTAGTTAGCATAAGTGGTATAATACAGGCACAGATGAAGCGGTAACACCGCAATCTCCATCGAAGCCGTGTCACCGGTAGATGAATCAATTGATTTAACTATCGGAGAACTTATACATGGCAGTTGTCGCAACTCTTAATGCGAAGAAGACGGGTGGAGTCAACACGATTCCAATTCAAGGAGGTTCCCCTTACCTCCAGGGCGGCGCTCCAAACTTACAGGGTAGCAGCCCTAAACTACAAGGTGGTACCCTCCCTATTGGCACGGCCAACCCAATGAACTATACCGGTGGTCATAGCGGTGCTGTAAACGATACTGGCACTTACACTGGTGGCAGTGGTGGCAGTGGTGGCAGTGGAGGTGGCGCATCCCGCGCATCAGCTACTGACCTAGCGATGTACGATGAACAAATCCGTTCACTACAGAGCCTACTAGGTCGCACTAATACTGGACTCGATCAGGGTCTTACACGAAATAATGATGAATATAATCGCAATGTCGGCTCAGCCGAGGCAGACAAATCTAAGCAACTAGCTGGCTATGAAGACAAGCGTGTCGAAACAAACCAAGGCAAGCTTAACTCATACGGCACAATCAACAAGAACGCCAACAATGGCTATCGCTCACTCGCACAGATTATCGGTCGCTCGGCTGGTACAGGCTCAAGTGCATTTAGCGAGCTTCTTCCTGATGTCGTAGGAAAAGACACTGCTGGCAAACGTCAAGAAGTAACAGAGACATACGGCCGTAACCTTCAGGGTATAGA
>JAZQPT010000013.1:0-22340 GCA_045628725.1 Saccharimonadales bacterium (SeqCode)
AGATTTACTGCTATAATATCCAGTGGTAGCCTATGCGGGCGTCGTATAATGGCTAATATGTCTGCCTTCCAAGCAAACGATGAGAGTTCGATTCTCTCCGCCCGCACCAAAGAGATTATGCTTAAAATACTTCGTAAGAGGTATTTTTTGTTTACTGTCATACATACACTATACTCATTACATGAATAAAAGAAGTAACGCGCGCCACCCTCAACCCAATAAGTCGAGCAAGCGTCACGAATCTACAAAAAAGAAAACTAAGAATCAGAGTTTTTACTTTTTATCGAGATTTATACCTAAGAATAGAAAGGGTGTTTTTAAGTTGCTACTTGCACTGATTGTTTTCGTTGCAATTGTCGGTGCTATTCCGTTCCCGCACACGTTCTCAAAGAGCACAACGGTAGATTTTGCTACTGAAAACCAAAAAAATGCTGGCCTTGAATTGGGAGATTCAAAAGTCCTCCAAGAAGGCCGCGATGGTACTAAGGTCGTTAACATTGAATCATTCCAGAGTATATGGGGCAGACTGCTCGGCCTTGAACCTATCCAGCAAAAAGAAGTAAGCGAGAAAATCGTAGATAAACCAGTAAGTAAAATTGTCGCTAATGGATCCAAAAAGTATCAGTATATGATGTGCTCCGACGGTAGATATAGGTATTATACCGATGAGCAATTCAAGGATCCCAACACTGGTTTTACGAGCAAGAGTGAGGATAATTGCAAAGCAAACAACCAGGGAACAATGGTTAAACTCGCTGACTCACCTGACGGAACTGTGAATAATCAGGCGCCGCCAAGCCTAGTCAGTAGAGCACCCGTCTCTCCAGGATGTAAGGAAATACCCGTACCTTTCGGGACGGAATATCAAAACGCATCTTATCTTCCGAGAGGTACACAACAGGTAGCATCACAGGGAATGAATGGCTATATACTAAGATGTCCTGGAAGCTCAGATATTAAAGTATCGGGAGTAAACCAGTTAGTGCTCGTCGGCACAGGCAAAACCGCCGAAGAAATTCAGGCCGAGAAAGATGCCGCGGAAGTTGCAAGGCAACAAGAAGAAAACGCGAGAACCCAAGCGTACTACCTTAATTTAGCTAACTGCATCCAAAATTTGAAAGCTCAGGGAATGCAACAAAGTTCAGCAGAATATCATTGCAAAAGCATTATACGGCGCTAAAAAGATTGTGATACCGAGCTGACACCGAGATATTGCTGAGCGAGATTGATTTCTTTCGCGATCATTACGACAGACTGATAGTATTTTGTTCTGAATACTTCTACTAGCCCGCACCATTAAAAATCACTCACCTTGCGTGGGTGCTTTTTAATGGTATGTGTTGAATATTGAAATCTCATCAGAGCGAGCGAAGCAAGTCAGACGAGATTTCGATAGCAAGAAGCAGAACAGAGAAGTTTACTTTTCTGAACGCGACGCTGCTATATCCTGATACTCTCTCCGCCCGCACCATAGAGTCTATACGAAATCACTTCGTAGGAAGTACTTTTGTTTGCTATCATCATCTTATGAAATATTCACAAAAATACGTCCTTGTCTCTTTTTTACACCCTATGGAGGTTGATACTGAATTTACAATGACCGACTGGCCACTACATATAACATTTGCTGACGTATTTGCTATTGAACTAACTGTCGACATAAAACGACAACTTACAGATTTAATTGCACTGCAGCCATCACTACGCTTAACCGCAGGAGAAGATGCAATCTTAGGTACGACAAAAGTAGCATTAATAAACAACACTAGTGAACTTCAATATCTTCATAATAAAATTATAGATCTACTAGAGCTGAATGGTGCTGAATTTAATACACCTGAATTTACTCGAACTGGCTTTCTGCCGCACTCTACTGTTCAAAAAACAGCAAGACTGCATGCAGGCGATGAAGTTGAAATAACATCCATCTCACTTGTTGACATGTTCCCTGGTGGCGACTGGCAGCAGCGAAAAGTAGTGAATAACTTTAATCTAAGAAAAGCTTAGTTCGGATTTCATCTACGGCCCTGACTCGCCGAGATTAGTAAAAGTGATTCACTAGAAGTGGTTTTTGCTTCAATGTATTTAGCTGAGAGTACCCTATAATAAATTAATTATGATTAAAATAACACACAAACGGAAATGGCTTATTGTTTTTAGTAGTATTGGCATTGTTGTCGTACTTGGGGTTTTGTTAGTGTTGAACTTGAATAAGGCTCCTCTCGCGTCGGGCGTTAAAGATCCAGCTCCGGTATTTACTTTTAATGGGTCGAAAGCACCGGGATGGTGGGCGGTCAAAAACTACAACAGCCAAGCATCTACGAGCACCGAGAGTGAATACCAAGGAAGTGAGCCTATAGATAAGTTGCCTATTGCTAGTATAAATGTAAATAAAGGTAAAGACGGCGAATACGCGACGGCCTGTTTCGTGATGTTCACGTACTACGATTACAGGACGGATATTGCGAAATTGAAAGCCGAAAAAGACGCAGGAACCACACAAGGTGAGTCGAAGTTTCAAAATGTTGGTGATATGCAATCGACGATCAGTACACCCGAAGGAATTAAGTCTTACACTTTAACGAAATACGAGTTGAGCGGCCCCGGAACAGAAAACTCTATGAAAGGAATGAGCTATGGATGGGTTGAACTGAATGATGGATATATCCAAGTAAGCGGAGTATGTCCGACCGAAACTGAATTAGACGACACCGCCCATATTTCTGAAGCCGTATCGCTAGCTAAGCCATAACCGCTTCACCTACGGCAAGGTGAATTTACCGCACCAAATCACGACACGACAGGCAACATCGTCACTTCTGCATTTATCGCTTATGCTATAATTATAATTATGATTAAACGCTCTTATAGACGTGGTTTTACCATTGTAGAGCTACTGGTTGTTATCGTAGTGATCGGTATATTAGCAAGCATAGTTATAGTTGCCTATAACGGTATTCAAGATAGGGCAAAATCAGCTACTGTCGCAGGCGCCATAAACGCATATGAAAACATGCTTAGAGTATACAGTGCATCTAATGGTGGTCAGTTCCCGTTTCCGACGCCGTACGGAGTGCTCTATACGTCGACAAACACCGAAGCATTATGTATCGGTTCAGCGAGTGATTTTCCAGCCGATTCTGCAAACGGATTTTTAGCAAACGAATGTTCTATATCTACGCAAGGTGGCGGCTCTCGCGTCGTATTTGCAAAGTTTACCCCGACGCAAAGCCTTGCGACCGCACTTGCCCCGTATGCTTCGAGTAGCTCGAACTTTTCCATTCCCCTCACGGTCGTGTCTTATCCATGGGATACTCGCGTTTACAAGGAAAGAGGCATTTACTACCGTAATGTCTATCAGGGTGCTAATACGCATGTCCATTTAGGGTATCAAATTAAAGGCAATAAATGTGCAACGAGTTCACACAAATTGATTTCATATGACGCAGGATCAAATAACTCCTATTGCATGTCTATTATATACGAGAATAATCCAGGCAATTTTGATTGGGATTTTTACGATTGATTGTCGTTAATCTAGAGTTCTCAAACCTCTAACATCGCAGCAATAATCGCCTCGTACGCTTTGTAGGCATTTTGCTGATTATACTTCGAGTATCGACTGTAGCGCTCCATCATTATCCCGTCGTTTACTTCTAAAATCATATGGCTTCCGTCACTCAGTTCGACAATATCGACAGCGCATACTCGCAGTCCTAGTGCACGTTGTGCGCGCACGGCAATATGTATCATATCGTCTGTCGGGATTATATCGATAGGCGTCGCACCTTTACCTAAATTAAACATTTTTAGACCATCAATATCCTGAGGATGCTTATCATAACCAATGAGTACATTACCGTCTAGAATAACAAGGCGCGTTTCTTTTTGTATATCAAGACGTGGTGATATTGCCCACGCCTCAACGCTGCTCTCGGCCAGCATATGCTGCGCATCACTACTACTAGTAAACGCCTGCACGAGATGCCCGCTCGTACCAACGAGAGGCTTGAGTACATATTCGCTCCACTCATCGGGAAACGACAGCTGCCCTACTTTCGTCCGAACAATCGGTGGGGAACAGTAGTGATACCCGCTGCGGTCAATGGTTCATAGGCGCCCACTTTGTCTTGTGCTAGATTTGCGGATGCTGAGTTATTCAAGGAAAATTTATAGCCAAATACTCTACCGATTTTACCTGCTTGATGAATCTCTAGAATCCAGTCGTCAGAATAGCGATATAGTTTAGCCTCGCGAGCTTGGCAGATTTGCTCAATCGCCTGTACAATCCACCTGTCGATGATATATTCACCTTGTTGCATTTAGTCATTATACGTCATCAACAGCGGTCTAGTGGTAATGCGCCGGATAAATAGGTATAATACAAATTATGCCCCGATAGCTCAGCTGCCGAGCGAAGCGGAAAGAGATATCTATTAGTATGCTCTATCCAGCTGAACTCATAGTATCGGGACAGTTAGTTACATATGCGTGCCCCGATAGCTCAGCTGGATAGAGCAGAGGACTTCTAAGCCTAAGGTCGGTGGTTCGAATCCACCTCGGGGCACCAAATCTAGGTTACAGATTAAATACATTTCGGACAGATAGACCAATTTACTTGTCTATCTGTTATTTAGTTTTCGTATGATTGTTTTTTTCATAATTCGAGATTTGTATTGACATATCTTTTATAATAGGTTATTAATTATGCATGAAAGAACTAATAAACACTCTGCCGAGTCGTCATCTCGAAAAAGATACTGTTAAACTTGTGCCCTCACTTGCTGAGCGCACCGACCTCAATCTGCTTAGTGAAGCTGCCCAAGAACTCGTGAGAGCCGAGCGCACAACCCCAGTGACAATCGGACAGGATACTAGCTTACGACCAAAAATACTTGATAAATGCGGTATGGCATGTGCATTTTGCCACAATGAAGGAACACCTGTGGCAAGTGCATACTCCAATAGTATTGACTTACCTCTTATGTCTTATGGCGGCGACCGAGTATCTGTCTTCGAAGCAAACAATGGCGTCAATTTCTTGCCAGGCAGTATGGAACCCGATGAAGATTTTAGCGATACTCTTTTGATACTAGGAGAAAGTTTAGGCCTTAACGAACTCCATCTTACCGGCGGTGAGCCGACACTCCATCGCAGTCTTCCTGAACTTATTAGGCTTGCAAAAAAATCTGGCTATAAGGTAAAAATGACTTCAAATGGCGAGACTGGTGGCAGGCTTATGTCGGCATACGCAGAGGCAGGGCTAGATAAAATCAATTTTAGCATCTTTGGCACCACCCCCGAAGAACTCGCTGCAGTGCAAGGAGGTAAATTCAATAATTTAAATCTTGCGGAAGCAAAATTAAATTCTCTACATAGGTCAATCACTGCGGCACTTGAAAATGGGATCAAAGTAGATGCGAATATAGTAATGTCAAACTTTTCGCATGCAGAACGTGTCGCAAGAATTATTGATCAGTATGACGAAAGAGTTTCAATACGAATATTAGGAGATCTAGACGCTGGAATAGAATCAACAAATGCTATCTATGAGTTCCTCGCCTTACTTAATGCTACGCCGAATGAATACCAAATTGAAGCAGGCAGCTCAAACGCTAGAGTACGCTATACACTACCAGAGGGAAGACATATATATTTTAAACAAATTAGAAAAACAACTTTACCCGAAACCTGCTCAACATGCCCAATGAATAATACTGAAGACTGCTCTGAAGGCTACTACGGTGTCAGGCTGTATATCGACAATCATAGGCAATATAAAGTTGGCGTATGCTTGCAACGCATGGATTTAACCGAGAATATTACTGATTTCATGTCTGGTGATAAGATACGAGAAATACAAACGCACAAGGAACAGGAAAAAACACAGCTAATGCTACAATATAGCGATAGATTAAAAATTTAAGGAGAAAATTATATGAGCAACGATATCGAATATGAGGGTAAAGTACTTAATATTGATATACCCGATATCCAGGACAAATTAAAGAAACTAGGCGCCACTAAACAGAGGTCATATGCTTTTCGTCGATATATCCTTGATACGATACCTGCAAAAAAAGGTCGATGGGTACGACTGCGAACAGATGGAAATAATACGACTCTTTGTGTCAAAGAGATTGCATCTAATGCAATTGATGGAACCTCCGAGTGGGAAGTTGAGGTATCAGATATTGATACAACTTTGAAAATACTTAATAAGATCGGTCTAGAGCCGCGATCATATCAAGAAAATACTAGGGAAGAATATAAACTAGAAGATAGCCTTATATCAATTGACACTTGGCCTAAACTAAAACCATATATCGAGATAGAAGCCGCAAACACTGAATTGGTTATCGCTACTGCAAAACAACTTGGCTTTGACGAGGATGACTTAACTGGCGATAACACTGAATATCTATATCAGCAAGTGGGTATTGATCTGCAAAAAATCAAGGACTTAAGATTTGAGTAATATACATAAATCCCAACCTGAGCACCCCATAAGCACACTTGTCGTTGGATGTGATGGATCAGGCAAGTCGACAATGCTGAACAGCATACAAAATCGATATGGGGATATGATAATTGAAACAACAAGTACAGATGAGGCTAGAAAATTTAAAACCGACAATCTCTCAACCCTAATTGATAGCGATTTTATCAATAAAAGAGAAGCTTTGTATCTAAAACTCGCAACTCAAGCCTTAGGTAATGCAGACGCTTTGGAACACTCAGTAGTAACGACTAGCTCAGATTTGGTGACATTAGTATCTCATGATACAATGCGGAGCTTGATAGGCTCAACTCCACATAGCGATACTGAGATTATTGAACAATGGCTTGCGAGAAACCAGAAGCTACAAACAAAAAGTACTGATATCATTGTCCATACTTTTTCAGACTTTACATCAATACACAATCGCATTCTAGAACGACAGAATTCCGGGGATAGTAATGAAAAATTCTGGGGATTCAACTCACCCTTCTTTTTAAATCTCTATCAGGAAAGATGGAAATCAATCACATCCCACTTATCTCAATATGCAATAGACTTAGTATCTATAAATACCTCTACAACAAGCATAGAACAATCAATGGTAAGTTATTCTAAAATTAGAAATAAAATTAAATAATCTCCTACAATAGATGGACATACGAGCGTAGGAAGTCACGGGATGGGTGTTCCAAAAAATACCTTAATTACTGCCAAGTGCATCAATCAAACTAGTGAGATTTTCTCACCAAAAATGAGAGCCATTGCATTCTATGCTGCCGCTGCACATGATGTCATTCAACTTTGCGGGAGAACAGCACATATGGGCTACGAGGAGGGTGATGAATTATTAAGTGCCGTCTATGCAAAGGATACCTCAAGCATAGCAGTGACAATAAGACTGCCAGGCTTATTTATGCCTGTATACTAGCTACTTCATACAATCCAGATACTTTCACGCAAAACATCCAATACACCGGCTCTTATATTGTGAATTTGCTACAAGAGCTCGTTGCGAGCGCCGACCTATTGGGAATTACTAGTCCACGTGGGCCACTGGGATCGCTCGAATTCATAATCGAAAATACTTTTATATCGGCACAAAATTTTGAAAACGAGGCATCAACGGCAATTGCCACATATCAACGTACACAACCTAGTTTGCCTGATCTTATCACATTAATCGACAGTAGCGAGGTTTTAAAGAATATAATAGTTCACTCTATCAATCTACAAGTAAATTTCTTTAATTCATTTAGGTTTTCCGACAAAGTAATATATTCGAATAGTCAATTGCATATCGAAGATATATATAATAAACGTAAAACTAACATTACTAAACTCGCGAAGTACGCTGATGATCTTGATAATGGTGCGTCAGTAGCCGCGACCCTTATTGACGCTCGCCGTTTCTAATTTACTCCATTCGATCAGCGTAAGATAGTAAATGCTATAATAGTATCTATGGAAATAAAAGTTCTAGGCTGGAATATTGGTGGCGGACTTTCACTTGACAGAGACGGACATCCTGCAGCTATCAAATCATACAATACAGATGCATTGACAGAGATTTCAGACTTTATACAAAGGCAATCACCAGACATTATCTCTCTTCAAGAAGTACATCGCAACCGAATGAACGGAGAGAGTCAAACAAAATATATTGCAGAAAAATTAGGATATACATACTACGTCGATAATTTTGTATCCCTTTCGCATAAGGACCCTCTACAAGATATCGGAAATTCAATCATATCTAGATATCCAATCCTATATAATATTAGTGATACTTTTACAAATCCTCAGCTAAAGGCTAAATGGGAAGATGGGTCAAATGCGATCAGTCTTGATAAAGGCTTTATAACTGCAGGTGTTGATTTAGGATCTACGGGTGTAGTTGCCATAACGAATCTACATCTTGTACCGTTCCGCCGCTTTAATGTAAGTTGTAAATCTAGTATAGTAGTCGAGTCGATTAACGAAGTCTTTACAACTATCGATAAATCTTATGATAGGTGGATTATTCAAGGTGATTTTAATATTCACTCTCACAACCTAACGAAGCAATTCAGCGAGATAACGAATAGAAATATCAATGAAACATCTAGTCACCTCTCCACTACACCTACTGGTTATATATACGACCATATACTCTACAGAGGAGTCACATTAAATACTAACAAGGTCTTGCGTCCGATGCCTACAGATCATTTTCCTGTTATATCCTCATTCACCCTATAGGTAGAGTAGCCTCTATATATGCTCAAAGTGATGAACATGAATGGTCAGGTTACGATTATTTGCTTAGTATATTACTATGTCACCCGTTTTTGCCCCAAGCAGTGAAGCCCCTAGCGGACTCTTAACAGTAACTGCTTCACAACCGTCAGGTAACCTCTCTAATATTGAATCTGGAAGATCATTTGTTGTACCAGTAAGTATAAATGGCTCAAGGAGTTTAATCTCATTATCAAATGATATAAAAACAACGGACCCTAGTGTTACTCCTTCATAATCCTGGTATAGAGACTCACATACGGGTAATTCATTTATCATCCTAACTACTGCACTAGCCTGGTTCGACAGTCCGAGCGAGGACGCATTGATCATTTCAGCCGCAGCATTGTCACGCCATATTTCTGAAGAGTCTTGCATTTACTCACCTAACATCACAGCGTTTCTAGATTGTTCCCTTACGAGAGCGTTAAAATTATCCTTCAAAATCAATGATAGGTGCAACACCTTTTTTCAGCTCCTGTCGGACCCAATCGTTTCTGTCAACAATACTATCGTTTTTAATCTCGCGTTTTTCAGTCGTAGTTTTATAATTCCACTATATAATTGCTCCGAATACAACATTGTATCTGAATATCAAATCAACCTCTTGATATCGCTATCTCAATAACCTTCTTTCTTAACCTCATTTATCAAAAATTTCTAGCATCGCAGTCACGCTGTACCAAATTTGGAAATTATCTGTATACATCTGACGGGTATGATCCTACATTTCTTATGATTGAGGAATGACTGATGAGCAAATAATTGTTTACGAAGCTATATCTCAAAAGACTTTGATTATCGAAAAAGACTCCCCGATACTGATAGTTATCAATGGCAAAGATGGATCAGGGAAAACTATGATGGCTGATATTTTTGCTGAATATTTAACCTCAAAGACAAGTCGTGAAATTATTCGCATAAGCATAGATGATTTTATGAATAGTCGAGCTGTTCGTTATACACCTTCAGAATCAGCCGGAAAGGGATGTTACGACCACATGTTCAACTTTAGTGCTTTCGTTAATAACGTATTAATGCCACTTCAGCCAAATGGAACATGGGAATACAGAACAAAGATATTCGATCATGCGACTGACTCCGAGTCGCTATCACCTATCAAGAAGGCAATCAAAGATGCAATTATCATTACTGATGGTGTATTCCTATATAAGCAAAACCTTGTAAATTATTGGGATCTAAAAATACTTCTTGATACGGAGGATGAGACGGTCATTGAGCGTGGCGCTCGAAGAGACACCGAACGCCTAGGAAGTTACGAAGTGGCAAGACAAAAATATATTGACCGATATATTGCTAGTCAATTAATTTATTACAATGAAGAATCTCCAGAAAAACGCGCAGATATTATTATTGATAATAATGATATTGAATCACCATTTATAACAAAATCAATGGACTAATTTAGCTCTAACTTCATAAATCACGCTGTACCAAATTTGAAATTATTTATATCTGTCTTTAATACCAGGTTTGCGTAGAGCGCATTGGAATTAAGAAAATCACCACTACGAGTAATTATAAAATTCAAGACAGAAATTTGCTATTATAGGTCTATGTCCATACTTTCAATAAGGCACGGCCTGTCAGAGGCAAATAACCGCGACAACTACGGCACGCCTGCATTTGGCAATCCCGAAGCGTCATTAATGCCAGCTGGCGTAGAGCAGGCTGTTAAATTAGGTAAGAAACTTGTCTCAGAGTTTTGTATAGATCCTGCAAATGAACCAGTCGCAGTATCAGCAATGCGTCGTTCACAAGAGACCGCCCTAGCTGCGGGATTTAAAAATCTTGTTATCTATGAAGAACTAAATGAAGAAAAGGGTGAACTGAGCGATATAGATGTTGCCAAGGCTATAGCAGACAGACGACCTCCGGAAGCCGCCATAGTAGCAGCTCGATATTTATTACAGCACCCACCGCAAGAAAAGATATGGATTTCCCACGGCCTACTGATTGCGACCCTCTGCCAGGAGCTTGATGTCTACACAGATGACAGATTTACGCCTAAGTTTTGCGAAGTAAGAGAACTTCCAGTCTAAGTTTAATTTCATACCAATGGAACTTGGCATACAGTACGGCATGCTGTTAGCGAACAAACTTGCATGTTTATATATAAAATCTAAAAAAAGTAAACAAAACGTGTTATTTTAATAATTATTTAATATTTTTAGTATAAGCTTGAATTAGACATAACATAGGCATAAAAATATGAAACTATTATTAGTTGAAGATAACCTCCCCCTCGCAGAGCGTATCAAAAAGCAATTATGCGACCAGCACTACCTTGTCGATGTCGTCAATAACGGCGAAGACGCGGTAACGCACACTAGAACCGTTCAGTACTCGGGTATTATTCTAGACCTTGGACTCCCTAAAATGTCTGGCGTTGATGTTTGCAGAACCCTACGAGAAGCAGATGTGCGATCCCCGATATTAATACTTACCGGTGAAAGTGACACGTCGAAATGCGTAGAGTTGCTCGATATTGGAGCAGACGATTACCTAACAAAGCCTTTTAACAAAGACGAGCTGCGTGCACGCGTTGCGGCATTAGTCAGGCGTCAGCCTCAACAGCACCATAAACCGACAATTAAATTCGGCGACATCGAGATTAATATCGAACAGAGAAAGGTATACCGCGCTGGTACGTACATATCTCTTCGCCGTAAAGAATTCGACATCCTTGAATACATGGTTCGAAATTGTGATCGGATTCTCACGCGCGATATGATTATGAATAATGCATGGGAAACGACACCAAAATCAAAGTGGTACAGTACTGTCGACGTACATATCAAACACCTACGAGATAAGATTGATAGGCCCTATAAACAACATATCATTCACACCGCTTACGGCCTAGGATATAAAATCGAACTCCCCAAGGGACAAAATTGACATGATCAATCCTATCTTCAGTGACACAATCACGTCGACTAACGTGCGATGAAGAATCGCGACAGCTGGCATCGTTTTTTACATCAGTTTACGCGAAGTGAACTATTAGCTGAGTTACGGCGACCAGACAAACACAGGTCAAGCTCTCGGATTCAATCATTAGATACTCCGAAAAATATAATCATATTTATGTTTTATGCCACGGCAGGCATAACTAGTTTAATTTTCGTACTACTGACCTATAACTTCCTTACGGGCAATAGTTATGTCCTCAGCAAGATCGGCTTAACAGTTGTGGGACTTTCATACCTATTGATTGTCAGGGTAGTTATAGCAAAAAAACGATATACTACCGCAGCATGGATGATGTTTGCGCAGTATACGGTATCGCTGATCACTATTCTTTTATCCTCGAGCATCACCACTCAATCAGTTATTTTCATGCTTGGATTCTTGACCATTCTTACAGGTGCGATAATTGGTATACGCTATATCTTACCGGTAACAATTGGATCAATCTTAGCGCTTGGAAGTTTGCAGATCGCGGGTTCTATAGGGTTTGTAGATACGAGTGGCTCGACGGTACTATCCAGAACATCTACATTCGTCGATATCATCAGTTACATCATCGTCTTTGTTATTCTCGCACTAGTATCGTGGCTATCCCGACGACAAATGGAGCAGTCGCTTCAAAGGGCATTAGCAGCAGAAGCAGAACTGGCACATGAAAAGAAGCACCTTGCGATTCGACTCGAAGAACGCACCAGAGATTTACGTGCCGTACAACTAAAGGAAATGCAGCAGATGTATCGCTTCGCCGAACTTGGACAAATGAGCACTGCTGTACTCCATGAACTCGCTAATCACCTGACTGTGCTTACTCTCGACATCGACGATATCGAACAACGCTCAAACAGCACCGAATCGATAGCTCATGCAAAAGAAAGTATCGGTTATCTAGATGCCATGGTTAATCAAATGCGTAAACAAATACATGAGAATAACGAACGAACGAACTTTACTGTATTCGACATGATTGACGAGATTGCAAAGTCACTAAAGACTAAAGCAACGAAATCCCGTATTGCAGTTACTCTCACAAAAAAAGGTAATAAAAAAGATTCCATCGTAAACGGTGACCCGCTACGACTCGCACAAATAATAACAGTCCTGGCGACGAATGCAATCGATGCCTATACTGAAATGGAAAAAATGCCATACGGCGCATCGATCGATATTTCCGCGACCATTCACGCGTCAAAAGTAGTAATATCATTTACGGATTATGGAGTGGGCATCTCAGACCTGCATCGCACTCAGTTGTTCGAACCGTTTCAAAGCACAAAAGAAAATGGCATTGGCGTAGGGTTATTTATCGCTAAAAAGATGATAGAGACACACTTTAAAGGAAAAATCTGGATTGATCCCCGACAAGACGCAACTGAATTTGTTATACAATTACCCCGCGTACAAGCCGTAAAAATAACTAAGTAATTAGTCATTACGTCGTCATCTGTAATCTGGACTGCTATTGTACAAATGTATGCGGAGGAGTGGTTTCTATAGGCTGCAACTGAGGAGCGGCAGACGGTTCGACACCTAATATCTGCTGGACTTGTTCGAGTGTCACTTCAATGACACTACCGGGCATAACCATGCCAGATAGCATCTGCTTTGCGACAAGGTTTTCAACAGCTCGCTGGACAACTCGTCGCATTGGTCGTGCACCAAGTCGCGGATCATACCCTTTGTCGACGAGAAATAATTTTGCATCGTCTGACACGTGAACACTGATCTTTTGTAGCGCCATCTGCTTATTAATCCCAGCGAGCATCAGGTCAATTACCTGCATGAGTTCTGGTTTTTCGAGTGGCTTGAATATAACCATTTCATCAAAGCGATTCAAAAATTCTGGCCTAAATTGATTACTGCTAATAAGCTCGTCGGTAAACTGTTGCTCGAAATCTTGCAGTTTGTAACCACGGTCAATATACTCGCGGATACGGTCAGCCCCGGCGTTACTAGTAGCAATCACAATCGCATCACGAAAACTTACTTCACGGTTTTTAATGTCCCGCAAGATTCCTTCGTCTAGTAGCTGCAACAGCGTTGTCAGCACTTGCGGATGTGCTTTCTCTACCTCATCTAGCAACACAACACTAAACGGCTGTTTCATAACTTGTGCCGTCAAACTTGTTGGATCGTCTGCCCCGTCAGCAATTAACCGCGACACATCCTCTGGGCGTACGTATTCGTTCAGATCGAGCCGTACAATACGACTCTCACCGCCAAAATAAACATCAGCCAATGCCTTTGCAAGCTCTGTCTTACCGACACCTGTTGGCCCCAGGAACAGGAACGTCCCAATAGGCCGGTTTTCGTTACGTACGCCTGCACGGGCTCTACGAAGCGCGTCACTGACGACCTGAACCGCGCGTGTCTGATTAATCATCCGTTTATGGATAAGATCCTCTAGATTTAACAATTTCTCACGCTCGTCCTCACCACTTGCCACGCCTACTTTGATGTCCATCGTCTGTTCGATCGCCGCTTGCACCGAATTTGCCGTAATGATACCGCTAGAGCCATACCCAGCTGCGCTCTCAAGTAGTTTTATCGCTCTACCCGGCATCGCCAAATCGTGCACATACCGTTCACTTAGTCGGTAAGCCTCTGCGAGCGACTGATACATATAGCTAACATTCCGGTGGAACTCTGTCACGATTAGTTGGTCCTGCATGACCGCTATTGTCTCTTCGCGAGTTGCAGGATTAATCGTGATGCGATTAAGGGCATTAATAAGCGATGGATTACGCTGACCGATTTGCAAATAGCGTTGTTCGTCCATCGCCAAAATAACGCGTAAATTACCCGCCTCAAGAATGGGAAGAAGCACATTGGTTAAATCGATAGACCCAATACCCTCTTCAAAAAACAACTGCGCATTATCCAAACATATGATGATATTTTTTGCACTATACGCTTCGCCGAGTACTTGCATAATAAGACCCTCTAATTCACCTCGGCCTGGCGCTGCCGCGATGAGCGATGCTGAATCGAGAATGTACACTTGTCGAAATCGCAAGCTTTCTGGGATCTTGGCTTTTGCATCAAGAATCCGTTCTGCGAATGCATGAACAATGGTTGTTTTACCGACACCTGCTTGACCAACAAGAACGGCATTTTGACGACCGCCACTTCCGAACGTATCGATTAGTTGGTCGAGCGCAGACTGATGAGCGTCTAATTCAACGTGAAATCCAGCACCCTGCAAGCTCAAATTTTGCCCAAACCTCTTTAGAAGTGGTGTGTAACCAAACGAGAAATCCCTGGCAACACCGCCCGTTCGTCGTGGTTGCTTGGAATTTGCTACAAGTTGCTGTAAATGGTTGTACCAGCGGACTCCATTGTAAAGATCGTTCATTTCTAGGTTCATATGAGCAAGAAGTGATTCATAATTAGCAAAGTTTCTGACGATTGCTACTGCTAACACCGCACCCGTGATTTGATCGCTCCCCGTCGCGTCTTTAACTTCTAACGCGTGCGTCCACAACTGCCCTGTTTGACTGCTGTCATCACCAGAGATATTTAGCAAAAAATCTGGTGTTATGCCAAATCGCAGCGCAAAAAACATTCCCCCGTTTACCTGTCCGACAGCCGATGCAATTTGTATCGGTGTTGGCTGCTCGGCAAGTTGAGAGAGGATATTGGACGCAAGTATGTCGTCGATATTTAGTCCATCACGAATAGGTACATTTGTCAGTTCACGGCGCCACCATTCATACATGACATAGGGTATCGCAGCGGCCCCAATCAAAGCCCAGCCAATTGACATATCAATAACAATACAGGCGATGCCACCAGCAGTCAGCAGGATGGCCAGTCCAACTAAACTAAACGCAAGTGGGCGAGAAATTCTCTTGCCTAGGCGTGCCTTTACTGCGCGTTCGCTCGATGCGTTGAATACAACCTGCGTATCCATTAAAACGTCACCCCAACTGCCGCTAATATAACACCGACGACGGGTGCAAGCGGAATAACTGCCCACGTTAGCAGTACGGCAAAGGCAAAGATTGAATACCCAGCAATCGCAATAAGACCAAATAAAAGAATGAACGATCGTATAAACGCCCCTAGTAGACGTGAAATCATTCGGTCGGCAAATGCGCGAAGTTTCATATCAAGTGAGCCGTCGACGCTACCAACGCTGTCCTGTCGAAAAGGCTGAAACAACGTTTTAATAAGCAAATCAATTGAGAAATAATCGATGACACCGTCAAGTTTTACGCCAATCCCCCGAGCACGTTGAAGCCACCCGTCGCTATACCACCACCGAATAAGACTGACAAAAAGCATAACTACATTGTAACATCAATAAGTACGGTATAATAGGGGTATATATGTCAAAACCATACACCGTCTTACTAGGAAAGACCATTCGTTATATTGCCCGTCTACGAGGTGGTGGCTCTGCTCTGCCGGGACTTTTTGTCGAACGAATCGACCCGTCTTTTGTCAAAGACACGCTCGCACAGCTTCCTAAAGGCGTAGTACTGATTAGCGGAACGAACGGCAAAACCACTACAACAAAGATGGTCGTAGAGCTTCTGGAAGGCCAAGGACTGCGTGTATTCACTAACCGCACGGGCAGTAATTTTGTCCGCGGTGTTGCTGCGGCACTTCTCGGTGAAGTAGAGCGTGACGGTACGTTGCCTGCCGATATTGCCGTATTGGAACTTGATGAAGCCCACGCGGTGCATTTCGTAAATCAAGTTCCTCCTAAATACAGCCTGCTATTAAACGTCATGCGTGATCAACTTGATCGATTCGGTGAAATCGACGCAACGGCCAAGATGCTCGAGAAGATTGCCGTGGCTACGACTGACAGCGTCGTATTAAACCGTGAAGATCCTCGCGTTCAGGCTATTGCAACAAAATTATCACATCAGAACATTCACTATTTTGGACTGGCCGACGATCTACGGCATAAATTTCCAAACGACGACGCAATGCATGGGGGCGAACTTCACAGCGAAGACTTGCCAGACGCAGATGTTAGCTTGACATCATTCCAGGGCACCAACGCCACTTTTATGATTGATAATCAGTCGGTAGAAACCCCGCTAAAACTCCAAGGTATTTACAATATATATAACTCAGCTGCCGCACTGGCGCTCACTCGAATAATCTTAGCGGACGACACCGATCAAACAAAACTCATCGATTCATTGGCGCAGATCACCCCCGCATTTGGTCGCGGCGAAACAGTCATAGTAGATGGATTACCTCTCGAACTTGTCCTTGTTAAAAACCCGAGTGGGTTTCGCCTAGGACTTGAGTCGTTCTCGCCCACCGGCTGCGCAACAATGATTGCCATTAACGACAACTACGCGGATGGACGCGACATGAGTTGGCTATGGGATGTAGATTTTGATAGTCTGCGCGCAAACGGTGTTGCCGAGATTACCGGCACGCGCGCCTATGATATGGCGCTTCGTATGCAGTACGACGAAGTTGCGGTTTCACACATCGACACTAGCCCAATACGTGCGCTGCGCCATTTTATCAGTTCGAACTCTGGCATGCCAAAACGAATATACTGTACCTATACGGCAATGTTAGCGCTGCGCCGTGAATTATCAAAAATTACTGATGTCGAGGTAGTATCATGAACGACAAAACAATACGTATCCTTCAACTATACCCGCGCGATATGAATATATATGGCGACAGTGGCAATACGCTCGTTCTCGTTCAGCGCACAAAGTGGCATGGCTACACTCCGGAATTATTATCGTACAATCCTGGTGACATATTCCCCGACGACATAGATATTATTATTGGCGGCGGCGGCCAAGACAGCGGCCAAGACAAAATACAAGCCGACCTGCTCTTGATTGCAGACCGATTAAAGGCACTCGCAGAAAACGAAACACCAATACTTCTCATCTGTGGGCTCTATCAACTATTCGGTAAATTCTTTAAAACCCAAGACGGGCATGTCATTAAGGGTATCGGTCTGCTCGACATCGAAACGCACGCCGGCCCTGAGCGACTCATCGGCAATATCACGACACAGTCGAAAACCTTTGGAGATATTATTGGGTATGAAAACCACAGCGGCCAAACCTTTTTAGGACGCGGAGTTGAACCACTTGGAACGGTCATAAAGGGTGCCGGAAATAACGGCCATGATGATACCGAAGGCGCTCGTTATAAAAACGTGTTAGCAAGCTACCTCCATGGTTCGCTACTGCCTAAAAACCCTGCCATTGCTGACTTTTTAATCGAAAAAGCTGTCATTAAAAAGTTCGGTGAATTCACCCCGACAATTGTCGACGATCGCTTCGCCAAATTAGCGCGCGAACATGCACTCAAGCGTCCACGCTAAATTACCGCGGTTGGAAATCACAAATAAATTGAGAATAGGAGCGCACGTCAATTTTTCCAGACCGTATGTCAGCGACAGGAGCCCATACTGCCGCAATTAACTCCTCTTCCTGAATGTGAATTTCTCGCGACGCATCAATCGCTCCAGTAAAGCCAAGTACGACCTTGCCATTTTGGTGCATCCAAAAATCACGGTGCACAAGCTTTACGTCTTTTATTCCAAGCTCCTCAAAAAGTTCTCGGTGCACAGCCTCGTCCGGCATCTCCCCTGCATCGATATGGCCACCAGGCAATCCATAAAACCCAGAAGCATACTGGCTTAAGAGAACTTTCTCCCCTGTTGGATCGTAGAGTGCCGCCTTGCAGGAAACTCTAAATAATGAGCGCTCGTCCACTTACGCGCCTTTAGTCTGTAGTTTCTTCAACTCTTCAATTACTTGATCGCCGTGACCTACTGGCGTCACGCGGCCATATACTTTTTGTACGATACCGTCAGGATCGATGATATATGTTCGACGCAAAATTCCTTCGCGCCCAAACTGTTTAGAACCCCATGCACCGTACGTATCAATCGTCACACCGTCTTTGTCTGACAATAATAAAAAGTTGAGATTATATTTTGTTTTAAATTTCTCGTGACTTTCGGCATCATCTTTACTAATACCAATCACTTCCGCACCAAGATCTGTCAATTCATCACGCGCGTCGCGCATTGCACATGCCTCTGTCGTACAGCCAGGAGTATCATCCTTTGGGTAGAAATACAGAACTACCCATTTGCCAGCATAGTTTGCAAGCATGTGGAGGTTGCCGTCTGCGTCTGGAAGTGTAAATTGTGGAGCGGGATAAGGAGTTTGTTTCATTGCCATGAATTTATTATACCTCGTCAGCACTTATTCAGGCAAAGCTGTATAATAGAACGTATGTCTATGCCCAAAAAGATCCCCCGCATCGTTACGTTTGATATCATGCGCGGGTTCTTTTTGATTGCGATTATCATTAATCATCTTGCCCTATTTCCAAATTTACTCGACTGGTGGGGGATGCGCGGCTATCTACTCGTTACGACTGCCGAAGGATTCTTTTTACTTTCTGGGGTTGTGCTGGGGATTGTTCGCGGAGCAAAACTCATCGACAGACCGTTCAAGGAAGTAACCAAACTTGTATTACAGCGCGCATGGACCCTCTATTTAACGCATATCATTTTGGTCATCAGCTTCACTCTCATCGCCTGGTACATCTACACAGGCAACCCGAATGTTAAATTCGGCGTCATGGAGGGGCAGTCACTATTGCAGCTGATCTGGCAAACTGTGTCATTGCAATATATCTACGGCTGGGCGGACTATTTGCGATTTTATGCAGTATTTATTGCACTTAGTCCGATTGCATTTTGGCTACTACGTAAAGGTAAATGGTACATTGTACTCGCCATTAGCTACCTGATTTGGTTGCTATTTCCACTTGATTTTCGCACACTCGACTGGCAAACGGTCGAGCTCCTCCAGCCTATTCCGTGGCAGACATTGTTCTTTACGGGCCTCGTTATCGGATTTCATTGGCCTAATATATCTGAGTGGTGCGACAGCCACAAAAAGACGCTTCAACGCTACGTCGTTCCTCCTGTCATCATAACGGCTGTCGTACTAATGGCATGGAACATATTCGCAGTCTATGCGCAGGATTTCGTCAGTACCGAATGGACACGCCAGCTTAGTTTTGACGCATGGTCGCTGCGTACAGATCAGTTCCACAAAGAACAATTGCCAGTCGTACGTTTCTTACTATTTATGCTATGGTTCTGGGCATCGTTCCTTGTTATACGGCGCTTCGAAAAGCCTATCCTCAAATATGCAGGCTGGCTGTTAGTACCGTTTGGAACAAATTCACTCTACGTCTATACGCTGCACGCCGTCATCGTGTTCTTTGTTCATATCTATATCCAGACAGGATCAATACTGCAAAATTTTGTTATTACCGTTGCGACTATCGGACTGATTTATCTTGCAGTACGCACGAAGTTCTTGATGAATATTATTCCGCGCTAACACGAACGGCATGAAATAGCGGCTTTGCCGACACATCGTCGTTAATCGTAATCTTTTCGTGAACAGTCCAATTTGAGCGTATTTGATTAACAGTACCATCGCGACTACTCGATATCACCCAGAATGTTGGATGATCGCGTGCAAATTCATCCAGATTTTTAATCTTATAGTCGTCGTTTTCTTTTAGCATTCGCAGTGATCCAAATTCGTATTTGGTCGTTTCGTCGGCAAAATACACTGGTGAATTAGCTTTAGAATATACGATTGCTTCATAGAAAATCCATGGATTACTTGCCAGAATTGGTACGTTATTTGCATTGTCTGTCTGACGGACTTTATCAACCAACTGACGAACGTTATTCGACTGCTTTGTTGATTTATTATAGTTGCCTAGTTGCGCCTGGTTATATATACCGACAGCAAACATTGCGACAACAACCGCTCCGAACGCGATGAGAATCTTTCGATTCACCGTTTTATCGAGAAGCACAATACTGACACCAATAAGCATTGGAAGAAACACAATTGTCGCCATTAGATAGCGGTCAATGAACGCCGGTCGCAGCGGCGGCATCGACATAGCGATCAAGATAACAATCGGAACGACAACCATCGATACAAGCAATAGATAGTTGCTTCTTTGCGAACCTTTTAGCTGTGTCGTTAGTTTTACGACCATGAACACCGTCATGACGATGAATGCGAAAAATCCTACCGCTAGCCATGATTTCGTCCCGTTATGGTCACTAAATAACAGGAAGTTTGTTAGAAAATCTGGAACCGTTGCTGATGTAACGGGCGATATCCAAAAACCGTTCCCCTGAACATCCGCAAATTGCCGTATTAGCCACGGTAGCCATGGCAAAAAGACACCAATCGCTACTGCATGAGCAAGTATCCAGTTTTTTGTAAAGAACTGCTTTTTAAATTCGCCGCCGTCTAATTTAATCGTGACCGCGCGCCACGCCCAATGTGCCAACCATGCCAGTGCTGCAAAATACTGCGTCAACATACCCACCGCCAACAATACACCGTACACAATCCACGGCCAGCGTTTCTTTGCCTGCTGAGCATACACCAGTACATACGTGGCAGCGATAATAATCGCCGTCAGTAGCGTGTACATGCGCGCTTCTTGGCTGTAGCGGATGAATAGCGGTGACAATACAAGAAATATCAGTGATACATAGGCTGCACGTCGTCCAAACAGCTTTACGACCAGCATAAAAGCAAGGACGATGGTGACAACACCAAAGAATACGCTCATCGACCGCACCCCGGCCTCGGTATTACCAAACGGAATTGACCAGATTTTTAATAGCCAATAATAGAATGGTGGATGAACATCAAACGCAGTGTAGCGAGTCATGTTAAATATATCGAATCGAATCAGATACGATCCGAACGCCTCGTCGAACCAAATCGAAAACTTAGTCAATGTACTCACCGATAGCGCAGTAAATACAGCGACGCCTGCAGCCAGAACACCCCAGTCACGTAAATGTAGTGACGGCCAGAACGATTGTTGCTTTTTAAATAAACCAAACATATGTTATCCTATCCTTTCTTTAATCCAGTCGTTGCACGAAACACAACACGACTATACCAAATATAATTCCACACCAGCCCTGCGCTAATACCGAATAATTTTGCTATATTGAGCAGTATTGTCTCATTCCATCCTGTATAGCTTTGTAGTAGCTGATACGCAACGAACATCACGCCGCTTTGCACTATCCATATAGCTGACAACGTCACGGCAAAAAACAGTATAAATTGACGCAGTATGCTGCCATCACTGCGTTTGAACACAACTCTTTTGTTTAGCCCAAAACTTGTCAACATCGCTACTGTTGTTGATACGATGTTTGCCGGCACAAGTGCAATTCCAAACAATCCAACCAGAATATTCAGAACGATAAAGTCCACTGCAGTATTTACAAATCCAACAAGCCCAAAGCGAATTTTTTCACTCTGTCGTGCCTGTATCGTGCGCCGCCGCATAGTCGCCGCCGCGTTGTGAAGCGTTTTATCCATATTACTATCTTAACTATAGCGAACAACCCTGATAAATACCACTGGATATTCTGTTCGGTATAGGATATAATCTATCAATGCACATCTATCGGGGTGTGGCGCAGTTGATAGCGCGCTCGGTTTGGGACCGAGAGGTCGAAGGTTTGAGTCCTTTCACCCCGACCATA
>JAZQPT010000014.1:0-1604 GCA_045628725.1 Saccharimonadales bacterium (SeqCode)
AAGCATGTGAGAAGATGGTAAGACGGCGCGGCATTCTGCGCAACGGTTGATGTGCATTCTCACATAATGCGTCTCATAGGACTCTAAAGAATGGAACGGCAGATTCTGGTGATGGCCGGGGAGAGAACAGCGGATTACGACATAGCCAAAGTTGTCGTCCTCATCTGCGTCGAATCTTTTGGATTTGGGTGCGAAGGTTAGGGATGCGCTGGTGTCGACTGTGTTGATGGATGTGTCGGAGTCGTAGTCTTGATCCTCCAGTTTGAGGTCTTCGCGTGAGCGTTTGGCCATTCTGAGAGAAGGCGTAGTAAAATAGGCACTCGCTTCTTGAAAATGGACCTTTTTGTAAGACTTTTTGGACCTGATGTTGAGGTGCGGGTTTGGACGGGACGTTATGGCAGAAGGCTGAAGATTTGCTTGTCGGGACTGATATAGAGACAAGCTGCCTTTAAGAGGAGAATACTTAGTCAGTCTTGAGTCTTGTATAGAAACAGTGGCTTTCGAAGGCTGTGCACAACGAGTAGTGCTGTGATGTGAATGTCCTGACCTAGACTCCGTTTGTAGAAGGTGATCTGAACTTGAGTTCGCCGAGTTTGAGTTCGATGTGGCTTTAACCTCTAGTGGGGTCCTCAATAAACGCAATGAAGCTGAATCTTTATTGATTATATTCTGAACTTTTGATGGAGAATATCATGAAATTAGATGCAAACACCTTGATGGCTATTTTAGGCAAGGCGACCTTGCGGGCGAATCTCTCAATCTGTCAACCGTAGAAGCGCTGTGGGATGACAATCGGTTGCAAAAGAACGGTGTAAACGTGCACCCCGTATAAAGACCCCTTTTTAAGCGCGTGTTGCATCCCACCGTTGCCTCTTTCCACCATCGGGCCACCTTGCCACAGTAATATTACAACGTTTTGACCAATACGGAATTGAAAAAGAAAGCATAGCGAGGCAATTTTGAGGTCATTTTAACGCAGTAAGAATGATAAATCACGTTAATCTCTTGATTTGAGATCGTTTTACTCCAGTATGGTAATCTGTCTATCTCATCGATTGAATGCTATGTACTACTATTTAAACTATATAAGTGTTAGAAGCGAGAAATGAAAGAAAGAATAACAAAAAGGAAACATGAACGAGACAGAGAGAAATGTCACCTACCATTTACTTACTTTTTCCAACGCTCTGTGGTGTGGAAGGTCGAAGGAGAATTGGAGCGCAAAGTTTTGCTTAAGTCGCGTCCTCGTACAGCTGATTACATAAGCACTTTTGGCCACTCGCGTAGCTTACTCTGCCTCTGGTGGACAAAAGTGCGGTGGGATTACAGTCGCAAGCAGCGCAACCGAAGGTTTGTATCAACACAGTGCTCTCAAACCAACGGTGGGATTACAATGTTTCGAAGCTCAGCGGTAGCTCGAAGGTAACGGGACCGTTTTACAATCTACAATTGGATTTCGACCGCTTTGAAACGGTTTATTCATTTTATAACGGTGCTTAAACCGTGCGATTTGCACCCACAGATGTAGCCTCGCGGTTTACGGTTGCCGGATTATGAGATATGCCCACAAGGGAGCCTCGCGAGAGCTAGACCATCAGCCTTGC
>JAZQPT010000015.1:0-65707 GCA_045628725.1 Saccharimonadales bacterium (SeqCode)
TTTGTGTCCCCCGCCGCCAAAATAGCCGGCGACCGTTTCGGCGATTGGCAGGTTGCCGCGTAGTTTGCCGGTAATTTTGCCGTCTGGGTATGTCTTGATTGCGACACCGATCGCGACACCTTCGACCAGGCGCATCTCGTCGAGCACCAGCACACTTGGGTTGTACTGGTCGCTGTAGGCCTGGATATCCTCCCATGGAATGTGCACGATGGCGAGTTTGCCGTCAAGGAAATATTCAATGCGACTAATCAGCTGGCCCTTGTAGGCGAGGATTTCAGGTGATTTCTTCATGAACTCGCGACGACGCTCTTCGATGACGGAGTTACTCGCGCCATACTCAACCAGCTTGCCTGCAACAAAGAATGTTTGTGGCGTGACGTTTTGTGTGGTGAGTCCCAGGCTGTCGCTCATAATGGCGACCAGCATGTTTTCGGCAGCCTGGGCGTTGATGGTCCAATTATTTGCTGTCGCAAGTCCGTAGAGCACCTCGCTAGTTGCGACGGCATCGTCAGACAGCATCGTATGGTCGAATGACAGATTTGATTCAGTCGTATGGTGATCGATAACCAGTACCGGGTGTGATTCCAGGAAGTGACGCACGCCAGGTGTTTCAAGTACCTTGGTAATAAGGACATCCGCTGCTGTGTCGACAATAATGGCTAAATCGGCCTTGGTATCAAAATCGCTAACAACCCTGTCCCAGCCCTGGATATAGCGCATGTACTTCGGGATCTCGACCGGGCAATACAGTACCACCTCTTTGCCGAGGTCGGACAGGATTTCCTCGAGCGCCAGGCTGCTCCCTAGGCTATCGCCGTCGGGGTTCTCTGCCTGGATGATAATAATTTTTGCTGCGTCGCTAATAAGGTTGGTTGCTGTATCGTACATTATCCTCATTGTAACAGAGGTGGCAAACATAATACATATTGACAAAATAATCAAGATATAGTATAATGCGAACATAGTCATACAATCCCGTGTGACTCGTCTGTTCTTCACAGTAATGATAGGAGAATCATGTCGAATCGTGGTCGCGAGGCAATATTTGACCTCGCTGAGTTGGCGCTCAGGCTCTCGGCACTTGCTTACGTAATTATTGCGTCAGCCCTCTGGATTGGTTATCTGGAAATCACCAACAGTCCTCCGGCTGCGTTCGTAGTGGGATTCGTTAGATTTTACGCATTCACCGCACTCACGGCTGTATTGTTCTATTTCTACGGACTCTACTACCTGTCCAAGCTTCAGAAGAGGCATGTTGTCGAAGGCGAGCGGAGTCTGTACGTCGATGACTAGCGATTTACGTCTAGCTCAAGACGCATACTGAGCCGGGTTTTGCTCCCGTCATACTCGTAGGTGTAACCTATGACCAGCAAAATGCCGCCTAGAGGCGGGGTTGAGGTTGAGCTCTCATGCTCTCTCCCCCGCCTCGGCGGACAGATTTTGTCGAGCATTGCGCTCCAGAATCGCACAAGACCTTTGGTTACCAAAGGTCTTTTTCTTTTTCTAGAGGATTCGACGGCCTTCTAGTGCATGCGACAGTGTGATCTGATCGGCATATTCCAGGTCGACGCCGACTGGTATACCTCGGGCCAGACGGCTCATCTTGACGGTAATGCCGGCATCCTGGATGTGGCGCTGCAGGAACAGTGCCGTCGATTCGCCTTCAACACTAGCGTTAGTGGCAATGATAAGCTCCTGGACATCATCATCTGCGATACGCTTTGTAAGCTCTGGGATATGGAGCTGCTCCGGACCTATGCCGTCAATCGGGCTGATCGCTCCCCCGAGCACATGGTAGGTTCCATGGTACTGCCCTGTGCGTTCCAGTGCGATGATATCAAGTGGTTCTTCGACGACAGCAATGGTCGTTTTGTCGCGCGATGTATCGTCGTAAAGCGGTGACACTTTTTGGTCGGCGTCGATTAATGCAAATGTCACCGGGCATTGTTTGACACCACTATGCAGACGGGTTAAACTCGCCGCTAATTTTTCAGCGGTTGACGGTTGTGACCGTAGCAAATAGTACGCGTACCGTTCGGCGGTACGCGCTCCTACGCCTGGCAAACGGCCAAGTTCTTCGATTGCATCAAGTAATGCTGATGGCAGCAGCTGGGCCACGAAAGTCCCTAAAGGCCTAGATTGCCGAGGCCACCCATGAGGGGCTTCATTTTCTCTGCGGCAATTTCCTGGGCTTTTTGCATGCCGTCACGAATCGCAATCTCGAGGTTGTGCTCGAGGTCTTCGATGTCCTCTAAGTCGACATACTCAGGGTTGATAGTTACTTTCTCTACCTTTAGTTCGCCGTTGATAGTGATTTCTACCTGTGGGTCATCATCTTCGCCACCGGCAGCAACAACTACCTTTTGCTTCTTAAGGTCTTTTTGCGCTTTGCGCAGTTCATTGATCATTTTCATTTGGTCAAAAGCCATAACTGTGTTCCTCTCCAATTACAATATATCTATTATACCACTATCCGCCCCTGTCGAGACTGATATTTACCGACGACTTTAATCGTTTGCTTTTTTATAAACGTAGAATCGATCCGAATTTTCAACATATCCGGTAGTGACGATGCGGTCAATGGTGTGGGACGCGTCGAGACGCTTGTGTGCATCGTGAGTGGCGGTAAAGTTGCCCGTGACGGGTACGTCGGTTGTGACAGTGAGCGCGGCACCGTTATTGTATTCAGATACGGCGTTGTAAAACTTCTGCTCGTCGGCAGTGACGTAGAGTGTGGTCGGATTGCCACGGCGTACATCATAATTAAGCAACGTCAGGTCGCGACTAAAGCTGGTTGCTGTCTTTGGGTCGTAATGATAGCCGTAGATATATCGGTCGATACCCGAAATGACCAGACCGCTTACGAGTATGACGAGTGGCAGTAGTCCAGCGACCCGTGCGTACGGATTAAGTGGAAACATACCGTACCACGAACGGAGTAGATAATTCAGGCCGCTCGCAGCGAGCAGTAGGAACGGTACAAATGTAACCGTCGTGTGCTGCGGACTGATAACAAGCACAGGAATGAGCAGGATCACCCATGCCGTCATCGTGTAACTACGCGCGGTATAACGGGTTTTGAACAGTTGCCAGGCGCCAATGACGATTAGTGCAATTGATCCTAGACCAAGCACTGGCGTCATCAATGTGCCGCTTTGCGGACTGATAAAATTAAAGTACTGCTGAGCGAGTTGTGTGAGGTTCGCTATTATTGCGGGCGGCAGGGTCTCGGGGATACCAAGCAGTTCACCGGCAAGCTCTGGACGCTGCACAATAAGATACCCAAGTGGTGCAGCGAGCACGAGGCTAATAAGTACAAATCCCGCCAGATGCGCACGCGACATGCGTCGCAGGACATGCCGCACATGCGGATGTAAAATAGCAGCACTAATGATAGCCAGGACAAGGTATATACTCAGCGGTGTGTACAGGCTCAGGGGCATCAGGACAAAGAACAGGATCTTCCAGAATCGTTTATGACTCGTCGATCTGGTAATCATGGTCGCCGCGAGCAGCAGCCAGACCGGCCACAGGATAAACAAAATACTCGCCGTGCCAGACTGGGCAACGAACAGGAACTGTCCGGTAGTGATCATGATGATTGACGCTAGTACGGCAATGTTCGGACGATACCATTGGCGTAGTAGCAGAACCGCTCCGGCACCGGCGATAAATGCACAAACTAGCGATAGTATCTTGACGCTAAAGTTCGTCACGCCAAAGAACTCAAGAATGAATTTCTGGATAATGTAGAATGGTGCGCTCGCTACGGCTAGAGTTGAGGGGTCGCTGAGCGACAGATTCGTTGAGTTTGCTACGGTATTAATTTCCTCTTGCGAGAGTCCACCGGGAACATACAGTCCGGCAAAAAGCAGGAGCCCAATAAAGGCAATGACGACCAAAGTATAGCCGATAACGTAACGCCATTTATAGATGAAAAAATCAGTAATGAGTGTCTTGCCCATGTTTGTATTAGTATACCACGCCTTTTGTGGGTACGTCCTAACTGCTCGGATTATTCATGATGTTTATCGAGTGACATAAAGCGGAGTCGTTCAGGGTGGAAGTATAGTTCGACTTTGCCGACAGGACCGTTACGGTGTTTAGCGATGATCAGATCGGTGACGTTTTCGCGTTCGGTCTCGGGGTTATAGTAGGCTTCGCGGTAAATGAACATAACGATGTCGGCGTCCTGCTCGATTGATCCTGATTCACGCAGGTCGGAAAGCTGTGGGATTTGCGGCTGACGGTTTTCGACGGAACGTGACAGCTGCGAAAGCGCAATAACAGGGACGTTCATCTCGCGGGCAATCAGCTTGAGTCCACGGGATATCTCGCTGACCTCTTGGACGCGGTTACCGTCTGACTTGCCACTACCCTGCATAAGCTGCAGGTAGTCAACGATAATAAGTCCCAGTGGAGCATCGTGAGCTGCACGACGTGCTTTGGTGCGCATTTCCAGGACAGATAGGCCTGGCTTGTCGTCGATAAAGATTGGCGCTTCGGCCATTTCACCCATGGCTTCGGACAATTTAGCAAAATCATCGTCACTAAGATTGCCGGTGCGAATATTCCATGAATCAACTCCCGATGCGTCGGCGAGCATACGGTCGACCAGCTGCTCTTTGCTCATCTCGAGGCTAAAGAACAAAACAGACTGTTTGTTAACGGTCGCGACGTTATAAGCCAGGTTCGTCACTAGTGTCGTCTTACCCATCGCTGGACGGGCGGCCAGAATAATAAGATCAGAGCGCTGCAAGCCAGCTGTCATATTGTCGAGGTCACGGTACCCTGTCTTGATACCACGGAGCGCACCTTTGTTGCGGTGTAGCTCTTCCATGCGATCAAAGCTGTCGGTCAGGATAGATTCGATGCTGGTAAGGTCTTGTTTGAGTGACTGGTCGCTCACCGCAAAAAGCTCCTGCTCTGCACGGCTAAGTAGTTCCTGTACGTCCTGCTCTTCGTCAAAGCCAAGCTCAGAGATTTCAGAGCTGGCCCGGATCAGGCGACGTCGGATGGCTTTTTGTGATACCATCTCGGCGTATGCCTCGGCGTGGGCTGCAGTCGGGACGTAATTAGTGAGTTCCGAGAGGTATGTCGTGCCGCCAATGGCGGTCAGCTCGTCCTTCTTCTGAAGTTCATCTGTAAGAGTTAACAGATCGACAGGTCTATGGCGTTCAAATAGACGCACCATCGCACCGTAAATCGCGGCGTGCCGCTTGTCGTAGAAATCTTTCTCTTTGACGACTTCCGTGACATCAGCCAGGCGTTCTTCGTCAATCAGAATAGCACCGATCAGGCTCATTTCGGCGTCGATGTTTTGGGGCGGAATTTTGCCTGCAGGAAAATCACGTTCCTTGTCCCGTTTGTAATCTCGTTTATTATCCTTCGACACTGACTTCTTCTCCTCCGCCCATTAGTGCGGCTACGGCGGCCGCTGCTTCGTCTTTTGGTGGCGGCGGGGTTGGAATCGTTTCGATTACCAGGTCCCCGGCTCCTGTTAGTATGAGACACTCGGCAAGTATTGTGCGGTACTTTACATCGTCGAGCTTTGTTTTATTGAACTTTCGAACAGTATATAACGTCAGCGTTTCGCCGTCCAGTTCGTAGCTACATTTTGACAGAACACTGTATAGTGCGACATAGTTTGCTTTGACGTGTTCGAGCAGTGTCTCCCAGCTGAAATTCTCTGGGTGGGCCTCGGCGGCGACTCGTGGTGGCATTGGAATGTCTGGCTCTGAGTCGGCGACAATGGGCTTTACTGACGGATCCTGAGGTCGACTATTGGACGGTGCTACTGCTGGTTTCGGCTGTGCTAATTGTCGAACCGGCGCACTGATGACGGGCGCTGGCACGGCAAGTGCGGCAGCGGCTTGTTTATGCTTTGGAGCGACGGCACCCAGCAGGACGGTCAGCAATTTGATAGCTGGCTTTGAGGATTCGGATGCTTCAAGCAGGCCATCCAGTAGGGGTAGTAGCTGTGTATCGGTCACAATGTTCTGTTTTGTGACAGAAAGCAGCTGGTCAATCAGGACGGCCGGCTCGATGCCGCTTTTCTCGCTGTCGGTGTAAGCTTTGATGATTGCCTGACTGTCGCTAGCTTTGATAGCGGTTAGTATACGATCAATAATCTCGTGTGGCGCAAGTCCCAGCGTTTGCTCGACGAGACTTTTTGTAATACCCGCCTTGTTGTCGGCGAGACTCGATAACTGATCAAGCAGGCTGATACTGTCGCGGAAGCTACCCTTGCCACGTTCTGCGATGATGCGCAACGATTCATCGTCAATGGTTATATGCTCTTTTGTGGCGATGTCCCTGAGGTGTGAGATGGCATCTTCGATTGTGATCGAGCGAAAGCCAAAGCGCTGGGTGCGGCTGATAATCGTATCTGGCAGTTTTTCAATGTTGGTTGTAGCCAGGATAAAGACGACATGTTCGGGTGGCTCTTCTAGTGTTTTTAGAAGAGCATTGAAAGCTGCTTTTGAAAGCATGTGCACCTCGTCGATGATGTATACTTTCTTTTTTGCAGAGACGGGTGCGAGCTGTACTTTTTCGCGCAGGTCACGAACATCATCGACACCATTGTTGCTGGCGGCATCGATTTCGATGATATCCAGATGACTTGTCTCGTCCTCGTACGGCAGCTGATTGATCTCATGGGCAAGTATACGTGCGATTGATGTCTTGCCAACGCCTCGAGGGCCGGTCAGTAGATACGCATGGGCGATTTTTCCTTGTTTGAGCGCTCTTGAAAGCACCTCGGTAATGTGTTTTTGCCCCACTACCTCATCGAGGGATTTGCTACGGTGTTTACGATAGAGTGCTCTGGCCATGTTACTACCTATTGTACGCTGTTTTGACGGGGTTTTCGTTGTGATTTAGATTCGGGCTGTCCCTGGGTTTGATATGTCAGGATATGACATGTCCCACCGCTCTAAAGGCGCGGTGGGACTATGGTCATCAGTCGTTCTGAGTCACAGTATGGTGTAATTTTCCAGACTGCGAAGCCCGAACGTGGAGCACTGTACGTGGTTGGTCTGGATGTAGACGAGGGCTTGCTCGGCGGACAGTCCTTCGAGGGAAGAAAACGTGATCCTCTCCTCGTGCGACCATTCTGACCGCTTCTTGCCGGCAATGAACTCGACAGGCAATTGATCGGACAGTTCGTACTGTAGTACTTTTCTGACACGGATTGCTATGTCATCGGCTCGTTCGCGGATGAGCCCACTGTGCTCTGCCCAGTGAATGGTCTCGATATCGATATTCATCTCACCGAGTTCATCACGGGTTACCAGCTCGAGTAGTCGCAGCTTATCGATTCCATGAAGGCGTAGGATGGTCCTGTCGTCTTCGGGTATGTCATTCCAAACCTGTCGGGTGACGTCAGCGACGACTCCAGGGCTGTACGTGTTCATACTGCTCCTTTGATTGATGGCCAAGCCTTAGGGGCTATGAATATTATGACATAAAAATATCATTGCAACAATATCATTGCGATAATAGGCATGATGCGACAACTTTCGCACGAGAAACAAAAACTGTGCCTACTACGACACAGTTTTTGTAAATTGTAGTCAGCTATTCCTAGAGTGAGGCTTCGACTGCTGCCCAGGTTGCTTCAGGGTTATCCTCGGGAATGATGATAGTCACCTGATCGCCTTCCTTGAGGCGGAAGTATGTGACACTCGCCAGGAGGATACGATATTCGTGGCCGTTAGCCTCGACGTACCATGCACCGTCGTGCTGTGTCAGGGTACCGATGATCTGCTTGCGCTCGATTGGACCGATTTGCTTGTAGATGAAGCTGCCGTCATCGGCAATCGTTAGCTTAAGGATATCGCCTTCGACAAGCTTTGACTTGCTGGCGTAGTTGGCTGGAACTGGATAGTTCTTGCCATCAGGGCCCATCATGACCTGGCCATCAAAGACACCTTCGACGATCTTGCCACTTACTTCTTCCTGGCTGTTTCGGGGTGTGACGATGGTACCGTCATCGCCGACGATACTGATTAGTAATTCTTTTGCCGCCGCAAGGTTTGTCTCAGCTTCTTGTATGAGGCTGGCTAACCTTTTGACTTGTTTTTCTGGTAATTCAGACATGTCTCGCAAATTCCTTGTCTGTTTTTTGTAGTAGTATTACCTCTATATATACCAAAAGATGGCTATAATGTCAAGAATAGCCCTAGTTGACACCTGTCCAAGGTTGCCACTAAGGAGTAGTGTCGGTATGATGCCCTACTATATTGATCGCAATACGGTATTCGCCTGTAGGTGCTAGGGCGGTGACAACAGCGGCCAAGGTGCCGATAACGACAATAACGATGAGTAATTCAACGATAGTAAACCCGCTGGAGTTTTATGCATATGCTTAATTGTACAATAGCTCTCGGCTGGAGTAAAAGAATGTTATCCACATCATTATCAGGGGTGGGACATAAAACGTTGTATATTTTGTATATAATAAATACCACCCTTTCGGGTGGTATTTATTGCATTGATTAACAATTGATCGAATGTAGGGTGCTAATTATAAATTAGCTAAGTTCAACAGTTGCGCCGGCTTCTTCAAGCTGCTTCTTTGCAGCTTCAGCGTCGTCTTTGCCAATCTTCTCTTTAACAGGTGCTGGAGCACCGTCAACGATAGCTTTAGCTTCACCAAGTCCAAGACCAGTGATTTCTTTAACAGCCTTGATGACTGCAACTTTCTGAGCACCAGCGTCTTTCAACGTAACAGTGAACTCAGTCTTTGCGTCTTCTTCTACTGCAGGTCCTGCAGCAGGGCCAGCAACAGCTACAGCAGCAGCTGCAGGCTCGATGCCGTATTCGTCCTTAAGGATAGTTTTAAGGTCGTTAACCTCAAGTACAGTTAGCTTTGTAAGCTCTTCTGCAAGTGTTTTAATATCAGCCATGATAGACTCCTTTATATTCGTAATTGTAATAAACGGTTTGCGCTCTACCCTATCCATCGATGCGGTGCACCGACTTTAAACATAGAGCAGTTTTGGAATGTTACTTCCGTGAACGAGTAGAGAGGCGAACCTCTGCTTACGCGCTAGCTTTGGCTTCAACACCATCAAGTAGTGCGTGAAGATTGCCAGATAATGCATTTGTAATGTCATGAACTGGTGAAAGCAATTGTGCGACAACCTGTCCGATAAGCTCGTTCTTGCTAGGAAGACCTGCAAGAGCGGTAACTTCAGCAGCACTTAGAAGTGCGCCTTCGCCAGAAAATGCACCTGCAAATTGTAGTGCAGGATGGGTTCGGGCGAAATCGTTCAATACCTGCGCAGGCGCAACTTCATCTTCGATACTAACAGCGTAAAGTAGCTGTCCAGTAAGCGCAGATGTGTCGATACCTTTGTAGGTTGGGTTGTTTTCAAGTGCAACGCGCACCAAGCGGTTTTTGACCACTCGGATAACGACACCTGATTCGCGAGCCGACCGACGAAGTGTTTGCACATCAGCAACAGTAAGTCCCTGATATTGTGCAAAAACGGTCATCTTTGAGTCTTTCAACAGATCACTTATCTCAGCAACCAAAGCGTTCTTTTTATCGCGTGAAATAGCCATAAAAATCCTTTCTTTAGTTGTTTTTCATTCGATCAAGTTGTTAATGTACCGGTAATGTGACAACCAGAGACGATTTTTAATCAAAAAAGTCTTCGGTTATCGCATCACCAAAGACTTACTGTGTCAACAAAAGATTGTTTTCACCTCGGTAGCCGATTAAGCATTGATCTCTCTTTGCTGCTACTGTCTCTGGTAATGTCTCTATAAATATAACGAACGTATGCTCAAATGTCAATACGCTCTTGTAATTAAATTGACTTAATTATACAAAAGTGGTATCCTATAATTATCATGTCTGAACGTGAACCAAATCATTCAACTCTTTCGGATTACCATCCGCTCGCCTCGGATCCATTTAAAGTTACTAAAGATATTTACACGATACAAAGCAAGAATGGCAACATTCTCGTACGTGGCCGTAGCTCGTACGACATAGCCCTCGAAACTGCCCACGAAGCTGTTGAGGTCATTCCATGTGACGTACGACGCGATTTGGCAGAGCGGGCACTCTTGGCTACTATTGCAAATCAAGCTTGGAGAAATAACGAAGGTAATATTACCGACGAAATGAGAGATAACTATCCCGATGTCATTGCGGGTGATGCAGAGCCTGCAGAAATGGTTGCTATGCTACACGAATACCCTGGTTCTGGTGCATTAGAACTTGCACGAACCACACACGTTGGGCGATGGAATGTGCAGAATATTATAGACCTGCCTGTGCGTCGTTCGCTAGATACCGTCCCTGGAACGAAGCGCGAAGCATCGGCTCCTCGTTACAAGATTAAAATGTTTGACGAAGACGGCGCTGCTGTAGAACGCAAGCGTGTCGTTAGATCTCACTATAATGGTCAGCTGCTTACTGTTCTGCGCAATACAATGCTTGTCGATTATCATTCCCCCGAAATGCCAGATGAACTGTTGGATTATATGACAAATGAACATAAAATGTTGCTCAAGAAAAAAACGTACGATTACAATAGTGAAACACGTACTCTTCATGGATTTTTAGAAAAATACGTCAGTTATCGCAGTGGTACGCAGACTAACCAAGAGCAAATCGATGAACCAAATAAACCAGACTGGGTTATTCCACTACTGTCTACCTATTATAGTGCTGATGCATCACTTATAGGACCAGATAAACAGCAAAACAAAGAGCAAACCGATTAGATTGCCTGCTGAATTTTATTCCAAATCAATTCGGTGACCTCTGGAATAGGCAATAATTCGCCGTTGACTGTTCCATGGATCGGCTGAAAGCTATCCGGAAACTGTTCGCATAATTTCTCGTAGGCGGCAACGGCCCGTGTCAGATGATTGAGATCGGCTTCGTGAATGTCTCGTTTTTTATCAGTATAACTGCGAGCGGCTTTTTGGTCGACGAGATTCTGTGCTATGACTGCGGGAACGAGCAGTACGATGTTTACATCAGGTTTGGGAATGCCGAGGATATTAAACTCTAGATCATATAGCCAGTCGTAGTATTTAGTACGGTCAGCTTCATTGGTAATTTTTTGTCCTTGGTGTGCTAAATTAGCTCCGATGAAACGATTCGAAAGAACGATCTTACCCGC
Source organism: Saccharimonadales bacterium (SeqCode) (assembly GCA_045628725.1). Lineage (GTDB taxonomy): Bacteria > Patescibacteriota > Saccharimonadia > Saccharimonadales > Saccharimonadaceae > JACQGD01. Next base: position 11,148 of record JAZQPT010000015.1, read on the forward strand.
TTCGAGATCCTTTTTGATACTCTGCGACGCCTGAAATCGATCAAGTGCAAAAAAGAGCGACGGCGTATAGGCACCGAGTTCGTCTGCACTGCCGTAATTACCGTTGAGGTATTCACGGACAAAGTACGACGATTCTTGGTCGTATTGAGGAAAGTCGTACGTTGCGATGTCGTGGCCTTGCTCTCGTAGCCGTTCGTCGATTAGCTTGAACTGCGTCCCCTTGCCTGATCCATCGCTACCTTCGATAACGATAAATTTGCCGGCTGACATACTACTTCATCCCCTCGGCAAGTCCAGGAATAACGATTGGGTCCTTTCGACTGTCTTTGTAGGCGCGCGGCAGCATATCTTCGGGTTTCCAGGTGCGAATCAGTTCGTCGAGGTCGCTGGTGTGCTGGTACTTACCGCTTACACCGCCACGGCCATCGCTGTAGTCGCCGTCAACCGGGCCGGTGGTGTGAAAAATCAATTGACCGATACGTTCGCCCACCGGTAGGACGACTGATTCGTGCATGTTGAGGTTATAGATTTCTAGAGTGATGCGGTTAATGTAGCCCGGGTCTACCCAGCCAGCGTCAAAACAAACCGCGACTCCATTGCGTCCCCAGCTGCTGCGTGATTTTACTTCGCAGGCGCCGCCATGGGCGCGTATACCGACAAATTCATGGGTGTGCGCCAAAATGCGCTCACCGGGGCGCAAGACAATAATCGGATGATCTTCGGGGATGTTTTCGAATAACTTGTATCCGTTTCTATCGCACCATTCTTTGTGCGGCTGTGCTTCAAGAGGGCCTTTAAAGTAGCGATCAACATCACCTTTATCGAACGGGTTGTATACCTTTGCGTCTTCTTCGTATTCTTGTTTAAAGAAATAGTGTCCTAGGGTAAAGTCGAGACTTGCCTCGGAGACGTTTGCGTCAATAAACGGTACGCTGACAATCGTGCCATCTTTTACTGCGCTACGAATTTGAGTATTGCTATAAACACTCATTACTGCACTTCCCGCGCTTGGCGTAGTGCATATTCGGCTCGGCTGTGAACGCCTACTGGTGTATTTTCTAGGTGCTCAATTTCTTCAAGCGTAAACCAGCGCATGTCAGTAGCGCCGTTTTCTTCTAGAGTAAAATTAGGCGTACTACTAATCAGAATATAGCCAAAATCAATATGTTTATGACCGTCTTCACCCGCTTCGTGGATGTCGATATCAAACGGCATAGGCTGGGTAATATTCGTATCAAGATTTCGGTTAAAAGATAAATTGTCTGAATATGGAGTGATGAGCGTTAAGTCGTCAGGTTTTAATCCGGTTTCCTCTTCTACTTCACGAAACACTGCTTCAAGCGGAGTCTCTGTTAGTTCGACGTGTCCGCCGGGCATAAGCCATTTATGAAGTTTATGATGTAGTAACAGTAGTACTTTATTGTCATGCACAATAGCGCCGCTAGCAGCAAAATCGTATTCGCCGTTTGAATGAATGTGTCCCATTATTTCCCTCTCTTAGAATCTGTATCGATTGTAGCACAGGTCCCTTTGCAGTATGATAAAAGATATGAAAAGTATTATTGTTGCCTATGACCAAAACCGTGCAATTGGCACACATAATACGCTGCCATGGGCCGGCAAGATGAAGACAGATATGCGCCGAGTCCGTGAACTTACGACAGGCAACGCAATTATCATGGGGCGAAATACTTACGATTCTATTGGGCGAGCACTCCCGAATCGCCAAAATATCGTCATAACACACCGGCCATTCCAACAAGAGGGTGTGCTATGTGTAGATTCGCTTGATGCGGCCTATGCGGCAGTCGAGGCTGGTCGCGAAGCGTATGTATTTGGCGGTGCGCAGATATACAACTTGGCACTCGATACGGTTGAGCAGATTATTGTAACCGAGATTGGTGTCGAAACTATCGATGCCGATACGTTCTTCCCCGTTATTGATTCGGCTATGTGGCATGAAGTGTCACGTGATCATTACGCAGCTGATGCAGAAAATAGCTACGATTTTGATTTTGTGACGTATCAGCGAAACAGCCAATAACTAGACTGCAATCGGTGCTTTGATTGGAGGGTGCGGGTCGTAGCCATCTAAGCGGATGTCATCGAAAGTAAAGTCATCGATATTCTTGATGTCAGGGTTGAGCCATAGCGTTGGCAGTGCGCGTGGCTGACGCGATAATTGTTCGTCGACTTGGTCCATATGATTCAGATATAGGTGCGTGTCGGCAGTTGTGTGAATAAATTCACCCTGCTTTAGCCTGGTTACCTGTGCGATCATGGCCAGCAGTAGTGAATACGATGCGATATTAAACGGCACACCGAGGAATGTATCAGCACTGCGCTGGTATAACATTAGGTCTAGTTTGCCGTCGCGGACGTTAAACTGAAACAATGAATGGCATGGTGGCAGACCGCCCATTTCGACGATTTCGTCAATCTCGGCAACGTTCCATGCGCTGATAATATTGCGACGTGAATTTGGATTGGTTTTGATTGTCTCGATACTGTTTGCGATCTGATCGATATAGCCACCTTTTCCGTCAGGCCATTTGCGCCACTGCACCCCATATACAGGTCCTAGATCACCCCACTTCTGGGCAAATTCATGATCAGTGGCTACTTTTGAGATAAACTTTTTTATACCCGTCTTCCATTCATCGCTTGAACTATCAGGTACGGCAAGACCATTTTTTTGTAGGTATGCTTTGTATGGCCATTCGTCCCAGATATGAACGTCGTTTTTTGCCAAATATTCAATGTTGCCTGTCCCTTGCAAGAACCATAGCAGTTCATGTACAACGCTGCGCATGTACAGTTTTTTGGTGGTCATCGCTGGAAATCCGTCAGCTAAATCATAACGAACTTGGCGACCAAAGAGGCTCTTTGTGCCCGTACCGGTGCGGTCGCCTTTTTCGAGACCATTGTCTTTAATGTCTTGTAATAAATCCAGATACTGACGCATGACATCCTCCGTTGTTTATCTAATTATGACATACCCGCGAGGAATTATGCATAAATTACAGTGAATGTTGAGATAGAAAATTCCATAATGTTTGGGTCGCTTCAGGCATCCAGAGGTGTCCGCCGCCTCGTAATTTGACGTTCTCGATGGTTGCACTGTTGGTGCAATTTTGCCATGTCGTTACAATCGTTACGGCATCTTGATAGCGCACAACAGGATTGCTTTTACATCCGTTATCATTTGCGCGTTCAGCAGACCACTTGCTAATATCAGGGAGTTTACGTGTAGCCGATCCAGCATAGGGGACGTTGGGGTCGTTGTCGCCATGAATAGTCATCAACGGTGTTGGTCGTGGTGGCTTGCATGCGCCGGACGGGTAGTACATTGCCCCTGCGACAATACCAAATGCAGCAAACCTATCCGACAAGGTGCATGATAGTAGCGAAACCATCCCCCCGCCGTTGGACAGTCCCGTTGCGTACACTCGGTCCCTGTCGATACATAGCTGAGATTGCACTTTGTCTAGGATAGCCTCTGTAAAGCTAACATCGTTGACGCCCGATGAATACGGTGCGCCTTGCCACGAAGTATACCTATCTTTGCCGATAGTTGGATGAGGGTAGACAATCACCGCTGGCAGTACATTTAACCCCGCTTGTTTTTCGCCGCCGTCAGCTGTTGCGCTCTTACCTGGAAAATGAACTATCAATGGATAATAGCGTGTTTCGTCAAAATTTGCCGGTAGGTGCACTGAGTAATTGCGGGTTCCGTCATCAGTAAGTGTTTCGAATGTTTTAGTCGTTTCGGATGGCCACGTATCACGGGCAGAACATGTAGGCGGAGGTGCGTTTAGTAGCGATATTTTTTGCTCTAAGCTGCGGTTTGTCGAACTGAGTTTTTGCGTGTAAAACCATGCACCTAGGAGGATCGTAAATAGCCCAAGACATAGTATGCCCCATAGTATGTGATGTATATAGATCGACTGCAGTGATGGCCGTCGCCGAGTCGTCTTTTTTGATGTAACCATTGCTTTATATGATACCACCTTGACTCTGTTACGGGAATAAAATACCCCGCACAACTGGCGGGGTATTTTGACTAATGTGATGCAAATTAGCTAACGATGCTTTCAACTTTGATGCCAGGACCTTGAGTGGTGCTGATGCTTGTTGAACGAACGTAGCTGCCCTTGATGCTACTAGGTTTTTGTGACTGCAGGCTTGTAAAGAATGCACGTGCGTTCTCTTCGAGTTTTGCAGCACCAAATGATACTTTACCGATACTAAGGTGAACGATTGCCTGTTTGTCGACACGGTATTCAACCTTACCAGTTTTTGCTTCTGATGTTGCTTTTGCAACATCAGTTGAAACCGTACCTGATTTAGGGTTTGGCATTAAACCACGTGGGCCAAGCTGTCGAGCGTGCTTGCCAAGTTTTGGCATATACTGTGGAGTTGTGATCAGGATGTCAAAGTTAAGCTCTTCTTTTTCAAGCTGCTTTAGGAAATCTTCGTCACCGATGACGTCTGCGCCGGCTTTTTTAGCTGCAGCGTGCTCTGATTCTGGTGCAAATACAGCAACACGAATCTTTTTACCAGTTCCGTTAGGTAGGCTAACCGTTGCACGGATGTTTTGGTCTGCCTGGCGTGGGTCTACACCAAGACGAACGTGAATTTCAACGCTGGCGTCAAATTTCGCAGGATTAGTAGCAGCGGCAAGTTCGAAAGCTTCGGCGATAGGATATACCTTGCCAGTTTCAAGCTTTTCGGCAACTTTGCGGTAGCTTTTGCCACGTCGCTCAAGTCGTGATCGTACGACTGGCTTTGGACCTTTTTTCATGTTTGCTTCTGCTTCGTCAGACTGTGGAGTTGTATCGCCTTCTTCTTTGCGAGCTTCCTTTTCAGCTTTAGCTTCCGCTTCTGCAAGAGATTTTTCACTTCGCTTACCAGCTTTAGCAGTCTTCTTTTCCTCAGTTGATTCTTCGGTTGCAGGTGCGTCAACAGCAGCAATTGCCGCTTCGATTTCTGCAATCGTGTTCTTGTCTGTTACATCTAGTTTTAGCTCTGCAGCTTTTTCTAGTAGTTCGGCTTTTTTTGCCATGGTGTAAACCCTTTCTGTGGTACTAGCGGCAGGGTCTCCCCTTGCCTCCCATCATTGATTGTTATCTTATAATTAAAGCATATTTTACCGAGTAATACAACCGTGGATATGAGAGACAACTAAGGGTTTACATCGATGATGCATACGGTATAATTGCCATCATATTCGGTGGCACTGTATTTCTGATTCGTAGGGTTTGATGTTGTGTAACTTGTGTCGCTGCCGTCAAAGAGGATAACCGGCTGTAAGCCGCAGTTGACTTGGTTTCCGACGAGCGAATACTCGATAACCATACGATCGGTGCCGTCGACAGGAGGTTTGTAGAGGAAGGGGCTATGATGACTGTTTTCAGAGCCACCACCGGGAGAAAGTATCGGTGGGTAGACATTACCAGATGGTATCGAGCTCACACTATTGAGCTCCTCGATAAGAGCAGCGCTCTCACTCGCGTATACGATGCCGCCGATAATATGGCAGTCGCCCACTCCGTCTCCATTAAAATCTGGGAGCGACCGAGAAAAACAGGCCGCTTCAAACGGCCCGCTAGGATGAACAAGTAAATCATCGAACGTAGGTCTGGTCGTTGCCAGGATATTGAGTGCAGTACGGAACTGCTTGACAGTCTGTATCCGCGCGGCATTTTGGGCACGCGTCTGCATGCCATTGAAAGAGGTGATGACAATCGAAGCCAATATTCCAATGACGACGATCACGATAAGTAGCTCTACAATTGTAAAACCATTTTCGGGTTTACGTATTACCAGCATGCGTATATATTAGCACGAGCATTATGCAAATGTAAGTATAAAACTCAGCGAAATCAAATCGTAGTATTGCTAAGTATTAAGTTTATGCTATAGCACGCTACTACTGCAGTTATTTTGCTGATACTGAATAGTGGGCTTCGATGTCGTGGCTACTGGTCTCGTTGGCGATACCGCGAATATTGAGGTAATTGATTGCGCGGTGGCCTGATGAACGCAGTGATCGTTCCGCCAGATCACGCATGTAGCCTGCCAGCTCGTCGGGATGTTTGGCTAGGATCGCGTCGAGTTTGATAGCCGATTGTTCTTTGTATTTTGAGTACAAATCAACAACTTTCCCGTATGCATGTGGCAAAAAGACCGGGCTGCCGTATCTGGTCTGCATTTCGTCGAGGGTCTTGAGGGCTTTACGCGCGATAATCATCTGGGCGCGGTAGTACTGGAGCTGCTCTTCCGAGTTGTAGCCTTTGCGGCTTTTTTCAAATGGTGACTGTACAAACAGAACCAGGCGATCAAAGATATCTTTGCGGTCAGTGTAGAGCGATGGGTCGATATCTTCATGCTGAGCATGTTCGATCTTTTCACGCTGCAGGGTGAGCTTGCCCTTTATAGCGCGGTATACTTTTTCTGACACTTCTTCATTGACATACAGTTCCTTTAGATAGTGTTCTTCGACGTCAATTGCCGTCAGGTGCAGGGACTGCTCGAATACTTTAATACTGTGCTCCTTGAGCAAGTCATCACGGCGGGCGTATGCTTCGTGCGCTTTTGTAACCAGTTTGTCTTTGAGGATGGCGTATTCCGTTTCGCGGACGAATCCACGTGTTTTCTGTGTATCGAACCGAGCCTGCTCGGTTAGTAGATAGTAAATGCCGAGGTCGACTTCATGCGCTTGGTCAATAGCCCGTGGTTGGTTCAGGTGGTAGCGTTCTATGAGCGGCTTGATCGTAAGTGCCTTGACGAATAGTGTCGCAAGGATACAACCAATCGTGAGCGCGAGTACAAAGTCACGGAGTGAATAGGCGTATTCCCAGCCCGGAACGCTCAAATCTTCGGGGATAAGCATGACGATGATAATCGCTAGTGCACCGCGTAGACTTCCCCACGCCAACAATCGTCGCCAATGTGCAGGTATGGGCGCTTCGAGTTTTGTGAGGTTTAGCGGCACAACAACAGCGTAGACGGCGATGATACGAGCCGTAGCAACGATGATAATCGTCGCCAAGATCGGCAGCCATAACTCGCCGAGGTCGATTTTGGTGCTAGCGAATAACATACCGGCTAACAGGAATACAAGTGAGTTGGCGATGAATGCTAGATGCTCAACCGATTTCTCTAGATAATGATCTGTTCGTGGTGACAAAATATGCCGCGCATAGTTACCAAGGAATAGTGCGGCAACTGTCGTGGCTATAATTGGTGAAACGTGAATATGTAGCCCAAAGATACCATTTGCGTTGATTGCTTCGCTCGTAACGAACACGAGGTGTGCCGAGATGATTAGCAGTGTGACCGACACGAATTCGTTTGATTTTGTGTAGCGAAGAGCCCGAGAGAACAAACTGGCCATCACAAGACCGACGATAATTCCCGAAACAACCATCGTTACGAACATTAGTACGCCGTCAAAGACGGTCGTTGCGCCGTTAAATCCGTTCTCTAGGATCGCCAATATAACAAGAAATAGTGCCACGGCCGTTCCGTCATTAAACAGACTTTCGCCTTCAAAAATAAGTGACAATCGTTTTGGTGCGCCGTAATCCTTGAACAGCGCTAGTACCGCCACAGGGTCGGTTGACGAAATGATCGCCCCGAATAATAGTGTCACGATAAATGGAATATGTAGCCCAACAAGTGGCAAAACGAAATACAGTGCAGTAGCAATGATGACTGTTGATATCATCAGACCGACGACGGCAAGCAGCGTGATGGACCAGGCACTCTCGACCATTTGGCGCACCTTCATGTTAAAGGCGGATTCGAATATGAGAATCGGCAAAAAGATGAAGAAAAGTAAATTCGGCGTCAGGACAAGATCGTCAAGAAATCCAAATACGGGGGCTAAAAACGGCAACTGTACGATAGGTACCAGTAGCAACCCTACTATTACAAGTAAAACCGTGTATGGAATACGAATACGCTTTGCTATAAAAAATACTGCCGATGCGATTGCAAGCAGCGAAAACAGTGCCAAAACTGACGTGATACTGAGCATAAAACTTCCCTCTTTTTTTATTTGTTTTCTCTCGTTCGTTTTTTACTATACGCTCATGCTGTTTCTGGCGCAATATGATAAATTGCCGATGTTTTTTGTGTGGCTTAATCGACATAATAGCTGCATAGCAGTAAGCTCCTTTCTTGGTTTACTTTCGTTTGGCAACGGCGCGCCTAATGGAGGGTATTTTAATTTTTAGGATAATATTTTTAGTGTTGAAATGTCACAACGGCGAAAATTGCGGTATAATAGTACTAACAATGAGCAACTTCACTACAGTAATTATTTCAAATCGCCTTCCCGTCAGCGTATCAAAAAAAGATGGTAAATTAGTATTTGATACCAGTAGTGGTGGACTAGCAACAGCGATGAGCTCGCTCGAGGTAGAAGATAAAGTATGGGTCGGCTGGCCTGGTATTGACGCGGACACGCTAACAGATGCGGAACGTAGCGAAATCACCGAAGAGTTGGAAAAGCGCGGCTGTTATCCGGTGTTTTTGACATCAAAAGAAGTCGAACTTTATTATGAAGGCTACGCAAATGATACACTTTGGCCACTATTTCATTACTTCCAGAGTGTCGCAAGTTACCAGGCAGACTATTGGGATGCGTACAAAGCAGTTAATCAGCGATTTGCTGACGTAACGGCGCAGGTGGCGGCCGAACGCGCACGAATTTGGATTCAGGATTATCACTTCATGCTGCTACCGGGCATGCTGCGCGAACAGTTGCCAAGCACGACGATCGGGTTCTTTTTGCACATCCCCTTCCCTAGTTTTGAAATATTCCGTCTGCTTCCTCAACGTAAAGAAATACTTAATGGGCTATTAGGTGCGGATGTCATAGGGTTTCATGTATTTGACTATGCGCAGCACTTCCTCGACAGCTGCCTGCGTTTGTTAGGCAAGCCGTCGTCAAACGCTACGTTAGTACATGAGGGTCGAATCGTCAAAGCTTCTGCCTACCCTATTGGCATCGACTTCGAAAAGTTCCGTAAGCAACTGACGACAAGAGAGACAAAAGACGCGCTAAAGCAGCTTGATGAAGCCCATGAAAAGCAAAAATTGATTTTATCAGTCGACCGATTAGATTATTCAAAGGGAATTCCTGAGCGTCTAGAGGCATTCCGACTTCTACTCGAAGAACATCCCGAATATCATGGCAAAATAAAACTGCAAATGATTGCCGTTCCGTCGCGTACCGGTGTACAGGCTTATCAAATGTTGCGTGATGAAATAGAAATGACTGTCAGTCGTATTAACGGGACATATGGCACGGTAGACTGGGCGCCGATTTCGTATCAATTCCAGAACAGGCCCTTTAGTGAAGTTGTTGCGCTATATGCCAAGGCCGATATTATGCTAGTGACGCCAATTCGTGATGGTATGAATTTAGTGGCCAAAGAATATGTCGCTAGTAAAAACCGTCGCCGCGGTGTACTGATTTTGAGCGAAATGGCCGGTGCTATTGACGAAATGCCTGAGTCGATTAGTATTAACCCTAATAATGCTCCGTCAGTCGCTGAGGCTATTCATATGGCACTGTCAATGCCAGTAAAAGAACAGATGAGCCGTTTAAAGGCGATGCAAGAACGATTAAGTGTCGCAACGGTACAAAACTGGGGCAAAGAATTTATGGATGATTTGGACGCCGCAGCTTCGCACGAAAGTTCGTCGAAAAAACAGCTTTCTCCTACGCAGCGACAACGACTTGTAACGCGGTATCGAACGGCAGAACATCGCCTGATATTGCTAGATTATGACGGCACACTTCGTAATTTTGTAAAAACACCATCACCACTGGCTGCAGCGCCGACGCTACGTATTCGCCGAATTATTAAACAATTAACCGATCAGCCTAATACGACGGTTGCGATTATTAGTGGACGACCACGACGAGCACTATCAAGTTGGTTTGTTGGTTTGCCTGTGTTGCTTGCTGCAGAGCACGGTGCTTGGACCCGCTATGGCAAACGATGGCAGCAAATTGATAGTGATTTCAAAAAAGACAAAAAACGTATCCGTACTGTAATGCAAAAATATACGGATCGCACCGAGGGATCATTGATTGAAGAAAAGGACCATGCGCTGGTGTGGCACTATGCGAACGTAGAGCCAGATGTTGCCTATAAACGCGCTAGTGAGTTGCGACGTGAGTTAAATAAAATGCTCGAAGACGAAGAGATCGCTATTCACGAAGGCCATAATATCGTTGAAGTAAAGCCAAGTCATATCGCTAAATCGAACGTAGTACGAGAACTAAAGCAAGAGTTCCCATCGGATTTCGTGTTATGTGCAGGTGATGATTATACCGACGAAGACATGTTCCGAGAATTACAAGATGACCGGGCTGCAGTGACTATTAAAGTGGGTGCCGGCGAAACGACAGCCCGACATGCGGTAGCAAATCCTGGTCAGCTTTTGAAACTGCTCGACGATCTGTCGCCTGGGTCTACGTTAGCGCTGCCATCTATCCCGAAAAAATTGCCATCCAAAATATCACGATGGTTCCGTAAGTAGATATAAAGTATATTTTTGATACTTATTTCGTATATTTAAATACGCCGCAGTAAGCGGCGTATTTAAATATATTTCGAATCGCGTGACTGGATATATACTAGTCAGTGATTTCGACGCCCATTGAACGAGCTGTTCCGGCGATTGTTTTGACGCGAGCGTCCATGTCGTTTCCATTAAGGAAATCTTTTTTCGCTTCAGCGATTTCTTCGAGCTGTGCGCGTGTGATTGTACCAACTTTGTCAGAGTGTGGCTTTGCACTACCCTTTTTGATGCCGATTTTTTCGCGGATAGCGTCGTCAACTGGCTGACCAAGTGACTTCCATGCGAAAGTACGATCTTCGAAGACCTGGATATGAACGATAACGTCCTTGCCCATGTCTGCTTTTGTCGCGTCGTTGAATGGATTGATGAAATCCATCATGTTTAGACCCCATTGACCAAGTGTTGAACCAACAGGAGGACCTGCAGTCGCACGGCCAGCTGGGATGCGTAGTTTTAGATTACCGATAATTTTCTTTGCCATGATATCTTTTCCTTTTGTACTAAATAATTTGAAGCATATTTAGTGCGTAACTTTACTACTATAACAGATGAAGACGTGATTTTCAAGCGCCTTACCCTAATAAAAAGAGCCCGGATGTCCAGGCTCTTTTATCAGTATATCGTCTATACTTTCGTAACTTGCAGTGCGTCGAGCTCGACTGGTGTGTCACGGCCGAACATACTAACCATAACTTTGATCTTGCCCTTTGAAGTGTCGATTTCGCTAATTGCGCCGTCGAATCCTTTGAATGGACCATCGGTGATAGACACAACTTCACCTTCGCTGTAGTCGATGTGGTGCTTAGGATCTTCAACGCCCATGCGCTTCTTGATCTTTTTGATTTCACTGTCGGACACTGGTGTTGGCTCGGTGCCGCTACCAACAAATCCAGTAACACCGGGTGTGTTACGAACAATGTACCAAGTTTCATCAGTCAGCTTCATTTCAACCAAGACATAGCCCTGGAAAATTTTTGCTTCGATAACTTTACGTTTACCGTTCTTGATCTGAATTTGCTTTTCTTTTGGTACCATTACGTCGAAAATTTTGTCAGCCATGTCGACTGCGTTGATTCGCTGTCGGATGCTATCGGCTACTTTTTCTTCGTAACCACTGTATGTGTGAATGGCGTACCATTGGCGGGTGCTATCGTATCGATTGTTTGACATATGTTCCTATTTTCCTAAAATTATATCGAATAAATATTGAAATGCGAGGTCCAGCAGGAGTACGAGGGCGATAAAGAAAGCAGTATATAGCAGTACTGCAAGAGTTAATCCCCAGGTCGCCTTGCGGGTTGGCCAGCGAACTTGTTTGAGTTCGTACCATGCACCAGTGAAGTAGCTACCTATCGCAACGAATGGTCGCGCAAGTCCTTTTGCGGTTGGTTTTTTACGAACACGCGCCGGTTTTTCGACGACAACCGCTGCTTTTGCTGATTTTGTCTTTGTCGATTTCGCAGGCGTGTCGTCAACTGCTTTTATGCGAGTGACGGCCGTTTTGCTAGTCGCGCTAGCTGTCTTCTTTTGTGCCAAAGTTTTACTCCCAAAATTAAAAGTCTGCCTATGCAGACTGTCAAGACCAGTATAGGTTAAATACGGGGGTTCGTCAAGCTATGGTATAGTAAATTTAATGGCGATATATCTATTACTTGGGCTTGCAACGGGCGTTGTTGTGGCAGCATGGATCAGGCTTCGATCTGCGTTTGCTATATTCCGGGCGCCTATGCCCACTACCGGACCAGTCGATATTGCAGCGCTACCGAGCGTTAGTCTGTGTATTCCGGCGCGAAATGAAATGCATGCAATGACAGCATGCCTAGAAAGCGCATTGCTTTCAACGTATCCAAAACTAGAGATTATCGTTCTGGACGACGGATCACGCGACAATACGGGCCATCTTATTAAATCGTTTGCTCATTCGGGCGTACGGTTTGTAGAAGGTACGACATTGCCTGATGGCTGGTTGGGCAAAAACCACGCACTAAAAGGATTACTGAAAGAATCTAGTGGTAGTCTGGTGTTATTTAGTGACGTCGATACGCGGTTTTCGGTAAACACAATCGACCAAATGGTGGCGTACATGCAAAGTCAGAATGCTGATATGGTGTCCGTACTACCGCTGCGTCAAAACACCATGCGTGCAAGTGCAGTATTCGCAACATTTAGGCATTTCTGGAATATCGTTGGCCATACGGCTGAACGTCCGGCCGTCGCCAGTAGCGCATGGATGATTAAGCGATCCGTTGCGATAGAACAATTCGATAGCTTTAATGTCGTTGCACGCGACGTTCGTCCAGAAAAAACAATTGCTCGCAAATTAGGAATGAATGGTAAGTATCGATTTATTATATCTTCGGCAACCTTAGGGCTGTCGTACGAAAAGAAATTATCGTCCCAGTACGAAACAAGCTTCAGGGTCTATTATCCAGATTTTGGCGCAAAAGGAATAGTACTACGCGTTTTACTACTGCTGCTATGTCTATTGCCCTATGTCGCCGTTGTATATGGTCTTGCCATCCAGAATATCTCACTAACACTGACGGCTTTTATTATTACGCTCGGTATATCGGTGTGCAATGCATGGTACTTGGGTGTATTACGTTCGAATAACTACGGACTCGCCAGCCTTTGCCTGCCGTTCATCATACTGCGAGAAATTGGCTTACTGATATTGAGTGTCGTTATGTATAGACGCCATATGATCAAATGGAAAGGCCGTCCTGTTTCTATCGACTAGCCTGTGAAATAAAGCAGCCCCACCGATAAAATCGATGGGGCTTTACGCTTGATCAGGTTGCGATAGCGTTGATGCCGCGTATGACTTTCTCTGCGGCCTCTACGGTCATGACCGTTTCCAGTAGGTCGCAGGAACTGACACCTGCGAGGATCATGTCCAGACTGTGCAGGCCGCTCCAAGGCTCGCCGAGACCGTTGCGGTATTTCGATTCGACGGGGATGTATACCTTCCCGTTCGATCCCAGATAGACGGTTCCCTTCATTGCGATACCATCGAACGTCTCATCGATGGTGAGTATCGGCCAGACCGCCAGGCGGTCGACGCGTCGCACGTGAAATTCCCTGAATAGGGATTTCAAGGTACGCTTCGGATGATACGACACGACGACTCCTCGCTGTTCACCGCCAGGCCATCCTTTTGATACAATCCGGCTAACGGCTGTATCTGCATCCGATGCGATCGTGCCGAGCAAGGCACGTAGTATTGTTTCGTTGGACTCTCTAACTGTCTGTTCGAATAGATCGAGCGCATTGAGCACCATCCGTGGAGTCGTGATCAACGTTTTGACCGTCCGATGACGCGCACCGCTGACTGCTTCTGCGCTGGGCTTGTCGATGTGCAGTTTAGCATCCATGCATTTGCCTTACTACTAATCCTGTCAAACTCCATTCTGGAGAGTGACAGGTCGGACTAGGTCCGATTCGTCGACTCTCGACAAAACTTAAAAGACTATACCACCTTGCAATTAATATGTCAATATAAACTAGATGCTGGGTGTATGGAGCTTTAGCGCTTTTCTATGAAGTTTATAGGATGGATCTTCGGTTGCGACCAGTGACCAGAACGCATCGGAATGATTCATTTGTTTTGTATGGCATAGTTCGTGGATCAGTACATAGTCGATTAATTCATGAGGCAGCTTCATTAGTGCGATATTCAAACTAATCGTGCCGTTGCTACTACAGCTACCCCATCGCCCGCTGGCATGCGAAAATCGAACACGCTCATAATCGCAGTCCATTTGGTCGGCAAGAAATGCAAGTCGCTTCGGCAGGTAGCTTTTCGCTTCGATTCGCAGTGCTAAGGTCATAACTTCACGTACCTTTGCGACAACGTCAGGGTCTGTTAGTTGTGAATCGGTTGGCAGTGATACGACGATCTGCTGTTTATGGCGCGCCACCGATGGCTCGGCTTTGGTTGATGGAATGACTACGAGCGTATGGCTTTTGCCTATGACCATGCCATTTGTCAGTTCGTAGGTAGGTTGCTGAACGTTGATCATTGTCCGTAATTGATCGCGCGAGGTTTTGATAAGACGCTTTAACATGAATATTGGCGCATAGAGCGGCAATGATGCGCGGAGTGTTCCGTTTGGCGCTACACTTATTTTTACATGTGTTGAGCGTGAACTTCGTCGTATTGTAATGGTGCCAAATTCTTCATCAATTATTGTTGGCATGGCATCTCATCTGCTAATTGATCGCTATTCGACCCTGACGTGTTGGTTTTTGCACTGTTCGCGCTGCGGGACGCTCACTAACCAGGCTCATCTTAGCTGCTTTTTCGACACGGGGTTCAGTTAATTTCTTTAGTACATTTTTTGCTTGTGAAGCATAGGTGTGCTTGCCGCTAATAACGATGTAGGGGTCTGCTGGGGTCAATGGCTGGAAATGTTCAAATTGTTCGGCAAACTCGTTTTTTGTTAGGGGGCGAATATGTTTTTCTTTACCTAATCCCTTTAACGACCTCAGCTGAGCTGTATTTGGTTCGGTCTGTACCCAGATAAATAATGGCTGGTAGTCATTCGTTCGAGCAAATGACGAAATCGTCTGTCGTTCTGCCCGTGTTGTTCCCGGACCTTCGATAAGCAGGGTTTGTTTAGTCTGTATAATTTTGCTTATCGTATAGTCCCATACTTTTTGGGCAGTACTGTCGTCTGTTGTCAGTGCGCTGATATCGTCAAACGTTAAGTAGGGTGCATTAAAGGTGTTAGAAAACTGTTGTCCGAAATAGGTTTTGCCTGCGCCCGGGATTCCCACGATAATAATCAAGTGCGGTTTCGTAAGATTTAATGACTTCATATATTCCTAGTATAGCAAATACGTGATAAATGACATATTACACTCGCTTTAACCATAAACAATTTGTATACTCATTAGTATATGAATGCTAAATTCACTTTGTCTCCACGCCTTGCGCGTATTTATTCGGCCGTCTTCATCGTAGCCGGGCTTGTCAGTATTATTTTGCCAGTGATTGGTCTGAAAAGTGCGGTGTTTAGTTTTGCCGGCGGAATTGCAGTTGCAGTCATGTATATTATTGTCATGCCAATTGTCGCTTACTTCGCGTCACTACATCCTCGATATACCTATGTATATATTGCGCTTCTAAACATTACATCGTTCTTTGCGTTTATCTTTTATATCGGTGTCTATACGCCGTTTATCCTATTGTGGGCGGTGATTCTGGTGCTAAGTTATTTATATAGTGGAATTTTAGCATTCATCTTGTCATCGATACTTTTACTAATGCAAACGGCCATAATGCTGTTCGTCTACAATGACTACGCTGATGGATTGGCGGATAGTAATGCGATATATATCGGATTGTCATTCATATCTGGGCTAGGTACTATAATCACCGGATTTTTTACATCAATGATGATAATGAGGGCGAAGGTCAGGTCGGAGCGTCTTGTTGAATCGCAGCAGGCCGAGCAAGTTCAGTTGAACCGCTTAAATACATTGCTCAATAGTATTAGCGATACTGTCCTAACAGTGAATAGGTATGGCCGAATAACCTCGCAAAATTCCGCAGCTTTATCGTTTTTTGATACCAACCAGACTTTGGTCGGAAAAAGCATCGATACTGTCCTAGAGTTAAAAGATGATGCCATGCAGATAGTGAGCGTTCGCAAACTTGCCGCAGATATCAAGGGAACGATAGTACGCGATGATGTCTCGATAGTAGATAGTTCGGACGCTATTATGCGATTAAACGTACAGATATCACCTATTCATGGAAAATTTGGCGATGACGACAGTGGGTCTGTCATCATTATTCGCGATATCACTCGTCAAAAAACATTAGAGGACGAAAAGGACGAGTTTATTAGTGTCACTAGTCACGAGCTGCGTACTCCGATAGCTATTGCCGAAGGAAGTTTGAGCAACCTACTGTATATGTTCGAAAAAGGCGTAGAGACCGAGAAATTGGCATCGTCGGCAGTGGCAGCGCATGACCAGGTGTTATACCTTGCGCGCATGATCAACGACCTGTCGACGCTATCACGTGCCGAGCGCGGCGTTGGCGACGCTGCTGAAGTGATCAATATGAATACTATGCTGCAGGACTTGTATCATCGCTATCAGCCAGAGGCCGAGGCTAAATCGTTAGCATTGAATCTTGATCTAGATGGATTGCCTGACGTGTTGGTAAGTCGTTTATATCTAGAAGAGATTTTGCAGAATTTCCTGACGAATGCTATCAAATATACCAAAGAGGGTTCCGTAACACTGTCCGGCAAGATAAAAGATGGCAGAATCGTATGTTCCGTTACCGACACAGGTATAGGTATCAGCAAGACCGATCAAGATAAAATATTCAACAAATTCTTCCGTAGCGAAGATTATCGCACACGCGAGACGAGTGGCACTGGACTAGGGTTATATGTTGTCACCAAGCTTGCATCAAAGCTTAATACCAAGGTTGATGTTGTTAGCCGACTAAACCATGGATCGACGTTTAGCTTTACGCTCCCCTCTTCTGTGCTTATACCTGATAACAAAACGACGGACGAAATTTCGTAACTTTTATCAAATCTGGTACAATGGTGCTTGGTTCATAGGGGCGTAGTACAACGGTTAGTATATGGGTCTCCAAAACCTAGGATCGTGGTTCGATTCCACGCGCCCCTGCCATAGAAAAATGATCACCATTTGGTGGTCATTTTTCTATATCTAGAGATGTGTGGATCCGAATCACGATCGCGGCAGCTTTAGCCGACGCAAGATCGTGGTTCGTGTAGCGACGAGAAATAAAAAATGTGTTTACATATTTTTATGATCGAGCGGATATAGGAAGCGGAGCGACCGCCAGACATGCGCCCTATCACCTCTTAGTTTATTGTTGTGTAAAGCCGTTCTGTCTCTAGATATTCTACGAACCTCTGCTATAAAAGATCAATCACAGCCTGGTGGGCACTTCTATGCAAAGAGATGCCTGGGTTAAAGCAGCGATCCGTTCCAACAAAGTCGAACAATCGTTAGCGAAAGAGTTAAGCAATAAAACAAACTATTCTCAGTATATATTTTTACATAACATAGTGTAATAATAGGCACATGAAAAACCATGAACCGATATCACTGATTTCAGTCGAAGATGCTCTCGCCCCTAGAACAGAAGAATTAACATCTCTGTTCGTACAGTTAAGAGATAAATTTAATGTTGCTAACCCTGCAGACCTACCCCAAGACAATGAAGATGTCGCAAGTGCTATGGAAGACCAATACGAGTGGGATGTACTTGTTGATGATACAGCGAGGCGATTTGATACTCCGGAATCTGCCGTAGAAGCGAGCTATCTAAAGAGTGTCTTTTTTACTGACGCGGGTTTTAACGATAAGATGTATGTGATTGAAGTCCTTGACTGGATAGGTCAAGATTATCAACACGCTAAGGAAATGGGTTTTACGAGATTAGCATCAAGAATAGAATCAAAAATGAAAGATCTATCTAGACTCTACGAATAAATGAATAGGGTGTCTTTCTTCGTAATGTCTTGATCTATGAAAGCAGGTTCCAGTTATTCAGGTATTCCTCATCTAGATCTGTAAATTTACGTATAGTTGAATCGTTATGGATACTCCCGCCGCGACTAGGTGTTTTTAACCATGTAGCATGAGTCTCTTTGACGCGTCTCGCTACTTCCTTGCTAGGTTCAATAAAGTAATCTGGAGCTTTGACAGTCCCGTACATCCTTGTTTAGAATCCTACATAGTTACATTGACATTTATATAACAAAGTTATAAAGTAGTGATTGTTCAACAGAGGTATACCATCGACTGATAGGAAACAGCGTGTCAAACGGCACCGTTATTGATCTGGACGATCAGTTCATCCAGGAAGCCACAGAGATCTTCACCGAGTTCGAGAAACTGTGTCAGGGGCGCAGGGGCGTGACAGAACGGCTGTATACATATATGGCCGTTCCCGATATCGAGTGCGCGCTTAACTGCATGAGCGCCTATGTCGACATGATCGGCACAATGAATCTCCAGCGCATCCACCAGAGGTATCCTGAAAAGTCCGGGGACGAGATTCGCGTCTTGCTTGGAGAAGAACTCGTGTTCTACCTGAGCCTGGTTGTCGTGAGGCAGAAATTGACTGAACTGGCAGATCGCTACGGCGTTCGAGCTACAAATGGATATGTCGCCTATACCTATCACTACACTGGTATATGGCCCTGGAGTGAAGCTATTATGCTCTGAATGAACGCAACAGGTGGCGGCATCGACAAACTTAGTGTTGTCGATGTCGCCACCTAACGTACACCCGGATGGGTGTTTTTTATTAGATTATTTATCTTTTTTGATACGTACGGCACGTTTGAATTTACTATCGGCTACAGGATCGGCAAATCGAGCGATAGGTTCATATACAAGTAACTTGTCTGCTTTTTTCTTGCCGTCATCGAGGGCCTTTATGGCATTAACGAAATAATTATCAATCAGCCATTCGCGACCTGGTGCAGTTTGTCCGACAACAGTGATGCGCCATAAATCTTCACCCCATCGTTCGGCATATTTCATTCGGAGCGGACGCGCTAACATTGTAGGCCCTGTCGGCATTGCTTCGATAATCTTGTTGATCGCTTTTTCTGCGGCTACACGGTCATGAACAAAGATGTCAACTGCTTCAGTTCGCAGTGCGTGCGGGGTGACGTGAACTGCTTGGATCTGCTGATTATGTACCCACACGACTTCACCGCTTAGGCTGCGTAATTTTGTTGAGCGAAGTGTCATACGCTCGACCACACCGGTCATGTTAATGAAAGGTTCAATTTTAATATAATCACCAATAGTAAACCACTTTTCGATGATCATCGTTGCGCCCATAGTAATGTCACGTAGTAAAATCCCTAGCGTCTGTCCTGCAATAACGATAAAGAAAGCACTGGCACCAATTGCAGCGGCACCGGAACCGCCGAGTTGCATACTACCTTGTGGCGTGAGCACCCGCCATGTGACGTAGGCTGCGATGGCGACAACCACAGCACGCACGATAGCAACAGCAACACTGAGGTATGTTTCGACTTGTCGATACAGCACAACTTTGTCTTCGCGAGTTTCGGTGTCACCATGAACAGCTACTCGTTGAGCGATCTTTATGATGCCTCTTGCTAGAAAACGACTAAGCCAATACGATATAGCAATAGAAAAAATAAGAATAAGTACTGCCCTATATTCGTTTGGCCGCGATAAAAAATCGCTGAGTTCTGTCAGTGTTGTGTCAAGTAAATTTTTTGCGTCCATCTTTGTATGATTATACGCCGTTTTGCCTTAAAAATCGATGGTTTATATATCGCCTGTGATTGCTGTTGAAAAACCGTTAGCAGCTTGGTATGATGGAGAAAAGAAGCTTAAACAAATAAAGGGGTGTTCGGCTGACGATTGTCATTCGTACAGGGTAAAATGAACATATTAATGCTTGGGTGGGAGTTACCTCCGCATAACAGCGGCGGTCTGGGTGTTGCATGTTATCATCTGTCTGAAGCATTGGCTAAAAACGGTGCTTCAATCGACTTTGTCGTTCCTTACGAAGCCGACCACTCATCTATAGACTTTATGAATGTTCATGCAGCAACTCCTATCTCGCCGAAAAATCAATACGGATTGAACGCATATGACAGCGATCAGTCGATGGTACTTGATCTTGATCATGTACATCCTGACGATACTTCATCTATGCGCGCCATCCAAAAACAATATATTCGCTACGTCGAACGAATGCTTGACACGGTCACTCCTGATGTTATTCACGCCCATGACTGGTTGACGATGGAAGCAGGCGTACGCGCTAAAGAACTATCTGGTGCCCCACTGTTTGTTCATGTACACGCCACTGAATTTGATCGATGCGGAGAGAATGCTACGGGCAATCCTGTCGTCCACGAAATCGAACAGCAGGCACTATTAATGGCCGACAGGATCTTTGCCGTTAGTGCGATTACCAAAAGCATCATTGTTCATCGGTATGGCATCCCTGCAGATAAAGTGGAAGTTGTTTATAATGCCATTGATATCGATAGTTTTGCAGAATACGAATACGATCGCCGAACTTACCGCTATTTAGAACTACTACGTTCCGAAGGATATACGGTCGCTGTGACAATTACCCGCTTTACGGTACAAAAAGGTCTTACCCACTTTCTGCGTGCGGCAGCCAGAGCGAGTGAAAAATACGATAAACTTGTGTACTTATTTGCTGGCGACGGTGAACAGCGTGACGAACTGATTGCGATGGCCGCAGAACTGGGTATTGCCGACAAGGTGTTCTTTACGGGATTTGTTCGCGGTAAACAGTGGCGAGATTCATATTCAGTTGCAGATATATTCGTTATGAGTTCTGTTAGCGAACCGTTTGGACTAACCGCCCTCGAAGCCGCACATCATAATAGTGCACTCATTATTAGTAAACAATCAGGTGTGGCCGAAGTACTAAAGCACATATTCCGGTTCGATTTTTGGGATTCCGATCGACTTGCCGATCAAATGGTTGCTATTGCAACGTCGCCAAGCCTAGCGCAAGAACTTCGTACTGGAGTACAATCCGAATATGCGCGGCTAAGCTGGCATGACGTCGCAGTACAATGTCGCGAACTATATAGTGCATCAAAACAAGGAGCAATTGTATGACAAAACCGGGCGTAGCACTATATCTTCAGGTACATCAACCCTACCGGGTACGACCATACACCGTCTTTGACACGGCAGAAAGTCATAACTACTTTGATGCAGTATCGTACGAAGACGTAACGAACAATGAAGCAATTTTCAAAAAGGTCGCAGATAAATCATATCGGCCCATGAACCATGTACTGGAGCGTTTGCTTGCCGAAAATCCGGACTTTAAACTCTCACTTAGTATCACTGGTACCTTCCTAGAGCAGGCCGAACAATGGGCGCCTGATGTCATCACGAGTTTTCAGCGTATGGTTGCGACGGGTCGCGTCGAAATACTCGCAGAGACGTATCATCATAGCTTGGCGTTCTTCTATTCTCGATCAGAATTCGAACGACAAGTCACATTGCACCAATTAAAAATCCAGCAAGTGTTTAACGTTACGCCAACTGTATTCCGTAACACCGAACTTGCATACGACGACACTGTTGGTCAGTGGGCTGAATCTGCAGGCTACAAAGGTGTCCTTGCTGAAGGTTGGGACAAAGTATTAGATTGGCGTAGCCCAAACCACGTGTATCGCCCACCGGCGACAAATACTATTGGATTATTGCTAAAGAACTACCGATTGAGCGACGATATTGCATTCCGCTACAGCAACAGAAGTTGGAACGAATGGCCACTGACGACGAACAAATATAGTCAGTGGGTTGATGCGGCGTTCGATAAAGGTCCTCTTGTGAACTTATTTATGGATTACGAAACATTTGGTGAACACCAATGGGCTGACACTGGCATCTTCGGATTCTTTAGCCAGTTCGTTACAGAATGGTCTAAGCGAGACGACCGCACGTTCTACACGGTGAGCGGTGCTATCGACACCTTTAAGCCAGAGGCAGAACTAAGCATCCCCCATACAACGACTTGGGCGGATACAGAACGAGACTTGAGTGCGTGGACAGGCAATACTATGCAGCGCGAAGCACTTCGCTACCTGTACGCCCTAGAGAATGACATCATCAGAACAGGCAATGGCGGGCTGATTAGTGATTGGCGTAAATTACAGTCATCTGACCTTGTTTATTATATGAGTACAAAATGGCAAGAAGATGGGGACGTTCATGCCTACTTTAGCCCCTACGATTCGCCGTATGACGCGTTTTTATACTACATCAATGTCATCAGAGATCTGCGCTACCGACTAATGAGTGAACACGGAACAGGTCACCTGCATGGCTAGACCCATTGTATTAAGTAACGGGGAATTACACGTTGGACTTAATAATTTTGGACTAGTTCATGACTTTTATTACCCCTACGTTGGTCTAGAGAATCACTCGTCGGGTACATCAACACGTCACCGAGTTGGTGTATGGGTTGATGAACAGCTTAGTTGGCTTGACGATGAAGGCGATTGGTCATTTAGTTTTCGCTATCCTTATCAAGCGCTGATTGGCCATACGATTGCCAAGAACGAAAAACTGGGAATCCTCCTAGAGATGGACGACTTTGTGGATTCACAGATGAATGCCTTTATTCGCAATATTCATGTCGTAAATCTTTGGGGTCACCAGCGCGAAGTGCGCGTATTTACCCACCAGGCGTTCGCTATCGGCGATTCGCGGAGCAATACAGACACGGCGCAGTATTTGCCAGACAGCGAAGCCATCGTCCATTACCGTGGACGACGGGCCTTTATTGTATCAGGACGCTACGGCGACAAGCCATTCGATCAGCATAGTATTGGTTTGTTTGGCATCGAAGGCCGTGAAGGTACGTATAGGGACGCCGAAGACGGTGAATTATCTGGTGGCAATGCAGAGCATGGCCGAGTTGATTCAACGCTTCGATTTACCCTCTCTATTGAGCCATATAGCTCGGATCGATTCCACTATTGGATTGCTGCGGGTACGTCAATGCGCGAGGCATTATATACTGACAAGCAAATTCGTCATCAGGGTGTGCACGCTCGTCTGCATCAAACTGCCGTCTACTGGAAGCAGTGGTTAGAGCCGGCACTCGCCATGAGTCAACGACTGGACGCGGCGCACCGTGAATCATTCATGCATAGTATGATGCTTATCAAGGCAAATATAGACAAACGCGGCGCAGTGATTGCAAGTACCGACAGTTCAATGTTGCGCTATTCACGCGACGACTACGAGTATTGTTGGCCACGCGATGGTGCGCTTGTACTATGGCCGCTTATTCGCATGGGATATACCGAAGAGCCACGTCGATTCTTTGAATTTTGTCGACGCGGTATGCACCCTTCGGGATATTTGATGCAAAAATACCGTGCAGACGGTGGATTAGGGGCAAGCTGGCATTCGTATGTACATGACGGGATTACAGCTCCGCCGATCCAAGAAGACGAAACGGCGCTCGTGCTATTTGTGTTCGCACAGTTCTACGAGACAAATCACGACCCTAAATTATTGAGCGACTATTACGAGAGTATGGTCAAACCTATGGCGACATGGATGTCTGAATATATAGATGTGTCGACGGGACTACCAAAGCCTAGCTATGATCTATGGGAAGAGGTGTTCATGACGACGACCTATACAACGTCCGTTGTTCACGCTGCACTTATGGTTGCAGCTGACCTGGCCGAAGACGCACATGACTCTGATAGCGCGGTGCGATGGCGTTCGGTCGCAGATGACATGCTAGCCGCCGCTCGTAAGCACCTGTTCAATAAAGAGCGGCAATCATTCTATAAAGGATTTATCGTTAAAGACGGCGAAATGGTGTTCGATTCTACGATTGATGCATCGAGCGTGTATGGAGCGTTTATGTTTGGACTCTTTTCGATTAAAGGTGATGAGTTGCAGGCGGCAATTAGTACCTTTGTTGCGACATTTAAAAACCCTGATAATGAAATCGGCTTTCCTCGTTACGAAAATGACAATTATCACAAGGTAGATCCGACGAGTGCCGGTAACTGGTGGCCGATTACGACAATGTGGTACGCGCAGCTATGTCTAGAGCAAGGAAAGGTAGTAGAGGCTACCGACATCATTAACTGGGTTAAGCACATAGCTACATCAACGGGTGCGATTCCAGAACAAATAGATCCAAGAGATAATGCTCGTATATCCCCTAGCCCACTAACGTGGAGTCAAGCCGAGTACGTATCCACATTACTCGATACGATAACGGATCATAAATAACATGTCTGATTCACTTTCACGGCTATCATCACAGCTGCGAACTGCGTATGATAGGGCGGGACTTTCTGAACGTGCAACGACGCGTCGAACGATCAAAAAATTCGCCCAGGCTCATGGATTAATGCACTTTAATTCCGGCAAAACAGCGGCTTCGCATATGCAAATTATTCGCGGGACGACAGCGGCGTATGACCAAAAGGATACAAACATCTGCATTGGGACGCATGATGGCTACGATATATCGTTTTTAGAGCGTACCGCGTCGGTAGTGCATGACGGCTATCCGTCTGCGTCGCATCGCTGGCATATTATGTCGTTTGATTTACATAGTCATAATAATTTGCCTTTCATTTTCATCGGGACAAAGCAGCAGTCTAAGACGTTTTATGCAAAACTGTTTACGACTCGCCGCGAAGTTCGACAACTTGATCCTTCGTTCTTTGGAGTGCCTGGGCATTTTGGCGCTCACTATACAGTCGTCGCGTCGCCTGCAGAACAGCTGGTACTAACGCAGCTACTAACAACCCCCGTTACTACGACGATGGCGAAGTATCACTATCCATTTGCTGTAGAGATTCAAGACGATACATTATATGTTATTACTGAGTTTAAGTTAGTGACGGACGCGAGCCTCACCAGGATGATGCACTATGGCCTGTGGCTGGCAGGGCATATTGATCAAAATATAAAATAAGTCATATAAAAATAACCCCGGAATGACCGGGGATATTTATTGTTTGTGTCTTAGCCTTTGCGGGCTTTAACTTCGTTACGCCCAAGACTTTTCTTTGTCTCTGTGTATGTTGCATGCTTACGTGCAATTGGGTCGTATTTCTTTAAGACGATTTTCTCAGTGGTGTTCTGAGTGTTTTTGGTAGTGTAATACGAACGGTGTCCGCTCAGATCACTGACCAGTCCAACCAATTTTCGCTTCGTGTTCTTCTTTGCCATTACTTACTCACTTACAGTTTATAATTCAATCTTATTAATTCTAGCATATAATTTACTCTATGGCTAGGGGTTACGCACTCAAAATGGAGCCACGACTGGGATTTGAACCCAGGACCTCATCCTTACCATGGATGCGCTCTACCAACTGAGCTATCGCGGCATATCATTGCAATTCACGACTTACCTCGGATAATTGTAGCAAATTAACCGAGGTATGCCAATGTTCTACTGCAGTGGAATGTTAAACACAGCTCCGTTGCCACCCATGTATGTTGGCATTTTGCCGTCCCACTTTTCAATCGCTTGTTTTTGTAGGTATTCCTGGGTTAACGTTTCGCTTTGTGCTCGCTGTGCCTCTGAATCAGTAATTGCTGCTTCGAGGTTGAATTTTGCGCGTTCAGCATTTTGCTGGGCTACTTGCTTTTCTTCGATGGCTTTACCAAAGCTGTCACTAAATTTGAAATCAACAATACTTAGTTCACTCACTTTGATGCCGTATGGTGCAAGTCGGTCAGTAAGTGTCTTTTGTGCCGATGTCTTTAGTTTGCTTCGTTCTGTTATTAATTCTGAAGCGGTATATTCAGCACTCGCCGCTTTGAATACTTCGTTGATAGCTGGCGTTACGACTTTGTCGACATATAACGCACCGATAGTTTGATGAACGCGGCTGACGCTGCCTCGTTCGAGATTGTAGTTAACGACGATTTGGCTTGATACGTCTTGTAGGTCTTTACTTGCTGCAGTGCTTGATACTGCTTCTTTTTGAACTTTGATGTCATAGATCGTAACATTGTTCAGGCCAAACGGCATTACAAACGACAATCCTTCGGTTAATTCACGTCCGGTGACGCGACCGTACTGCGTGACAACGCCGACTTGCCCTGTTCCAATACGCCGTGCGCTTGATGCAAATAAAGCGAACAAAAATAATAGGATCGCTACTGCGATGATGACATTTTTTCTCATATAGAATGGTTTCTTCTCTCCGACGATTTGTGCAGTTTTTATCATAGTATCATATAGTATATCATGATAAAAAGCAGCGCTAGGTTACTTGCTAGATGCGCGTACTGATCGAGGTTTTTTAACGACAGGTTTGCTGCTGATGACGGGAGGTGTTGTTGCCGATCCGCGTAAACGTAATAGTACAAATGACTGTAGTAGCGCCCAGGCTACAGCATTGATAATGAATAGTGCCGCTGCCCCGATAGCTGCCCCAAGAATTTGTTGCCCTAAGTTTTGGTTGACAAGCCCCATTACTCCAGCAGCGACAAGGAGCACTACTGCAGATGTAATATATAGATGCTGTAGTTTGTCGCGGTCAGACGTTGTGTCGTTCCACGATACCAATGATAATTTTAGGGATTCGTACATAATCTTATTATAGCACATTAGCATTTTAGTGTCAATTAATATTATTTCTAATTGCTATTGAAATAATTCCATTCTTTTAGTACACTTATATCTGTACTTTAAGCCATCTGGCAAACAGTACAACCAGTACATTTTCACTATACTTACGCCGCTTTAGCTCAGTTGGTTAGAGCAGCTGTTTTGTAAACAGCAGGTCTACGGTTCGAATCCGTAAAGCGGCTCCATGACAAGGTAACGATACGTCGCTACTTTGTGATAGATACAATATGTATGCTGGAATCGTGTAGTGGCAATCACGGGAGACTGTAAATCTCCTGCCTTTCGGCTTCGTAGGTTCGAGTCCTACTTCCAGCACCAAGTTAAAACCCCGCCCGAAATGGCGGGGTTTTAACTTGGTCTTGTTTGTATGTCTCGAACCGTTCTTTTGCTTGTAAAAGTGGTACGGCAAAATGAGCGAAACAAAAGAAAGCACGAAGTATTTTCTTTTGTGAGCGAATGGCGTAGCAATCTCTGATTGCGATGACCTACTTCCAGTCTAGACCGTCATCGCAATAATAGGTAACGCGAAGATGAGTAGTACATAATCTGAAATAATAATGCATACTGAAGTTTTGCCCGTCGAACTAACGAATACGCTGAAATTAGTATCATAAAAATGATGCTCATGGCAATGAGATACGATGCGTTTGAATTATTAATCTGAAAGTACAGTAGAATTTGACTAACCAAAAGCCCTACTGTAGAAATACCCGCAAGTACTCTATGAGCAGTCACTCGCCTACTGCTGCCATTCTCGGCTATGAACGTACATAGTATCTGGAACAGAAAGCTGATAATAATCGCGCTGGTATAATATCTATCTAAGCCAAAATGCGGTATAAACCATCCAAAAAAGAATACGGATAGGAACGTAATCGTAATGGCAAAAAGGACGGTATAAAATATAGAGCTAGCCTTTGCACTGGCTGCATGTTGGCTAAAAGTATACTGAACACCATTGCCTACATCACCTTGCGTGGTTGCATGACGCGCTTTGGCTGGCCCTGGGGTATAACCATCTTCTGGGCTTTTTCACGCAGTTGGTTAGCCAGATCCGCCTGGCCGTCACGATCGTAGGCGTCTGCCAGTATCTTGAGGGTCTGTGGAATAGGATCAAGTTCTATAGCTCGCTCTAGTGCGCTAATCATCTTCTTGTTATGACCGAGTTGTTCCTGGACTTTGGCGTATGCAATATGACGAGACGAATGATCGTTTTCCATTTCGAGGGCTTGTTCAAATGCAAGTGCGGCTTTTTCGTAGTTGCCCGTCTCGTAATATATAAGGCCGACGTTATGCAGGCTACTTGCGCTAGGTTCGAGTGACTGTGCAATCTCAAAACATTCGATGGCGTCTTTGAATGCCTGTTGTTTGGCATATAGAATACCGAGGCGGTTGTATGCGGTTGCGTTGCGTTCGTCAACGCGCAGAATGGTTAAAAGAGCCTTTTCGGCGCGAAGATACTTCTTTTCACGAAGCGATTCTTGAGCAACCTCCCACAGTCTTTCCATCTTTTCAGATAGTTTTACTGGAAGGTCCATCCCACCATCCTCGAGGGATTTTCGGTAAAAGATGGCTAGTCCACCTAGTATTGCAACGATAATTAGTCCTAGCATTTCCCTATGATTGTAGCATAGTTGCTACTTCACTACAAAAGCACTTTAGCAAGATTCAGCTGAATATTGCCGTTTGCCTGGATATGATCGTAGGCGGTAACGAGCGTATCGAGCTGCGTTGTTAGCATTGCTGTCGGTGATTTAGTGACACTCATTCGTAGTTGCTGAATCATGTCATCAATCAGCAGTAATGCAGCAGGTCGCTTATCTTTGTATTTATGAATAATAACGAGGCGAACGTAGCTATCGCCGCCCAAAAGCGTACGGGCGTCTTGGACAGTTTTAATACGCTCTTCGTAGTAAGCATCATCAGTAGCAAGCCGCGTCATTTCGACGGCTAGGCCATTGGCAATAAACTGAATACGTGAACGCCTGGTAGGGTCTGTAATCGACAGGCCGTCGAGTAGATCGACCGTCTGTTTGCTCGACAGTGGCTGAACGTCAATGCGTTGACAGCGGGATAATACGGTTGGCAATAACTGCCCTATTTGCTGCGTTGCCAGGATAAAGTGGACATTTTCGCCGGGCTCTTCGAGTAGTTTAAGGAACGCATTTTGCGCCTGGGGGGACATTGTTCGATTGGCAAAATCAATAACGACAATTTGCCGTGATTTGAACTTTGACCGCGTACGAGTGTATAAGTCGCGAATGTCTTCAATGATAATCGTACCGTTTTCGGTATCTACGGCGTATCCACCACTCGGCTGACGCTTTTTAGGGCGAATCGTCTCGAGGAGCGTACCGTTTGTACGAGCAATGTACTCGGCAATCTGGCCTACCCCTACGCCGTGTCTGCCGCTCAGTATTAGTGCGTGCGGCAAATTAATGGTAGCTTGATTAATTAATCGTTCAGACACATCGCTGACAATTGGTCGATCCATAACTACGAGACTATTTCCTCAAATTCTGGAGGTGTTGGTGCAGTGAATGTCTGTCGGTTGCTTTGTGGAATTGTTATTTCTAGGCTGTGTGCATGCAGATACAGTCGATCAGCAACCTTGCCATATACTCGGTCGCCGTATATAGGTGTACCTAGGTATGCCGTGTGAACGCGCAGCTGGTGTGTGCGGCCGGTTTTTGGACGCAGTTCGACAAGTGTTAGTTCACCGTTACTACGGACGACTTCGTACGCTGTCTGTGCTTCTTTGCCACTTGTATCGACACGGAATGTGCTTGGTGCTGACGGATTACGACCAATCGGCAGGTCAATCATTGCTTTGGCGTTTGTTGGCGTGCCGACGACGACGGCAAAGTACGTCTTTTTTGTTTTGCGATCAGCAAATTGCTTTTGAAGCATTGTTGCTGTTTCGGCATTTCGTGCACCAATCATTACGCCGCTCGTATCACGGTCTAAACGATGAACAATACCTGGACGGTTGGTGTCATCGTTGTACGTACTGTAGCGTCGGAAGAAATCTGCAACGGTAAATTCTTCGTTAATTGACCCTTTACTATGAGTCAAGACACCGATTGGTTTGTTAATGACAATAACGTTATCGTCGATATACAGAATCGGAAGTGTTTTGTCTGTGTAGTCTTCTGCATCTGGAATGGTGACAGCAATCGTATCTGCGTCGGTAACATCCGCTTTAACCGATAACTGCTCGACGCCGTTAACAGTGACGTGGCCTGATTTGATATGTTTTTGCCATGTGCTGCGCGAAAACTCTGGAAACCTAGCGGCAAGTTCGACGTCTAGACGTTTTTTGTCTGAAACAATCTGGTATAAATACATGTCTTTACCTTTGAACGGCAGTCCATAGGTCATTAGATGGTCGTTCGGATTTTCGACGATGCGGCCCTTTAGGTCGCTGCGGTCTGACTGAACTTGTTCGAGGATATAATCTATATCATCTTCGGCAGTGTCATCGACGAGGATATAATACTGCGTCTTGTCAAAACGAAACGCTACGAGCATATTTAGTTCGTTTGGCTGAGTTGTTTTCATTTGTTCTACATGACGAGGCACATTATCATCGCCTGCTAGGTTAAATCTACGTAGAATTGCTATTACATCATTGCTTGCTATCTTTACCATTTAATTACTCCTTGGTCGTAGTCCAACAGCTTGTTGCACACGGTAAAGAGTTGCATTCGCCTGGTCATTCATTACTTTTTCCGATTGTTCTAACTTCGCTCGTACCTTTTCGTCGTCGACGAGTGCCAATTTCGATTGAAAGTCAGTCAAAAACGCGGCGACTTCATCGGCGACAACTTTTTTAAAGTCGCCGTATCGTTCCATGCCTTTAAATTCTAGTTCGGTGTCGTCGAGCGTCTGGCCGCGCAGGAGTGAAAGTATCTGCAGAAGATTGCTGATTCCTGGTTGATTTTCAGGGTCAAAATTGACACTAGCTTTGTCGTCGGTTGTTGCGCTCATTACCTTTTTTGCAGCAGCAGCAGGGTCGTCGGTAAGGAATATCACACCCTTGCCTGATTCGTCAGATTTACTCATCTTTTTCTCGGGAACCATCAGGTCTTTGATGCGAAGACCTTGGCCTTTGCCGAAAAACTCGTGTTGTTTCTGGACAGGCTCTGGAACGGTAAATAGGTCGCCAAACTTATTGTTCATTCGTTCGGCGATGTCACGTGTAAACTCGAGGTGCTGAGTCTGGTCATCGCCCACCGGCACGTATGTTGCGTTGTAGAGCAGGACGTCGGCAGCCATGAGGACTGGGTAATTAAATATCCCTACGCTTGTACGCTCATCCCCTAGACCGTTAGATTTGTCTTTGAACTGTGTCATTCGGCTCATTTCGCCAAAGCCAGTAAAACAATCAAGAATCCAAGCTAGTTCACTATGCGCTGGAACGTAACTTTGTCGATACATATGAATGTTATCGTTATCGAGTGGTAGGCCTGCTGCAGTAAACAGACGGGCATTATCCATAATTTGAGTCTGTAGCAAAGTATGATCAATTGGTGTCGTAAAACTGTGCAAATCAGGAATAAACATATTTATCTGATGGTCATCAGATCGTAGCTTTGCCATCTCTATAATCGGCAGCATTCCACCGAAGTAGTTACCGATTGTCAGGTCGTTGTTGGCACGGAGGCCGGTCAATATTACAGGTTTTGTCATAGTTCTCCTTATTATACCCTAATTTGCTCTGATTTGCTTGCTTTGAACCCCAGGTAGTCGGTATCGCGCTTGTACGAATTGTTACCAGTCATAATCGGGACAAAACCTAGTGTATGCTGGTTGAAATTGCTGAATGTCCGCGCCTGGGCGGCGGTGACTTCATTTTTATATATTTTTCCCTGCATCGTGAAGAGCTGTTTTGTCTCGTGTCCGCCCTGCCCTGCAATAAAACGCCTTACATCCGCTATGATGTTATCAAGAAGCTGCGCGGTGATCATGTGGTTCGGTACTTCGTACCCGATAATGTTGTCACCCAGAGACAAGACATCGTTCATGGGCTGGACCTTGAGGAGTGTGCCGACATGACTCGCCCTGAGGAACTGCTGTTTTCTGGCGCCATCTAAATTCGCAATGATCAAACACGGGGGTTGGTGGCAGTTTGTAGTGTGCATATCAAGGACAATATCGGGCGTTGTGGCGGCAATATATCGTGCAATCTCACTGGCACGTATATGTTCGTAGCTGTCGCCGTCGCTACCATAGCATCGATTAAGGTCATTATCGGTATAACGCTTCTTTTGTGCGTAGGCCCGTGGATTCCCAACGATAAAGTCGATATGCTCGAGAATTGGAAGCCGTCTGTTTAATAATCTTTCGTAGAGCTTGGTACCGAGTAGCTCGTCGCCGTGGGTCGCGCCTATGATTAAAATGTTCATGCGTGTTCCTTTCGCATGCGAGCGACAACGATCAAGGCATTGCGCGCACTTATTAATTGCGGGTAAAGTTCCTTCAGGCTTGCTCCGTCCGTATCAAGTGGCCTGTCTGCGGGGTCTTGACCGCGAAACAGCCCCTCTGGTGGGTAGCGATCAATATGGTATACGCTCTCGTGTTCCACTGCGCCAGGCATCTCGGTCGCTAATACTTTTAGGTGTTGATCGTTTGTTAGTGGGTATACAGTATCGGAGACGCCGCGTATCATGCGCACAATAGCAGGATTGCGTGTATACGTCGCCAGGTAATCTGGTCGTTCGCTGGCAATTATATTCTCCAGCATTCTCGATCCTAGACCTTGGTCCTGCGCCGATGGATGAACGACGCGTCCAGCGAGTTCAAGCGCTCGCCCGCCAAAGACATCTCCGTACCATTGAAAAGCCTTTGATATAATCGC
The DNA here is from genome assembly GCA_045628725.1 of Saccharimonadales bacterium (SeqCode). Classification (GTDB taxonomy): domain Bacteria; phylum Patescibacteriota; class Saccharimonadia; order Saccharimonadales; family Saccharimonadaceae; genus JACQGD01. The sequence continues at coordinate 43,795 of JAZQPT010000015.1, forward strand.
CATCGGTTGCGAGCTGGATCGTTTCGGCTGTTTTAATGTGTTGCAGTGTGTCGTTGTACATCGCTACGCTGTTTGACTGACCAAATCCTATACTCACGAGCTCGCTGATTTGCACTATCTCGTTAGTATGTAACTGGCCAGGATTTTTTTCGGTAATATTCATATTGTCTCCTTTTTGTAATGAAAAGAGGCCTACTGCAGGCCTCTTGAATATCTTTAAATGGATGAGTTATTTCAAAATAGTAAACAGGCCGTCAGCTGTAGTGACGTTGCGCCATGATGTCTGCGGCGTTCCTGTAATCATGTAGCTATTATTAGCACGAATTATTTGTTTGGTAAATAGTCTTTTATTGCTTTTACGACCGCGGGAACGAATAGCCCGCGCACCTCATGCCCAGCCACAATAGAGGTCATCTCAATGTTTTTATTGGATTTTATGAGCTTTCTGAGATTACGCGTAACAATGAACGGGTCAAGCGTTCCACGGAGTATGCGAGTTTTCGTCTTTAGTATGTAGGCATCGTCAAAGGAGGTTTGGTTGATGACCATCGATTCCAGAGCGTTCATATAACTATCGACGTTCTCGGCAGTGACGTTAAATGAATCATTGATAAGTTTGTACTTCATTGCAAACGCAGATAGCTTCACGAATCCTTCGGGGCGCTGCTGAGCTGATTTGTACATTTGGCGAAGTAGCTTGTCGCTGCGAGGTAGAATAGAATTTTTTTTATCACTTGTGTCGTAGAGCGGCGGACTGCAAAGGATAAGTGAATCAATGAGCATAGGGTATCTGCGCGCCATCTCTATCGCTACAAGCGCACCAAGCGAGTGGCCAACTACAATAACTTGCGAGGTGATACGCAGCTTAAGATACGTCGCCAGTACTGCATTTGCCTGTAATTTTGCGTTGTAGACTGCCCACTTCGGGCGTGCGGAATCCCCAAAACCTAGCAAATCGATTGTTATTATTCTGATATCTTTTGGTAGTCGCTCGATGACAGCATTCCACGCATCGCCCGAATTACCAATGCCATGAATAAAAAGTATCGTAGCGCGTGGTTTTTTTGGTTTCTGGCTGTAGCGCACGTTCAGTGTGTACGGAACTCGCATCCAACGATGAATGATACTGTCGAACATGTCTCTATTCTATATCATTAGATTGGTATGCGAAAATGGCAAGTTTCCGGTATACGTAGCTGCCGCACTAGTCATCGGTATCTTTTGACTGTGGTAGCTGTTTATCTACGCCGACGACAAGCGCTAAAGCATCCTGAATATACCGCAGCCGTTCTCTTCCGATTTTGTTCATGAGAGGTTCGGAAACGGTCGGATGAGTTCGAAGGATGTTCATAACTGTGATCACATTTTCTATGTAGGTATGATTGATTTGTTGATGATTCTCGTCGAATAACGCAACAGTTGAACCGGCATTTTGACCGTTATCATTGATAGTGTAAATGTGTCTGCCGCCCAGCCTTTGAGGGTCATCGACTTCCATCTGGAACGCACTGCGCTGCTCATCGAGCTTGCTCCCTGATAGTTCGACTTGTCCGTCGCTAGATAGCCATGAGGTCCGAATGCCAGGATTGTCGCCGTATATATCGTTTGCATCGTCGTCTTTTAGTAATATATCACGTGCAAAATAGGCTATGTCACTGACGGTATAATCTTCTTTATTCCTGATTATATCTGCACTGCGTAAAAATGGTTGCTCGCTCACACTAACCCTACCTTTCGATGTGTATTGATTAGTCTTGTTATACAGCATGACGGCAATGCATTCAATAGATATTGCATTATTATACTAATTATGCTATAATAAAGAGATAATAGCACATAAAAATACCCCGGAATAAACCGAGGTATTTTTTGTACTGTGTGCGTATTAACGCTTTGAGTATTGTTCGCGCTTACGAGCAGAACGAAGACCGTATTTCTTACGTTCTTTCTCACGTGGATCGCGGCGTAGGAACTCAGCTTTTTTGAGTGTCGTACGAAGATCAGCGTGACCAACAGTGATTGCTTTTGCAATCGCTAGTTTGATCGCGTCAACCTGTCCAGCGAATCCGCCGCCAGATACTCGGATAGTGATATCAAATTCTTTTTGCTTTCCAACTAGCGCCAATGGGTCAGTTATTTCAGCAAGAAGAGTTTTGTTACCATCAAGGTATTCTGTTGCAGGCTTGTCGTTGATCGTAAGAGTGCCTTTGCCAGCGTACAAACGTGCGCGTGCAGTAGCGGCTTTACGACGGCCAAGTCCGTAAAAGTATGTTTTATCAGCCATGATTATTTAATCTCAACTTTCTCTGGAGTTTGTGCAGCATGTGTATGCTCGCTACCCGCAAAAACGCGTAGGCGTTTCATTCGCTCAGGTGACAGCTTGTTTTTAGGAAGCATACCCTTTACGGCTCGCTCAATGATTCGTTCTGGGAATTTCTCACGAACTTCTTCCAGACGCGCATCTTTGATACCACCAGGGAATCCTGAGTGACGGTAGTAGATTTTCTGCTTTTCTTTGTCACCAGTTACCACAGTATCTTTAGCGTTGATTACGATAACGTAATCGCCACCATCGATGTGCGGAGTGTAAGTAGTCTTGTATTTACCGATAAGATACTTAGCGATTTCACTTGAAACACGTCCAAGTGGTGCGCTAGCAGCATCGATAACGATCCAACGACGTTCAACTTCGCTTGGCTTCTGTGAGTATGTACGTGCATGGGTATTGATAACCATTACGCTTTCACCTCCTCTTTAGGAACGGATTTGAGTTCGTCAACGAATTCAATGATCGCAAGTTGCGCACCGTCACCGATTCGGAGACGAGTACGTACAACACGAACGTGTCCGCTTGTACGGCCAGTTAGCTGAGGTGCAATTTCGTCAACTAGTTTGTATGCAGCTGCCTGTGTAGACAATGCTGAAATAACTTGACGACGATTGTGCAAATCACCCTTCTTAGCCTTAGTAATAACTTTTTCAATATATCGCGACGTTTCTTTCGCTTTAGGAAGAGTCGTTTCGATCTTGCCGTAAATGACAAGGCTCGTAGCGAGTCCCTTTAGCAACGCGCGGCGCTGGTCGCGTTCGCGACCAAATTTGCGTCCTTTATAACCGTGTCGATGCATGCTATAGTTCCAACTCTGCTAGTTTATCTTTTACTTCATCAAGCGCCTTACTGCCGAAGCCCCTCAATTCACGAAGGTCTTGCTCTGTTAGCGTTACGAGGTCGTGAACAGTACGAATATCGTTGTTTACGAGCGCGTTAGCTGTACGTGCAGTAAGGTTGAGTTCCTCGATAGGAGTGTTTAGCTCACTTGCTTCCTCTTCGTCAGTTTGGCCAAGTGCTGGAGCGGCTTCGACTGAAGTGCTGCCTGCAAGGGCTGTGTACTGGTTTACAAGGATAGCTGATGCTTCTTCGAATGCTTCGCGTGGGCTGATTGAGCCGTCAGTTTCAACAGTAAGAAGGAGCTTATCAAGGTTTGTTTCTTGACCAACACGAGTGTTGTCAACTTTGTAACGTACACGTAGCACTGGGCTGAATACAGCGTCAAGTGCGATCATGTCGCTATGTAGGCGGTTAACGCTGCTATCTTCGATCGTTCGGTAACCACGGCCTGATTCAACAACAAGGTCGAATAGGATTGATTTCTTTGGATCGTCGATAGTTGCAATAACCTGGTTAGGGTTGACGATTTCAACGTCAGCAGTTGTTTTGATGTCACCGGCAGTGACAACGCCTGCGCCCTTTTTCTCGAGACGAAGCTCAATTGGCTCATCTGTCTCAACTTTTAGGTAGACATTCTTGAGGTTAAGCATGATGTCAACGACATCTTCTTTAACGCCAGGAACAGTCGTGAACTCGTGAGTTGCACCTTCGATGCGGAAAGCAACGATAGCACCACCACGAATACTCGATAGAAGCACACGACGTAGGCTGTTGCCTAGTGTGTTGCCATAGCCAGCGTGAAGAGGTTCGATAACGAATTCAGCACTGTTGTCACCATTCTCGTTGATTGCAGCGAGCGCGGGGTTGTGAATAACTTTAGACATAGCTTTTGGCTCCTTCTAGCGAGAGTAATACTCGACGATTAATTGTTCATTGATGTCAGCTTCAGCTTCTTCGCGCTTAGGAAGGCCAGTAATATCAATCTTGATCTTCTTTGCGTCACTCTTCATCCAGCTCAGTGGAGTCTGGACAGAATTGTTAACGACATCATCGATCTGAGAGAAATAACCTGACTTGGCGCTTTTAGGACGAACAGTAATCTCATCACCTGCTTTGACGCGGATAGATGGAATGTCGACGCGCTTACCGTTTAGTAGGAAGTGACCGTGGCCAACGAGCTGACGAGCAGCACGACGACTAGTTGCAAATCCTGCTCGGTAAACAGCATTATCAAGACGAAGTTCTAGAAGTTGTAGAAGTAATTCGCCTGGAAGTACACCATGTGCACTCGAGCGATCTGCTTCGTTCATTAAACGAGCAAATTGCTTTTCAAGAAGACCGTATGTGCGGCGAACTTTTTGCTTTTCACGCAACTGAGTCGCGTACAAGCTCTGCTTGCCTTGACGACCATGTGCATGCTGACCTGGAATTCCAGATTTTTTAGCCATGATTTTGTGCGCTTTAGGGTGAAGCGCATAGCCCTCACGACGGGACTGCTTAACAATAGGAGAAGTATCTCGTGCCATCGCTTACGCCCTCCGTGCTTTCTTTGGACGAACGCCACCGTGTGGTACGCCTGTCACATCTTTAATACTATCAACAGTAATTTCATAGCTACCAAGTGCACGAATCGCTGCATCACGTCCTAGGCCAACACCCTTGACGAATACGTCAACTGCATTAAGACCGTAGAGTGATTTAACATTTTCGGCTGCTTTTTCAGCAGCGACTTGTGAAGCGTACGCTGTACCTTTTTTGCTGCCGCGGAATCCGCTAGCACCAGCGCTGCTGGCTGCAAGTACATTACCTTTTTTGTCAGTGAACGTAACAATAGTATTGTTGAACGTTGCCTGAATGTGCAGCTGACCAGAAGGAACTGATCGGCGCTGTTTCTTACGAGTTGTCGTTTTTGCATCTGCCATAATCTATATTCCTTTCTACGTCTTAGACGCTGCCTTTTTCTGTGTTCCGCCCACGGCGACTGCTTTACCCTTACGAGTTCGTGCATTCGTACGAGTACGCTGTCCGTTTACTGGAAGTCCTGCTTTGTGTCGCAACCCGCGATACGCATTGACGTCCTTCAAACGCTTAATATTATTTGTCACCAAGCGCTGTAGGTCGCCTTCGGTTACATAGTCGGCATCGACTAGTTCACGAATACGTTGTTCTTCAGCCTCGGCGGGATCTTTCACCCGGGTGGTCGGCTCAACTTTTGCCGCCGCAAGGATGGTCGATGCAAATTTTGGACCGATGCCGTAAATATACGTCAATGCGATCTGAACTTGCTTTTCAGCGGGTATTACTACCCCAGAAATTCGAGCCATACTTAACCCTGCCTTTGCTTATTCTTAGGTTTTTTCTTGTTGATGATCCGTAGAACACCCTTACGGCGAACTAATTGATCATCGGGACTGATTTTTTTGACACTCGCACGAACTTTCATGAACGTCCCAAACTCCAGTTTTCCGTTAAATTTAATCTCTCAAGCGGAAACTGATTCTGCCCTTCGTAAGATCGTAGGGGGTTAACTCAACTTCCACTTTATCGCCCGGTACCAAACGAATATAATGCTTGCGCATTTTACCCGATATATGGCACAGAACCCTATGGCCATTCTCTAATTCCACCATGAATTGAGTATTAGGCAGTGATTCCACTACCTTACCTTGCAATTTGATGACTTCTTTTTGACTTACCATAGTTAACAGTGGTTGATTATACACCAAATATTGCTGTGCGTAAAGAGTCTAGACAGATAATCTTCACGGAATTAACCCATGTGAAGTTAAATTGATAGTTCTATTGTAACAAAGAAGCATTGCCCGTCAAGATATTAATAGTGTCCTTATCTCTCAACCCCTTAGATTATAAGGAACTGAAAGATAAGGACAGAGGATGAGCGGACCCTCTATACTTACCGTGATAATAAGAATCACTAGATGTCGCCGTAGGGTTGAGACGTCACAGTTTGAATGTACACAGCTTTGTCTACGAGAACGAGTCCATAGATGAAGCTGTGTATCGCTAAGGAAGTGTCGGTCCCGAGCCGCCTGAAGTCCTGGGCGGATATTCCAACGAGTCTGCAGCCTTGTAGTTGCTCGTGTAACCTTGCGGCATAGTCACTGACATAGTCAGAGCGTCTCTCGGCGCTACTGACGTCATCGCTCGACATAGTATTGAGTGCGTATCTAGCTACAGGACCCGCGTGTTCTATGATTGCTTCTCGTATACGAATAAGTGCTTGCATATTTGCATTGATATCTTTATTTTTACTAAAAATATCCATGAAATACTTCTCCTCTGTCAGGTACTCTGAGTTATTCGACGCTGCTCCGTCGAATAACTCAAGTAGTCGAATTGGGGTGACGAGCCCAGATAAGAATAGTAAAGCACGCTAGTTGATGAAAATCAAAATGTCGGTATTCTGTTCTATTTAACTTCTACGGCGCGTATCATCACGCGTTTATCAAAGACTTTGTCGCGCGGAATCCAGTTACCGGCGCAGGTTATAATGCTCAATCCTTGCTTGCTAGGGTCTGCTGATTTCATCATATCCTGCATGCCAGTAGTATTGGCTTTTTCCAGACTCATCGTTTCGTTGGTCTCTACCTGGTAGGTGATTTTTTTGCCATCACCGCGTTCAATAATAATTTCGTCGTTTTGCTTTAATTCGGACAGTTTAGCAAATACGCCGTCGCGTGTGATGCCACCATTATGGCCGTCAATGACAACCGCACCAGAGCCTTCGCCTGGCAGAGCGCTTTTTTCGAACCATGCAGTGTCTGATATATTCTTTGGTGTATCTAATAGTCTGTTTGGCGTTAGGCCAACCGCTACGACACGTGTCTTGCTGATATCGAGTGCGGGGATAGATATATATCGTGGCTGCGCCGCAGGAACGATATGTGCGTCTATTTGCGCGGCTGTAACGGGTGTTTCATCGACAGTTGGGTCTGCCATTGCACTTGCAGGTAACGGTACCGGAGGCAGGCTGCCCTTTGTATACCATTCGTATCCAAGATATCCGGCCGCGACAATACCGATAGCTAATACAAGTAATACGAGCCAGCGGCCTAAGTGATGTTCTTTTGCTGAATCTATTCTAAGTCCCGGTGTCATAACTGTTTATTACTATAACACTTGTGGTTTTAGTGGACAATACTACACCGTGTTAGGATAATCGATCGATTTTATTACTTGTAGTCGTCGTAGGTGACCATGAGCGCACGTGAATTGATCTGACGTAGGCTTTCTAGGGCGACAGAGACAACGATGAGAAGCCCTGTACCGCCGATTGCGAGGTTAGCTATGCCCGTAACACCAACTTGAGCGAGGATGTACTCTGCGACGAACGGCATGACTGCGATAAGTCCGAGAACCAATGATCCGAATAGGATAAGGCGGTTAACGGTGCGAGATAGGTATTTCTCTGTTTGGATACCCGGGCGAATACCTTCGATAAATCCACCTTGCTTTTGCAGGTTCTCGGCGATTTCGTTGCTGTTAAATACGATACCTGTATAGAAATAGGTAAACAGAATAACGAGGACAAAATAGCTTGCTGGATAGATTAGTGCGGCAAACGTATCACCAGTGAATGCACCTGGCTGTGGTGCCTGGAACCAGTTGATGAGGTTGTTTGCGATCACCAAGAACTGTGGGTCGTTTGTCGCTTTTAAAACTTGACCTATGAATGCAGGAAGTGAAAGGAACGCAACCGCAAAGATGACAGGGATAACGCCAGCGGCAATCAATTTGATAGGAAGGATGCTTTTGACGCCACCATAGCTACTATTACCTTGAACACGCTTTGCATAGTTGATAGTAATAACGCGCTGCGCTTCGTTAATCTTTACGAGTAGATATAGTACGAGTAGTGAAGCCAGAGCGATCGCTAAGGTCGCCCAGAACGCAAGTGGGTTGACAGGAACTGTAAACCAACCAAATACGTTCATCGCACCAGCACTTGTGTCGAATAATGCCGTACCAAGTGACGCAAGTGTCGTTGGTAGCTGGCTAATGATACCAGCGAAAATCAGCATACTGATACCATTTCCGATTCCTCGTTCGGTAATCAACTCACCTAGCCACATCAACATTATCGCTCCGGCTGTCATAGCTGTCACGGCAATCACCCATTCGATTGGACTAGCGTTATCGATAACTGATGTATTGCCCGCAAGGACTGTTTGACGCAAGATATAGATAAAAGCGATAGATTGCACGATAGCAAGCGGTACAGATAACATTCGTGTCCACTGATTGATCTTGCGACGGCCTGATTCGCCGTCTTTATGTAGCTCTTCAAGCTTTGGAACTGCCTTTGTGAGTAGCTGCGTGATGATACTTGCTGTAATGAACGGACTAAGGCCTACAAGTACAATCGAGAGCTGAGAAAGTGCACCACCTGAAAGAAGGTTCAAGAACCCACCGAACTGGCTGGCATTTACAACGCTGTCGATAGCGTCTTTTAGTTTACCTGGTTCTGTTAGTGGCACCGGTACGTGCGCCAAGAATCGATAGACTACAATGAGCCCCAATACGACTGCGAGACGTTTTTGCATGTCGCGGTTCTTTAATGATTTTAGAATTGTTTTCCAGTTCATATTTCTCTATCCCTATTATTTCAGTCTCTATCGCCACACGGACGGGTTATTCAGTAGTTATTATACTACATCTTTGATTGATACAAAAAAAAGACTTAACTAATTCACTGCTATAGGTACACTCCCTGCCGGATTTATGTCGACAGGCAGTGTTGTTACGCGGGATGAGAATCAAACCGACCGGCAATGCCTGCTGAATTGCACGATGCTTGCTTCGCCTGGGCTGTACCCTGATATCTCGTGAAACCGCTGCTCGAATTCGGGTGTGATCCGCACTGAACTGTATATAGAAATAAAATAGACCCTCGCGAAGGAGGGTCTATTTTGCAAAAAGCAAGATTACTTGTCGGCTTTTTCGGCTTCTTTAGTACTCTTTTTGAGTGGTGTAGGAGTTTTCTCGAATGTTCCACCAGCTGTAGTAATTGCAGCCTGAACAGATTTCGATGCACCCTGAACCTTCAATGTTACCTTTTCGGTGATTTCACCACGTGCAATTACCTTTACAGAATGGAAAGGTGTTGCAATGTAGCCAGCCTCGAACAACATGAAGTTGTCGATAGTCTTACCAGCGAATGCGTTCAAGTGATCAAGGTAGACAACCTGTGCTGGTGTACGAAGGCTTTTAAACCCACGTGCTTTTGGCACTGCAGTTACAAGTGATCGTTGACCACCTTGGAACATTGGGCCGAGCTTTTTACCAGTACGAGATCCCTGACCTTTAGTACCACGACCAGCGGTTTTACCCTGACCAGCTGCGATACCGCGACCAACGCGTTTGCGGTTTTTGTTTGGAGTGATTTGGAGTTCGTTGTATTTCATTACTTCGTCTCCTCTTCCTTCTTAGCTTTTGGTGTAGGAGCGTTGAGCCATTGATCACGCGGAACGAGGCTTCGAAGAGCTTCGATTGTTGCGTAAGCAATGTTCACTTTGTTTGTAGAACCGAGTGATTTAGAAAGCATGTTGCTGATTCCAGTTACACCGATGATTTGTCGTACGACACCACCAGCGATAATACCTGTACCAGGGGCTGCAGGTTTAATAAGTACCTGTGCACCACTTAGTTTGATTTCTGCATCGTGAGGAATAGTTCCGTTAGCGATTGGGATTGAGATCAGGTGTTTCTTTGCGACGTCTGTTGCTTTCGCGACAGCTGTCTGAACATCCTGTCCTTTTGATACGCCAACGCCGACTTTACCTTTACGGTTACCAACAACAACGAGGGCTTTGAAGCGGAAACGTCGTCCACCCTTTACCACACGTGAGACACGGTCGATGTTGATTACCAATTCTTCGAACTCTTTTGGTTCTTGTGGAGTCTGATCACGTCGATTATCACGACGTGGACCGCCACCGCGTTGTCCGGCTGGACGAGTGTTCGTAGTAGCTGCTGTTTGTTCAGCCATGATTAAAACTCCAATCCTTCTTTACGTGCAGCATCAGCTAGCGCGCTTAGGCGACCAGCGTACTGGCGACCGTTGCGGTCAAATACTACCGTCGTTATTTTAGCTTTTTTTGCTTTCTTAGCAACTTCAGCGCCAACGAAGGCTGCTTGCTGTGCAATTGAACCTTCCTGTTTAGTACCAACAGTAGTGCTAGATGCGATCGTGTGCTGTGCAGCATCGTCGATGATCTGTGCGCTAACGTGCTTGTTACTGATAGTAACCGTTAGGCGTGGACGAGCAGCTGATCCGGTGATCTTAGCGCGTACACGGTTCTTGCGTAGCTTTTTGTTAAGCATTTTTTTAGCGAGATCAGCCATGATTACTTGCCTGCCTTTCCAGCTTTACGAAGAATAACTTCATCAGCATATTTAATTCCCTTGCCCTTGTATGGTTCAGGTTTTTTCAATGAACGAATTTCAGCCGCAACTTGGCCGACTTGTTGTTTGTCGATGCCGCTGACGACAATCGTCATTTTCTCATTAGTAACAGTTACGCCTGCAGGAGCGACATACTGAACAGGGTGGCTAAAACCAAGGCTCATATCAAGCACGTTGCCTGATGTAGCTACTCGGAAGCCGACACCGTTTACTTCAAGTTTCTTTTCGAAACCTTTAGTAACGCCGTCAACTGCGTTGTTTAGTAGTGATCGCTGCAAACCATGCTGCGCTTTTGCGGTTCGTTCGTCGTCTTTACGAGTAACGATTGCTTGTTCACCTTCAAGGGTGACAGTAACGTCGCTCAAATGTGGTACAGTCAACTCGCCTTTAGCGCCTTTGACAGTAATAACATCTGAGTCAACCGTGATTGTCACGCCCGATGGTACCTGAATTGGTAGTTTTCCGATTCGACTCATACTTACCTTTCGGTTTAGGCAAGTGAAACTGTTTGTTTTTGAGCTGTCATCACTAATGATGAGGCGCAAAATCTCCCGATCTCACTCGCAATTTATTATCTAAATAATTTTAGCATATTGAGTGCATATATACAAGAGACCGTCATTGTCATTTTGTAGTCAGCTCCTGGACATCAAGTAGAGTAGCTGACCTAGTCTTTCTTGCTTTCGTCATATTTTCGCTTGCCTTTGAGGTAAGCGAAAAAGGCTCCGCACATAACAGCAATTACTATTAGCCCAAGCCCAATGAGATATGGCAATGGAGAAAAAATGAGATATGACAATGGAGAAAATGGTTGCAGCTCGCACGGCAACCAGTTGATAGACGGCATACAAGCAAAATATTGCATCATGATCAGTGTAATTTCCTTGCTACATGTTTTGCAGCGTTTTATATTCAAACCGTCATATCAAAAAATCTCCCCTTTCGGAGAGATTTTTTGAAAGTGTTACTAAGATCTAGTAAACCTTAAGTAGTAGTTCACCACCGAGACGCTGCTTAACAGCTTCACGGCCTGTGATTACACCTTTACTTGTGCTTACAAGTACAAGTCCACGACCAGATTTGACCTTAGGAATTTCATCAGCTTTTACATACAAACGGCGACCTGGGGTGCTCATTCGTGTGATTTCGTTGATGGTACTGTTTTCGCCAGGTTTGTTGATAGTAATCACAAGAGTATCTCGTGGTTTACCAGCTTCAAGCTTGACGTCAGTCAGGTACTTGTTTGCTTTTAGTTGTTCTGCAACAACTTTTTTAAGCTTGCTTGATGGGACACGAACTTCGTGTTTGCCAACCATTGCCGCATTACGAATGCGGGTGAGAAGGTCGGCGATTGGGTCAGTTGATTGTAGTGACATAGTCTATTCCTTTCCTTCTTACCAGCTACTTTTCGTAACGCCTGGGATTTCTCCCTTAGATGCTTTTTCACGGAAGTTGATACGGCTTAGGCCGAATCGACGCATAAATCCACGTGGACGACCACTAAGGACATCACGGTTCTTCCATCGAGTTGGGCTACTGTTTGTTGGTAGCTTTTGCAAACCATCGTAGTCACCAAGCTCTTTTAGTTCAGCACGCTTTGCAGCATACTTCTGGATTAGCTTCTTTCGCTTCTCGTCTCGTGCGATCATAGATTTCTTAGCCATTAGCGTCGGCCTCCTTCTTTTTCAAACGGTAGTCCGAATTTCTCTAGGAGAGCACGGCTATGTGCAGGATCTTCGTTTTTGATAGCGAAGGTGATCTGCAGGCCATGAAGTACCTGTGTTTCTTCGAACGTTAGTTCTGGGAAGATAGATTGTTCAGTGATACCGAGGTTGTAATTACCACCCTTGTCGAATTTCACACCAACGCCGTGAAAGTCACGTACGCGTGGAAGTGAAATGCTAACAAGTCGATCGAGGAATTCGTACATACGAGCACCGCGAAGGGTAACAGTTACGCCAACCGGCGCGCCCATTGCTGCACGGATTTTGAATCCAGCGATTGATTTTTTTGCCAAACGTTCAACTGGTGCTTGACCAGTGATTTTTGTCAAAGTGTTCTTAACAGTTTCAAGATGACGCTTGTCGTCTTTACTTTTACCGGTTCCAACGCTGACCACAATTTTCTCTAGTTTTGGCACTTGGTGCACATTACCGAGGTTCAATTCGGCCTGAAGTTCCTTGACGTACTGAGTAGTGTACAAGGCTTTCAAGCGAGGAGCGGTAGAGGTTACAGCAGCTGCTTTTACCATTACTTGATCTCCTTATTTTTTAGCTGACGCGCAACACGAACTTTGCCGTCTGCGTTTTTGCTATAGCCGATACGGCTAGTCGTTAAAGCTTTTTCATCAACAACAAGAGCAACCTTATGGATTGGCGTTGCGACATGAATGTCTTTATGACCACCAGTTGGGTTAAGTTGTGAAGGTTTTACTTTACGATGTTTTACACCAAGTCCTTCGATAAGAACTGCGTTCTTTTTCGGAAGTACCTTAGCGACCTTGCCAGTTTTACCCTTGTTGTCACCGCTAATGATCTTTACTAGATCATCTTTTTGAATTCGCTGTGCCATATTAGAGTACCTCCGGAGCAAGGCTAATGATCTTGCTATATCCCATGTCTCGGAGTTCACGTGGAACTGGACCGAATACACGAGTTGCTTTAGGGTTTTTATCATCACCAATGATTACGGCAGCGTTATCGTCGAAACAGATAGTGCTACCATCTTTGCGTTGGATCTGATCACGAGTACGAACGATTACAGCTTTAACAACTGATTTTCGCTTAACGTTACCCGTTGGGTTTGCTTGCTTTACGGTAGCAACGATAACGTCACCAACGCGTGCATAGCGACGCTTTGTACCGCCAAGCACACGGATACAAAGGATTTCCTTTGCACCGCTGTTGTCGGTCACCTTTAGACGAGTTTCTTGCTGTATCATTACGATTTCGCCTCTTCCTTTAGTTCAACTGAACCACGAGATTTTAGCTCGATGTTCGTAAGAGTGAAACTTTTCGTCTTTGATACAGGACGGATCTCGCTGATTTGCACCTTGTCACCAATGTGCGCTTCATTGTTTTCGTCGTGAGCAGTATATTTACGAGTCACAGAGTACTGTTTCTTGTAAATAGGATGAGTCTCACGACTAGTAACAGTGACGGTAATTGTCTTGTCGCGAACATCCGATGTCACGATACCAGTCAAAGTCTTGGCCATATTATTTACTCTCCTTTGCTGCAAGCTCAGCTGCTCGGATAGCAGTGTGCAAGCGAGCGATTTCTTTACGGGTTACTGTCAACACACGAGGGTTAACAAGTTCACCTGCAGCGTGTGAACGCTTGCTAGTAATCTGGTCTGCAGTCTTCGCTACAAGTTCCTCACGTAGTTGATCAATAGTCTTTACTTCATCAGCATTCTTAGGTGCAGTCTTCTTGGTTGTCTTTGTGTCAGCCATGATTATGCTTCCTCTCGCTTAATGAATTTAGTTTTAACTGGAAGTTTGTGCGCAGCTAGGCGCATTGCCTCGCGTGCTACTTCTTCGTCTACACCCTTCATTTCAAACAGTACGGTTCCGGCTTTCACCTTTGCGACGAAGAATTCAGGGTTACCTTTACCGCTACCCATCTTTACATCCTGTGGCTTACGCGTAACAGGAGTGTGTGGGAAGATACGGATCCAGATTTTACCACCACGTTTGATGTGACGGGTCATCGCCTGACGAGCTGACTCGATCTGACGACTAGTGATGCGCTCGTTTGACTGTGACTGTAGGCCATAATCGCCAAAAGCGACATAGTTACCGCGAGTCGCATTGCCAGGGTTTTTACCCTTACGAACTTTTCGATATTTAGTTTTCTTAGGTAACAACATTATCGACCTGCCCTTTCTCCCTTATGGATCCAGACTTTCACGCCGATGATACCAACGCCAGGAGCGTTAGCTCGCGCAGAGTGGAAATCGATGTCAGCACGGAGCGTATGCAACGGTACTGAACCTTCGATAACTTTTTCGCGGCGCGCCATCTCGGCATTGTTCAAACGGCCAGCTACCTGAATACGGACACCTTTAGCGCCAGCACTCATAGTATTCTGAGCAGTCATCTTCATTGCACGGCGGAAATTGATACGGCGTTCAAGCTGACGAGCGATATTCTCGGCAACAAGTTTTGCATCAAGTTCTGGACGCTTTACTTCTTCGATATTGATACGAACAGGTAGGCTAGCAATCTTTTCGATGTTTGCCTTTAGTTCAGTAACGCCTGCACCACCACGACCGATTACAACACCAGCTTTCGCAGTGTGAATCGTTACAGTGATAAGGTTTGCTGAACGTTCGATTTCAGTACGACTGATCGTTGGACGACTCTCAAATTTCTTCTCGATGAGATCACGAATCTGAATATCTTCGTGTAGCCACTTAGCAAAATCTCGTTTGCCAGCGAACCAACGTGAACTCCAGTTTTTGTGAACCTGCAGACGGAAGCTAATTGGGTTGACTTTTTGGCCCATATTACTTGCTCTCCTTCTCAGCCACTTCAACAGGTGTTGCTGCGACAGGTTTTTTCTTAGGTTTTTCAGCGCCAGTTACTTCAACCAAGATGTTGCTTGTCTTCTTTTGGAAAGGCAGAGCACGGCCACGACTAGCAGGTTTGAATCGCTTCAAACGAGTACCAACAGTAACTGAGATAGTTGAAATAACAAGTGTTTTGCCGTCAAGCCCGTGAGTGTTTACGGCGTTTGCCTTTGCACTTTCGATAGCTTTTTTGACAGGGAGTGAGGCACGCTTTGGAACGTGCTCTAGGATAACAAGTGCGTCTGCTACAGTACGGTTACGTACGAGTGAAGCAACCAAACTTACCTTGCGGGGAGCTTGATCGACACCTTTAGCATATGCACGGACGGTTAGATCTGGCATGACTACTTCTTATCCTTTCCACCGTGCTTACGGAATTTACGTGTCGGGCTAAACTCACCGAGTTTATGGCCAACCATATTTTCCGAAATAAGCACAGGTACATGTACGCGACCGTTGTGAACAGCGATCGTTCGGCCTACCATCTCTGGGGTGATCGTGCTAGCACGTGCCCAAGTTTTGATGATAGTACGATCATCTGGCGTCAATGCCGCCACTTTTTTAGCGAGCTTGGCGTCGATGAATGGGCCTTTTTTGAGTGATCGACTCATATACTACCTCTTCCTCTTCGCATCATGGCGACTTTTAACAATCAATTTACTGACGTCTTTGCGTCGGCGAGTACGGTAACCAAGAGTCAACTGACCCCATGGAGTACGTGGCGTACGGCCAATACCGTGCGCTCCACCGTCACCACCACCGTGTGGGTGATCAACCGCGTTCATGGCGATACCACGAACAGATGGACGGATACCCTTACGTCGGTTACGACCGGCAGAACCGATTTTAACGTTTTGGTGTTGAACGTTACCGACAACACCGAGTGCAGCTGTTGCTTCGATTCGGAAGCGACGTACTTCACCTGATGGCAGACGTACTTGAGCGTAATCGCCTTCTTTTGCCATCAACTGTGCTTTAGTACCAGCACTTCGTACCATTTGCGCACCATGTCCAGGTTGGATTTCGATCGCGTAGATCTGTGAACCAACAGGGATTTTAGAAAGTGGCATTCGGTTTGAAGACTCGATAGGTGCATCAGGACCGCTTTCGATCTTTTTACCCTTTGTCATTTGCGTATCCGCAAGAACGTAGTGGTAAAGACCGTGCTGATCTTTGATACGAGCAATACGAGCAGATCGGTTAGGATCGTATTCGATTTCTTCGATTGTCGCAACTGTACCAGGAGCAAGCTTGTGATTCATCAGACGATGATGTCGTTTAACACCACCGCCACGGTGACGAACAGTAATTCGTCCTGTGTTGTTACGACCGGCATTTTGCTTCTTGCTCTTTAGTAGGCTTTTTAGCGGTTTCTTAGTCGTAATTTGACTATAGTCTTCGCTAGTCATGCCACGTCGAGCTGGAGTAGTTGGGTTGTATGCTTTAATTGGCATTACTTCTTCTCCTCTTCTGCAGCAGGTTGAGCAAATACCTGGATACTATCGCCAGCGGCGAGAGTAACGTAGGCTTTTTTGCTATCTTTACGCTTCGTTGAACCAGGATATTTGTTCTTTCCCCGAGAGAATCGAATTGCCTTACCGGCTTGAACGAGTGTTTTGATGCCTGTTACTTTTACTTCAAACTGTGACTCAACAGAAGCAATGATTTGTTTCTTGTTTGCTGTGAGTGGCACAGTAAAGACATATACGTTGTTTTGTGACTGAGCATAGGCTTTCTCAGTTGCACGTGGGATTACACTAATAGGTGCCATTACGCGTCCTCCTCGACTGATTTAACAAGCCAGTTTTTGATGGCAGGTACAGATTTGGTAGAAAGGACGATCGTATCAGCGTTAAGGATGTGATACACGCTTAGGTATGTCGCACGGATCAACAATACATTCTGGATGTTGTTTGTTCCGCGGATTAGCTCTGGTGTTTTCTCATCAACAACGATCAATACGCGACGAGTCATTTTGTTGTCATCAAGGAACTTCGCAACTTCTGACGTTTTGCCAGTTGTTTTGAGGTCTTTAACGACAATTTTGTTTGCCTCGGCAGCAAGTGTCAATGCCTGCTTTACAGCAACACGCTTACTTGTTGTCGTCATTCGCTTTGTGTAGTTTTCATTGCCGCGAGGACCGAAAACGATACCACCACCGCGCCAGATTGGGTTACGTGATGAACCGAATCGTGCACGACCTGTGCCTTTTTGCTTCCATGGTTTTTTACCACCACCGCGAACTTCACCACGTTGTAGTGTTGTTGCGTTAGCGCCACGGCTATTTGCAAGGTAGCTATCGTAAGCAAGTTTCAACAGTTCGTGGTTCTTCACCTCGACGTTAAAGACTTCATTTGGTAATGCAGTCGTAGTAGCTGCTGGTTTAGTAGCGTCTGCCATTATGCCTTCCCTCCGATAACAATAAGACCCTTACGTGGACCAGGAACTGCGCCCTTGAGTCCAATCAAGTTATTTACTGCATCAACATAAGCAACCTCTAGGTTCTTTACAGTAACACGATCAGCGCCCATACGGCCGGCCATTCGTTTACCCTTAAAGACTTTTTGAGGATACATTGATCCAATAGAACCCGGTTTACGAACGTTACCGTTACCACCGTGAGTCTTCTTGCTTGTATTAAAGTTGTGTCGTTTTACGGTTCCGGCGAAGCCTTTACCTTTGCTTGTTCCCGTTGCGTTGACGATATCGCCAAGTGTAAACTGAGAAACATCGATCGTGCTACCCACCTGAAGACCTTCAGGTAGTTCTGCAACACGAAATTCCCGAATGTGCTTCGGTGTCACTTTGGCTGGACTGGTATGTCCAGCAACGGCCTTGCTCAGGTTCTTACCCTCACCATATGCCACTTGTACTGCGGTGTAACCGTCGATGTCGACAGTTTTGACCTGAGTCACAGTCACAGGGCCAGCTTGGATTAACGTCACAGGTACTGCGCGTCCATCTTCACTAATGATTTGGGTCATACCAATTTTGGTACCGAGAAGTGCTTTCATATTGCCTTCATGCTCCCACTTAAAACTCTTGGTGGAGAGCGGTTTCCTATCTGTTAGGACCTGCCAATTCACCAAGAGCGAGTTGTTATTACGTAATAAGTTACCTCCTGAATATAGCACAGATACAGGGGTAAGTCAACTATTTTTGACATATTTATCGCGATTCGTCACGGGTATTTGTTTTTTATATATATACAATTTTAGCTAGTCCACTCTCTGACTTACTTCGGTAGGTTTATTTTTATATGAAAATATTATATAGTACCCTTATGTTCGTTCGGATTCATTCCGGCGATACACGCCCAACCGATCGAGGCCAGCCTCTCGGCTGGATGACAACGAGAGAAGGAAGCAATGACGCAACCATTTCAGCAAGCCATCACGCTTACCGGAGACGAAAGCGTCGACCTCCTCAAAGAATCGATGGCAATCATCGACCAAGGTGGAGTCCCCTGCGTTCAGATCAACGCAGGTTCCGGAAGGTATGAGCTGCTCACCGCTGATTCCATCGTCGACGAAGTCCCCGACGACGCGACCAGGCTCACCGCAGTGCTCCACCGCGCAGAACTGATGTTTTGTGGCCAAGTGATGTCGACGGTGACGATCGATGAAGAAATTCTGATTGATCGGTTCATCACCAGCGAGACAGAGGTGACGCCGGGTCAATACGCGACACACGTGTTCATCTGTGCACTCGACAACGACGAGATACTATCTCGGTAACAGTAACGGGGGATGTGGCTATGAGCAATATGATCAGCGATATGCGGCTAGATATGCTCGTTGAAGTTTTGTCCGCGCCAATTGTTGCTGTCATTTCTGGCAACAGAGATCGGCAGATCATCGGTAAGTGGCGCGACAAAATGGGTGAATACAAAGATATTCACCCGTACGACGATGAAAGCCGACGGCTATTGTTCGCGCTGGATGTGCTGTACCGGATGCAAGCAATGAACAACGGCAATATGGAAGCAGCACGCCTGATGTTCGTTTCGACAGAAACGGCGTGTCACCAGGCACTGTCAATCGCAATTCGTACCGATGATTTTGAGTCGGTTACGGAAGTGCTCGACTCTCTCGAAGGTACTACCTAGCGGTACGCCCGTCGCTCTTAGGTCTAGCGTCAGCACGTAATACATGCTGACGCTAGACCGGAGTGGTGGGCTTTTGTTATTTTCAGAGTATAATAGTGGTAATGCTCACGATACGACTCAAACGGCGACGTTTTATACTTATCTCACTATCTATTGCTGTACTGGTGTTTGCGACATCATTAGGTGCCGTGACACATTACGGCAACAAGGCTATCGCTAAAACAAACGATGAATCATCTGTAAAATTAGCCCAAATCGATAAACAAATCAAAGCGATCAAAATTAAAAAGGCAGCCGAAAAGAAAGCTCAGGAAGAAGCCCAGCGTATAGCCAAAGAAGAAGCCGATAAGAAGGCTGCCGCCGATGCAGCCCTTGCTGCTGTAGCCGCCAAACAAAAAAGTCAGGTTGTCACGCCGACAAACTGTGCGGCAACGGGCGCTCACAGTAATCCATCGTCAATCGACGTTGTCATCAACAAAAAGCGGTGTTTCGCGCCAGCAGATTTTGTACCGAGCGACCTATCGAGCTATCAAGGCTTTGTCGTTAGTGCAAAGATTATTCCCGACATGACTGCCCTATTCAACGCAGCCGCAGCCGTGGGTGCGCCCCTGAGTCTCACGAGCGCCTATCGCTCCTATAACAATCAGGTTGTCACCTACGACAATTGGGTGCGTGTTAATGGTAGTACAGCGGCAGCAGATACAGTAAGTGCTCGACCTGGCTATAGCGAACATCAAACAGGATTTGTTTTTGATTTGTCTGCAGGTTCTTGCAGTTTAGAGTGTTTTCGAGGCTCTGCACAATATGCATGGATGACAGCGAATGCGCACAATTTTGGATTTATTGAACGCTACCCTATCGGTCTAGAATCTGTCACAGGATATAGCCCCGAGGCCTGGCACTGGCGCTACGTTGGGGTTGCAACGGCGCAGTCTATGAAAGCGTCTGGCGTAAAGACGCTCGAGCAGCTATGGGGCATCCCCGGTGGCGGCTATTGAAATAACATTCATTTAGTTGTATAATATCTGCTGCCAGTGTTCGAACGTGCCTACGACGAAGGAATGACTATGTCCGACAGCACAGACGGCAGCCGAAGGCGACGAATACGTCACTGGTGTCCATATGACTTCAGATATCCCCGAGTTCAAATCTGCTGTCGGTATTTTGCCTTCAGGACGAGTGGCCGGCCGGTATATCGACGTGGACAGTGACTACTTTGCCGAAGATCTTGGCACTGTGTTCATATGGTGCTCGTCTGTCGTTTAATACCCTGCGCCCAACAAGTGCGAGCCCTGCTCCTCGTTTGGAGGCAGGGTTTTGCATTTGTTATTGAATAACGATGCCTGCGGGCAAGAAGTAGCTGACAATCGTTACGATGATAAGTACCGCATACCAAATCTTGCGATTGGTTTGGTCTTTTTCTACGAGCGAAATCCCTGCAAGACCGATAATTGTCCCTATGGGCATGCCACCAAATGGAATCCCTTGCCAGCTGAGCGGCTGAACTAATTTGAGCCAGAGCGTTCCGAGGATCACAACAATAATGAGCTTTAGAAAGTACGTTCCGTCACTTTCGACCACCTGACGACGCATTGTAGCGACCGCTGGGCGGTTGCGGGCATAGGTTCGATGTCGTGGTTTGCGGGATGTTTGTTTTGTTGCCATTTTCTCTATGATAACAATTTGCTACCATTAGCGCAATCATGTTGATTACCTGCTCTATATTTGCGATAATCACTGTAATATCTAAATCCTAAAGGAATCCTTTATGGCGCAAGTAAAAAAGAAGACTACAACAGCTAAGACAGTAAAGCCAGCCGTAAAGCCAAAGACGAAAAAGCCCGTCAAAACATCTAAATCTACGGATACGACTGAATACAAGACGCTGCGACCATGCAAGCCAGCTCTGCCTTTCCTCTCAACAAAACCAACACACCAGACTCTTTACTGGCTGATTGTCGCAGTATTGGTTCTTGTGCTCGGTGCATGGTTCGTTAATTTACAGGTAAAGATTAATAGCGTTTATGACAAAATCGAAGAGAGTCAGCTCAACTATAGTCAAATTAGCGAGCTTGATATGCGTATTTATGAAAACCGAAAAGCTACCATACAAGATACTCAGCTAGCAGAACAATAACGACAACTGAAATATATAAAAGACCCGGCATATAGCCGGGCCTTTTATATAGATCCGATAAATTACATACGGATTTCAGCGTCAACGCCAGCTGGCAAGCTGAGGTTTTGTAGGCTGTCGATAGTCTTTGGAGTTGCGTTTGTGATGTCGATAAGACGTTTGTGTACGCGCATTTCAAATGACTCACCACCTGTTTTGTAAACGTGCGGTGATTTGACGACGGTATAAGTACTACGGCGTGTAGGAAGTGGCACTGGTCCTGCAATAGTTGCACCGGTACGGATAGCCGTGTCGATGATCTGCTTTGCTGATTGGTCGATGACCTTGTGGTCGTATGCTTTTAGACGGATGCGGATTCGCAATCCTTCTGCTTTTGTATCTGCCATGAGATAGCTCCTTGTTTGGTACATCGTAACCTTGATATGATTTTGCGTCTTATGGATGCGCTCACATTCAAGTTCTCGATGCGATTAATAATACTTGTTTATTATACACCATTACC
>JAZQPT010000016.1:0-2236 GCA_045628725.1 Saccharimonadales bacterium (SeqCode)
GTTTTCGAGTATCCATGCCGATCTGACAATAAATCCGCCGGAAAGTTTCTATTCCGGATACTCATAACAGCCTCTAAGGCACTGATGTTTGCTAGGAAGCCATCAGTGCTGAGCCAACGCACCACGGTTTTCTGTGCTGAGGCACTGTCATGAAGATACCCAAGTCGCCGTGCGAGAGACTTCCACATACGTAACGATAACTTCTTGCAGAAGCCATCAAAAGTTGCAGGAGGAATTCTTTCTAACGCGAAGGCAGCAAGCGGATTAGCGATTGCGTGCGGCAGGATTGCACGCCAACGGTCACGCGACTGAGAAATCCCACGACGACGTAGTTCAACTAGAGCTCCATACAGTTCAACCGCGCTAACGCTGCGAATGCTTCCAACGATTGAGAGTTCTCCACTGTCTGAAGTGTCCTCGCCGTTAATTGAATATAAAAGGGATAGATCCTCGGCTGCAGCTAGTAAATTTTGGTCGCGATCATTGCGCTGTTGAAAAATTCTCTCAAATAAGTTACGGCTCTTAAGTTTTCCTAAGGTTTCACCTTTTCTGAGCGTTTGCGCGAGCGCCTCTGCAACCCGAAAATTCCCATTGCTGAAGTCTGCTATTGTATGCCTATCGACTTGTGAGACATTAGGATAGCCTTGTGTAAGCCATTTTTCAACCAGTTCAGGTGAGGCTGATTGCAAGCGAAAAACTTCAGTATGTTCCGGTTCATCATCGCTCACATCATATTCAATAGTCAGTAAGCTGATTTTGCTTGCATCGTTCGAACAGATAAGTGCAAGCTCACTGTGGGTGGCAGGATTGCAATTGTCAACGACAAGAATAGCATGTCGGCCTAGTGTGACGAGATGTCGTGCCATATCACGAGCAGTTGGGCTGGTTTCGACTGAATAATCTGTATAGACCGCGATACTTGAATCCAAAGGTTCCTTACCTACATCGCTTTCAAAAAGCGCCTGCATCAACCGAGTCTTGCCAAGGCCGGATAATCCAATTAACCGAAGACACTGCTTTGGTATCTGTAATGCCAAACGAAGTTGAGCAATCCCTTCACCTATACTCAATTGCTCGCGTTCCTTAGTTCGCTCATCAGTTAAACAGGTTTTATCATCGAATAGGTAGGGGCGCGGTGCTGTAACCGCCGCACCGGCCCAGTCACCAATGTTGCTCCAACCAGTAAGTTGGCGTCCAACCTTGTTGCGGACCCACGCGACTACGCCTGGATACTCATTAGCCCAGGTAGCCAGTCGGACTCGATCATAAAAGTCGGTATGAAGGCTTTCGCGAGTTTCAAGATATTGAAGTTGGTCACGGATCGCTGCACGCCGATCATTCAGTGGCTGATCAGCAACCGTCCCTTGGCTACTAACGATGATGTATGCACCTTGGCCAGCAGCAAGCTCAGCAATTACCGGTCGTAAAATATTGCGTGGGCGCATCTCCTTTTGGATTGCACTTGGCGGCATATCAGGTTTTTTGACCTGAAACCCTGTAAGCATTCGTGGCACAAAATCAGGATGCGAAATTGGGACCGGACACTCGACACGAACATCGAGACCGCCATCAGCAGCGTCTTGATTGCCGCCCGCTGTAACAGATGAAATTGGGCAGCCTTGCGCGCGTAATTCTGACAATGCTAGCCGTGCTACTAAGGTGCGAAGATCACTGTCGCTCAAGGTTGCGATGTCAGTCTCAGTTATTTCAAACATAGTTAACTAAGTGTCAAGGCCCGTCTGGTTATACACGCGTTTCCTGAACAATTCAGGGCTTTTCTCGCTCCATTCCTTGAGCGCCTGAATGGGCGTTTTATGCTTGAGCGCCCGCTGCGGAATATTGTGGTTGTAGATCTTGACGTAATTGCGCAGCGTCGTCTCCAGTTCGGCAGCTGATTCAAATCGAGTCTGGTTGACGATATCGCTGATGCGGCCATTGAAGCGCTCCACCATGCCATTGGTCTGTGGATGACGGGGCGGGATCAAGCGGTGTTCGATGCCAAGTTGTTTGCAGAGCCGGTCGAATACGTGCGTACCGCTGGGTTCCTTCGTTTTGCGGCCGGCCGTAAAGCGGTCGGCGAACTGGCTGCCGTTGTCGGTCAGCTGAGGTAGCCTGAGGTTTTCGGACACTCCTGTTTGGTAAACTGACCAAAGGGAGTCATCATGAGCAAATCAGAAAAACGCACGTACACGAAGGAGTTCCGCGCCGAGGCGGTCAAGCTGGTGCTGGAGCAAGG
>JAZQPT010000017.1:0-1740 GCA_045628725.1 Saccharimonadales bacterium (SeqCode)
CCTTTTGTATATGCTTTTTTAAGAGATACCCGAGCATCGCCAGATACCCGAGCATCGCCAGATACCTGAGCATCGCCAGATACCCGAGCATCGCCAGATACCTGAGCATTGCCGTATACCCGAGCATTGCCGTATACCCGAGCATCGCCAAATACCTGAGCATCGCCAGATACCTGAGCATTGCCGTATACCTGAGCATTGCCGTATACCCAAGCATCGCCAAATACCCGGGCATCGCCATCACTTGTTTTTTCGGATTCTACCCAGCCGCCTTTGTCGCCGCGCACAATCTGGGTAAATCCATTCTTAAAATCAACAGTCGCCTCAATGCGGAATAGTTTAATTCCCCATGCGTTGATTTTCGTCTCAGTAGTTAGTTTAAATTTAATTTCGCTCATTTTAATTATCCTTACTGCCCTTTTCACGATTGCAATCGTCGCAAGTAGGCTTTAAATTATTCGGGTCAGCCCGTAATTCTGGATGACGCGCTTTACTTTTTACGTGCTCTGCCACCAGGTAAGTTACCCACGCCCCACACATATAGCAAATATAATAACCCTCGTGATTGGGTCGCTGCGACTTCTTCCACTGCTGAACTGCCTTCTGTGTGCGCTTGCCAGCTTTACCAATTTTGTTAGGTAACTTATTAACCGCTATAGCTTTGCGCTTTTTGAACGGGCAGAACGTCTGGTAATGAAACGGACTGCCACATTCGGCGCATTCTACTCTTTTTGCCACTGCCGGTATTCTATTTCATCGTGTATCAGTTTTATGATCATGCAGATTGCAAACGACACCAGTAGGAACCACTGCCAGTACATCGCCGTCACAAGTAGTATGAACTCAATAGTTTTTGCCATTACTCAGCTTTACTTTCACTGCCTGGACTATGTGATATATCCAGTCGCTTATTGACTCTGCCAGTACTCTGTCTGCTTCTGGTAGGTCTTCATAACTTAACTTGTACTGTATTTCTTTTGTAGTCCTTCTACTCACAATCCACCTCGCCGTCAACGATGTACTTCTCGTTTAACGTCCACTGGCGGATGACCCGACCGTGCGATACGCGACGCCTCGATGGCACATACCCTATTGGCATAAAGTGATCGTCCTGGAATACACTACCGATCGTGTTGTGGTGTAGATACTT
Organism: Saccharimonadales bacterium (SeqCode); assembly: GCA_045628725.1. Classification (GTDB taxonomy): domain Bacteria; phylum Patescibacteriota; class Saccharimonadia; order Saccharimonadales; family Saccharimonadaceae; genus JACQGD01. Next base: position 1,151 of record JAZQPT010000017.1, read on the forward strand.
AGGTAGCTTATACTCGGCGAGTACATCCTCTATGGTGATAGTGTGCCTGTTTTTCAGTAGTTTGATTGCGACTGCTCTTGCTCCGTCTAGCCAGTCAGTCTTTGATTGACGGAATAAATCCTGTATCGTGTGTGCGGTAATGCCCATTATAAATACCTCCTGTTGCGCTCGATTTCGTTCTCTATTCGCTGGAGCCAGTCCGTATCTGTTGCATTTGGCAATGGACAGCCTGCCTCCGCCGAAACCCTCTTAAACGTTTCGATCGATGCGCTCATATCTGCTATGTTCAAATCGGCAGAGCTTCGTTGAAACTCTTTGCCTTTCTTTTCGTAGCGATATATGTGTTTATTGATGTTTTTATATACCTGCTTTGATTCTTCGATCGTTAGACCAAAATGGACGCCGAATGCGCCCAGTATCAAATGGAGGTATGCGTTTTGACTTAACGAGCGGCCAGGACGAATCTCTTTTAATTCGACCAGTTTGCCACTCGTTATAAGCCGTTCTAACCGATGTCGCGCTTCTATCGCCTCGGCGTCGTTAGACGTTTTATATTTCAATTGATATACCCCTATACCCTTTATTCATAC
>JAZQPT010000018.1:0-11024 GCA_045628725.1 Saccharimonadales bacterium (SeqCode)
GCTTGAGATTACTGCAATTAACGAAGAATACCTTCGCCGTGGCAAACTAAAAGTCACTACCCTTGACGATGGGGACGTATGGCTCGACACCGGCACGATCGATAGCATGACTGACGCAGCAGACTATGTTAAAGTTCTGCAGAAACGTACCGGCCAGATCATTGGTAGCCCAGAAAAAGTTGCCCGCGAAGAAAACTTCATCTCTTCTGACCAACTTACCGAACTCGCCGAGAGTTTGCAAAAATCAGGCTACGGTAATTACTTAGCGTAATTATCCGGAAGTAAAAAAATAGAGCCCCAGCGGCTCTATTTTTTAATCACTTCAACAAGTTCAGTGAGTAAACTGTATTCGTTGTGCGTTGCCTCCTGAGCAAGTGCATTCGATGCTTTCGACATGGCCGCCAGATCAGCATTAGAAGTCTTATCTTTGCTTAACATGCGTTCAATAGTCTCTACGAAACCTACGAAGTCTTCACTGGAGACACCGTATCCATTCTTCCCCTCGATCAGCTGCTCTTCATTCCCTGCCGCCTCGTTGCGTACTATCGGGTGACCCGCTGCCATGCCTTCGTAAATAAATATCGGAAGTGCCTCGTGTAAGGAGTAGCACATTGTCACATTTGCCTTACAGATCTCGTCAATTGCCGCGTCATGAGAGAGCGACGGCGTCATCGAGAACATGTCGCCCAATCCTTTTGCCGACAATTCAAGCTGCCTCATAATGTTCTTAATGTGATACGCGGCCTGTGGTCCAAGATCACTTTTCTCATAAGCGCCAATAAACTTCAGATGAAACTTTCTATAAGCCGATGGATTCTTGAGGTAGTAATTATGGTAAAAATCGAGGAATGCATACACAATAGGGTACTGGCCTTTGCGCATATCCATGAGGCTGCCCGTGGTGATAAAGCGTAGCTCGTCAAAATCGTCTGCTTTTCGTACCTGGAACCTATCGGCCGGGAACTGGAAGCGGAACGGCATTCGCTCGATATTCTTATCGATACCAAAGTATTTCACATATTCTTCTTGAGTCTTCTTAGAAACTGCGTAAATTTTTGCTTTATCGTCTTGCAAGTAATCGACAAAAATCTTACGCACGTCCTCGTCTATAAATCCACTTGGACTCGCCTCGTGCCCGTACCAAAATATCTTGCGGAGTCTTTTCTGATTTATTGCGTGAATTGCCGAAAAGATGGTTGTACGAGAAATAGCAAAGGTATTAAACACCACGACATCACCCTCATTAAAGTGAATGTGGAGTTCTCGATTGGTGTGAATCTCTACTTTCACGCCTAGTTTCTCGACCGCAATAACATTTGTCGCTTCAATAGGAGTAAAAGTAACAAGTTTGATATTGCCTGCATGCTCTGGATACTGCTCCTTTAGCGAGGCAATAACATCCATGAGCACCAAGGGTGCGCCAGTGTTATTAAATTGATTGGACACAAATACGATACCTGGCTTCTGAACAGTTTTTTTAGGAAACTTTTTGCGATACTCAACCGCAGCTCGCCTATAGGCTTTGTCTCGAACAATCCGGTATGTTGTTCTCAGGCCTTTTTCACGCACCTTAAGCACCAGCAGTGAAGCCATGCCGCTCACTGAGCGGCCCGTGCGTGTTTCATACTGGCGTGTCGGTGCCACTAGTTCGGTAATGTTATTCTGTAACTTGAAAGCCCGTTCATCAACATACGGCTTGTGTTGTGTTAGTATCTTGTTTGCCAAGTCTTTCGTCACCGTCTCCCAGTAGTACTTTGGCTGAATAGCCTCCATACGCTGACTTGCCGTCTTGAGGTCCTGTCGGGTCGTATCTCCTGCTAGGCGCTCTAGTACCTCGCGAATACTGTCGCCATCAGCTGCGTCTATCTTAAACGCAGCCCCACACTCAATTAACTCATCCGACAACGGATCGCCGCCATTTGTCATAAGTGGTGTCGTGCTGCCGACGTAGTCCATCACCCTTGTGCGCCACGAATAGACATTTTCCTTGCCTTGTCCATTCATACTGACAATCAAGTCAGCATACTCGTAGTACTTCCGGCGAGTTGCAAAATCAACCCAATCAATGAGCACCACCTGCTCTTCAAGGTTATTGTCTTTAATATACTGGACCGTATCTTCGTAGTTTTTTACAAAATCAGGATGCTGGTTTTGGGGGTTGTTGCCTCCCACAATAACGAGCTTAAGTTTACCGCCCTGAAAGTGTTTGATTGTCTCAAGGATCGGCGTAATGTCAAACCAAGGGTACAGACCACCAAACCATAACAGCGTAAAGTCATCATCTTTGATTCCAAACTCCGCATACGGGTTATCGTATGCAACCTTTACAGGCTCATCAATACCAAACGGCACTCTTAAAAGCCGGTCTGTGTTATAGCTGAACTGATTAATAATCCCTAAGCTGGCAAGCACACCCGTGTAAAACTTTTCCTGAGCATCATTTGCATACAAAAAGAAGTCCCCACGCGGCAGAATCTCGTTAAAGATTTCCTTTACAGCAAGCAGGTTGCCTACATATGTGCCAACCAAGTCCTTCGGCTCTCGAGCAAGACTTTCGATATAGGCGGGACCATATACATCATAGATTACTTGTATATTCTGCGGAAGGTTATCGGCAATAAATTTAGCGCCATGGATCGCATAGTTGAGGATAATCGTGTCATATTGTTTCAGACGCTCTACAAGCTCGTCATTAAAGTCATAGTTAAATAGCTTTATACCCGACACCTCGTCTACATCGAGAGGGTATATATTACCTATGCCAATCGTAATGTCTTTAATGCCATTTTTCTGAAGGCCGGTAGCCAAGCCATAGAAACGTTGACCACTCCCTTCAATCTTTTGATACTTCGGGGTTGGTACTGGCGACCAAGAAATTATAAGGACTTTTGCGTCTGGGTGGATGTCTTTATTCACGCTCATTATTGTAACACCTTATTTTGATCGCAATCCAGTGCTGACAATTGTTGATTGAAAAAACTGCATATCAATTAACCTGTTCACCAAGTAATAGTTTATACACACGATAATGATCAGCAGCGGATAAAGCGTACGTGTGTTTGACGCAAACAAAGTAGGCGAAAAGGCAACCGCCATAGAAACCGCCACGCCTGCCGCGAGTATCCCAAGAATAGCAGCGGTCTTTAATGTCCTTCCGAACAGACATGTAATTGAAGCAATTATACTGGCTGTAAGAACCCCAAACACCACTAGATACTCACGCATGGCGGCTGGCCCTGGTAAATTCCTAGAGTCAAACGCAATCGCCCTCTGCCCCAAATCGTTAAAATAATTAATGGATCTTATGTTAGTACCTGATAATCCATAGGTGTCGGGGAATATAAATAGCATAAGAATCACCAATGCTGGCAAAATACTTACAAAAGCCGTAATATTTTTTAATTTGTATGACAACCCCGCAAGCAAGAGGACTAACAAAATGGCGGGCACTTCAGGGGCTATAAATAGCCGCGAAAATAATACGATAGTACCCATTGCGATTTTATAAAATAGAGGTAGCGAATCGAAACCTGGCCACCATGTCATAATTTCCAGCGCTTTACGATTATCGTTCCCCGGCGAGACTAATACGTTAAGTATACCAATAACCGTAATAGCTAGTAGCACCCACACCATAACAGGAACGCGTTGCTTCTTGTAGAGTTTGAACCCTACATACGCACCTATAAAAAGCAAACCAAGTACAGCTAATTGCTCGCTGCACATTGCATAAATATATAGCGGCCATATTGCCACGAGCGATACTCGCTGCATCACCTTGTTTTTAAAAGGCACGAGTAAGACCGCTATCACCAACGCAAAACAAGTAGCTGGCCACAGGTAGTTAATAGTTGTGGCAAATATCCCAGCAGTGGCAAGTACATTCGTATTAACGAGCAGCATTAGGCAAAACAGAATTACAGCCTGATACACCCTCTTAATACCCATAATGCGCCCCAGGCTCCAAAACAGCAAGGCACCAGAAATAACAGTTAGTACCTTCCAGAGCCAAAGGTATTTTGAAAAGAAATTAGCGGAGTTTTCGATAAGAAGCCGGGAACTCCAGTTGAACCACTGGTCTATACCGTACTGAATCCTGATCGAATCTTGAGCAAAAATTCTGTAGTCACCCATGGTGTCACCATGAATAAGAATAAGGAAAGCAGTATATAGCGCACCCAAACCCATTAATACAAAAGAATATTTATAAAATCGTATTAGATTCATCGCTTTCTGCATCATCCCGTTATTTAATCAATCCTTTTATTCGTCTGAGGCCGTTAAGTATTTTGTGTCCCACAATGTAATCGTTAGAACTTTCGATGTTACTCACCGTTTTCTTTAACTGTGCAACCTTTAATTCTAGTTGGTCTATCGTGTCATATTGACTTGTTATGTGCAACTGTCGTTTCTCCAGCTCAGGTAGCAGCTCATCATGGACCACTTGGTTTAGACTAGCTAGTTCACCACCGAGGCTCGTCACCTGGTACTTAAGTTGATCAATATAGACTTCTTCACTAATAACTCCCGGAAAAAGCTTACGGTACTTACTTATGCTATAGGTCCAGACCTGAATGTAATCCAAAAGTCGCTCCTTTAACGGGAGATAATTTTTGTTTCGCGACTCACTCTGAATGCGGTAGCTTAAGTGTACTCCGTCCGCCTTAACAAATCGTAATCCTTTTAGAGATAGGCCAAGCCAGAAATCATAATCCTCAAGCGTTTTGCGATTCAAGGTAACGTCAAATCGGTGATCACCAATACTATCTTTTCTCACCAGGGCTGAAATATTTATATAGTTATGGATTAACAACTTAGCTGCATCGTACTCTGGCTCAATCGATTCACCCTTTTCGTCGCCAAACCGCCTCACATCGCTATACACTACATCAGCTTTCTTATCCGTAATTATATTAAATAATCTGGATATATAATCAGACGACATCACATCGTCACTATCAAGAAACACAAAGAACTCACCCTTTGCCAAATCAATGGCATCATTGCGAGCATAGCACAGTCCTTCATTCTGCTTTTTTACCTTGAGGGTAATGGTCGCCTGCGGATGCTTAGCAATAACTCGGTGCACTACTTGCACCGAGTTATCCTTCGAGCCGTCATCAATAACAATAATTTCAATATTTGGGTAATTCTGGCCAATCGCAGAAATCAATGACTCTTCGATATACTCACTGTAATTATAGTTACAAATAAGTACAGAGATTAGGGGGTGTTGTATGCTCATATATAATCACCTTATAATAAACCACCAATATGAGAGTGTACAGTAGATAGTATCTTATCTTGACAAAATTACGATACCCAGTGCTTGTATTACAATAAGCGCTTTGGTATTCTAAGTACTAGGTAGTAATATGCAAATAAACAAAAACAATTCAAACAAAAAACGTATCATCATCCTTGTTAGTGTCATCCTGCTGGCAACTGTTGCCGGAGGTGGCTATTTGTTTTTCACGCAAAACACCAATCAACCCGAAAACTCTTCTTCTGTTACCACCACTAACGCTCCTGCTCCCTCCGAATCAGACAAAAAACAAACCGAAAATCTTGAAAAAGATCCTGGTAATAAATCCACCCCAGTCAACACCGACCCGACACCCCAGCCTGCTCCGGGTGGCACAAACAGCAAGAAAGCCGTACAGATGGTATCCTCTTTTGATAGTGATGCGACCAACGTATACATTAGAGGTGGTGTAAATACGCTGGTGTACGACGGAGTATGCTACGCGCTTCTTACCGGCCCTAGCGGCACGGTTATTAAAAAAGAAACCACCCTCATGCAGAGCGCCGCTACTACTGATTGCAAAACAATTGCTATTAAGAAAAGTGAGCTAGCGCCAGGCAAATGGACTTTTACGCTCAATTACAACTCTCCTAGCATGGATGGTAAATCAAATGAACAAACGTTTAGCTTCTAATGCCTCTAGCGCTACTGTGTACGCCCTGCTCGGCATAGGGATACTTGTATTTACCTTCCTGTTTCAAGTAACCGTTACCCCCGCTCGTGTTCAAGCTCTGTCAGCCACTGAATTTAACCCCGGCAAAATCATTGATGACGAAGTATTCTATAACAAGAATTCAATGAATACACAGCAAATTCAAGACTTCCTCAATCAACTACTGCCGAGCTGCGACACTTGGGGTACCGGCAGGTCGGAATACGGGGGTGGAACGCGCGCCCAGTATGCGGCGTCACAAGGTTGGTCCGGCCCTCCATATGTGTGTCTTAAAAATTACCACGAAAACCCGCAGACAAACGAAACCTCGTACGAAAGAGGTGGAGGTGCCTTTGCAGGAGGTCTGTCGGCAGCCCAAATTATCTATAATGCCGCCCAGCAGTATGGCATCAACCCCCAAGTTCTTTTAGTGCTACTTAAAAAAGAGTCAGCTGGCCCCCTAACCGCCGACAGCTGGCCACTGAAGTCGCAGTACCGATATTCAATGGGCTACGGATGTCCGGATAGTGGCCCCGGCTACAGCGCCAATTGCGACGGTCAAAAGTCTGGCTTTTATAAGCAGGTCAACTATGCGGCGTGGCAGCTTAAATACTACAAAGACCACCCCAATGATTACCGCTACCGTATCGGATCAAATCAGATACAATATGCCCCCGACCCTGCCTGCGGAGTAAAGTCAGTTAATATTCAAAACATTGCTACCTTAAGTCTTTATATCTACACCCCGTATGTACCTAATGACGCCGCTCTTAGAAACTACCCTGGCACTGCGCCCTGTGGCGCATATGGTAACCGTAATTTTTATATGTTTTTCAAGGAGTGGTTTGGCAGCACCAACTTCAATGGCGTCCGAGATGAAAAGAATGCGGTTTGGCGACTTTACAACCCTAAAACCGGCGGCCATATGCTTAGCGCAGACTACACCGAGGTCAATACCTACTTAGCAAACAACTGGAAAAACGATGGAGTAGTCAGCCATTCTGTCGAAAATGGCACCGTGCCAATTCATCGGCTTTATAACTCACAGTCCAAATATCATACTATCGCCACCGCACAGGAAGCGGCAAGTCTGCGTTCCCGCGGCTGGATTGACGATGGTGTGATTTTTAAGGCAAATAGCGAAGGAACACCTGTATGGCGTATCAGCAACCAAGGCCGCTACTTCCTAACCAGTAATGCAAACGAGGTGGCCACCTACCGTCAACATGGCTGGAATATTGACGGCGTCCTCTACTACGAGCTGTCCTCGTACGAGACGCAAACCTGGAGACTATATAACCGCGTTACCGGGTTCCATACGTTTGTCTCCAACGTCAACGAACTAACTGATTATATGCGCTCAGGCTGGATAAATGATGGAGTTACCATATCTGGCAGTAAAGAAGATACTGTGCCGGTCTACAGGCTTTGGAACGGTCGGTCGCATTTCGTCACCGCAAACGAAAGCGAAAAAGACACTTACATTCGTGGCGGATGGAAGAATGACGGAGTGATATTCTACACAAATAACATTCAACTTACCTACCGGCTCTATAATCCAGCGACGAATTCACACCGAGTGGTGGTGTCCATGGACGAATTCCACCATAACCTCAAACAAGGTTGGAAGAACGATGGCGTGATTTTTAAAGTATCCTCTTCATCTAACCTGCCTATCTACGAACTTTCAAACCCGGTAACCAACTCGTTTTTCTATACCGCTAACGCCCAAGAAGTTAATGCCTACACCCAAAACGGCTGGGTGTCAAACGGTATTAAGTTTAGGGCCCTTAATAACGGCCAGCCCGTTTACCGCCTATATAGCAGAACTACAAACACACATATTCTCATACAAAATGAAAGCGAAAAGCAAGCCTATATTCAGGCTGGTTGGCTAGACGATGGAGTAATTTTTAGCTCTTACCGCTAATAGTCTCCGGGTAACCAGTGGTCCAATGAACATATTAGCCCACCATACCCTACTTGTTAAGCGTGTAGTGAGTGCCTTAGTCAATCGCGGAGTAGCTTGCGGGTAACCTGTGCCTTTTATCAGCCTTAGATGAATGATGAAAAGTTGAATTTTGATAAAGAAGATAATAATTAAAAATAATCATACCGAGATAAATAAGTCCCATCTGAGTGTTTGGTAAAATCCACGTAGGATCTTCGTACCACCAAGTTATGCCAAATAAATACATATAAAACAGGAAGGCGTTTATTAACAAGAAATTTACAAAAAGCCCTTTTCTAGGCAGTATGATAAACCCGATCAAGGCAAAAATTCCAGCCATCGCAAAGTAAGTTTCGTGCTGAGATGGCATAAGATAAAAGCACATCATTATTGAGAGAGTTGGCAAAATAGCCAGCCCTACGCGCGTTTGATGTGCTCTTTTCACATATGTCAGAATAAAAAATATCGTCACAAAAAAGACTAGGATCAGTAACCCGTAAAGCATACCCTTCATTTGCTGAGGTGTGTCGTGTAGCGTAAAGTTGTTACTGGTGGGAACAACCCAAAACCACGGCATTACGACACTCACGTCGTTACGCCCCAGGACTGGCATAATAATGCCATCAATAAATTTTCCACCCGCGAGCATATTAGGCACTGAACAAACAAAAACAGCCACGAGCCCCCATAGTGGAGCAAGCTTCTCTTTTACATTATACTTTTTGAAATCTTTAATATAAAAGAATAAATAAACTGGCACGAGATAGATCGCCATCAGCTTAAAACAAGCGGCGAGCGCTAACAAGAGCCATGACACCCCTTTTTTATTCGTGAGAAAGAAATAAAAGCTCCATAGACAAGGCATAATATACATACCATCCGTCAAATTTGCTTTTAAAAGATCCATTGAAAACAGTGGCAAGAAAGGCGTAACGCAAGCGGCAATGACGGGTAAGTATCGTGAGTTTGGCTGGAAGTGCTTAGCGATAAGAAAAACCGCGGCAGCAGAGAGTAAGGCGCAAGTAATGGCAAGAAGCTTGATACTATATTCAATTGGGAATTGCGGGTAAAGGCCTAGTTTTGTAAATACTGCGATGACGAAGTACCAAATCGTCGTGTAATCTCCCATTCCGGTGTCATTTAACGTTGCGATACCATGCCATCCGTATTGCGCCATATAATTCCACCATGCAACCTGAACCACTGCCGTGTCGTGTGTTATATAGTGTCGCTGGGCGTAAACAACGATAGCATAGCAGACCAGAAAGACTGTGGCAATCAGCAGCTGAACTTTGTACTTCTTAACAAAATTAATAATCGCACTTCTTGTCATTTTATTCCCGTGAAGTCCACAAGCTAAGTATCATCGATATTAACCTGTATTATACATTTAGTAGCCGAGTTAATCCTCAGTATGCTTCATTTTACTATATATTCGTTTTACACGGCGGACTGGCTTCGTAATCTTCCATGAAAAAGATCCGAGTATCAGCCCAAGTTGTTCATTTTGCTGGTCGATAGTTTCTTGCTTTTGCTGAATATATTGATTATATATAGCTGCTATTTTAGCCGCATTTTTAGCCGCTGACTCTATATCATTACTGTTTAGTTGCCCATTCAGCGAGAAATTACGAAGCTGAGTACTATTTGTGTCGGTAAAATGGTTTAGTATTGCCATGTCGAGCGATCTGTCGTCTACATATGCAATTGTCTTCTCATAGAGCTCGTCGAGGTATTCGAAGTAGTTAATGGTCTGTCCCTCAGGGTTAACATTTGGTTGCATCTTCTGGGTAATAGAGTGTGGGTTTTTGCGATAGTAATAAAGAGGACGGGAAGACATAGCCACTCCATTTATAGTTGCACAATACCACTGTAGTAGCTCAAAATTATCCTCATTACGCCTGTAGTCAGAGAAATGCCAGTCTGTTGCTTTTATAATACGTGATTTGTATAATTTCCCCCACGCCGTCATGGGATATACACCAGAAACAACTGGAATATGCCCTAGAAGACACTCCAGAGCCTCACGCTTGCCCTCCAGTATCTGACTAGGATAGTCGGTGTCGGATGTTTCAACATCGCCTAGCTCCGTGTCCTCGTTGAAGTTTGCGTAACCCACTGCAGCAATATCTACGTTATTTTTTATCAAGTTTTCGTAAAGTACCTTTATGTAGTCAAGGTGTATCATATCGTCGCTATCAATGAATGAAATATAGTCCCCGCTAGCGATTTTGACACCAGCCGCACGCGCCATATTCAGCCCCTGATTCTCCTGCTTTAACGCTATGACTCTAGAATCGCGCGTTTTAAAATCATCAATAATCCTTTGGGATTTATCAGTCGTGCCATCATTTATGACGATGATCTCTAGGTTTTGATAAGACTGTACCAGAACACTCTCTAGACAGGAGCGCAAATACTTCTCTACATTATAAACGGGAATGATGACAGAGATGCGCGGGCACGACTGACTGATTTTCTTATATATATGCTCTTGATGAAAAATCTCATAGCACGCCTCATAAAACGCCCCTTGGTCGGCCCTGCTTGAAAAGCCCCCGTGAGAACCCGAGCCCTCTACCTGCCTCCAAATAAAATCATGATGATCAATAAAATTAACACCATTTACTGAATTAGCTAGAAACGCTAACGCCATCAAGGTGTCTTCTGCCCACACGACATTCGAATATTTAGATAAATCCGTTTTTTTACAAATACTTGCACGTATCAAGTTCTGCCCAACAGTGTCAGTAGGATCAGTCCAAAAATCATGGTGCAGAAAGTGCGTATAAAAAGTCGCGAGTCTTTCATCGGTAGACTGTGAATAGGCGGTCCACAGAAAGTCCTCAACTTTACCGTCAGGATACAGTCGCGAGTGCCCTGTTACGGAAATGTCATACTTACCATCACACGTTCCATTTACGAGATTTTCTATGTAGGTTGGGCGAACGTAGTCATCGCAGTCCATAAAGGTGATCCATTCACCATGGGCCTCTTTTATCCCCCTCTCGCGACCACGAAGCGGCCCGCCAGCATTCTGTGCATTCTGAAACGCTAGGACATTCGCATGCGCTCCTGCATACCTCTGACACATACCCCAGCTATCATCAGTGCTT
>JAZQPT010000019.1:0-1968 GCA_045628725.1 Saccharimonadales bacterium (SeqCode)
GGTGGTACGGGCTTGCGGGTGAATGCGTGAACTCATGCTGCCAGCTGCTCCTGCTGTGAGTGAATGCCTGGACTGCTGAACCCAGCAATCAACTCGCTAAGCATAGCTTTTGCACGGAACAAAGGCCAGCTACGACGAGGGCCATGATCACACGAAACTAAACAGTTAGTTTACCCGCGCTCTCGTTCAGGTGTAGTGGCAGATTTGTGCAACAAAGCCCTGTGACGACATCAATTCAAGCACCTTCTCCCGATGACGGTAGTGGAGCCACTGGCAAAGGGAGTTATGGCATTTTTGCAAAAAAATCTCCGTAGGACTAGACCTACACTATTTCTAATGTTAGTATTTGCGAGCTGCCTAAGATTAGCGAGGGGTTTTTCTTGGTTTGGCATTCTTATCTCTGCGGTGGCTGGCAATCGGCGCATCATTTTCATTTACTATTATTATGCAAATGTCTTAGAGCAAAATAAAAAAGGTGCTTTATCATGAAGGAAATTAGCTCTACACAGTCCGCCATTGCACATATTCTAATGTGCTCCGACCCAGGGTATTTTCAGCATATCGCTGCTTGCTTGGTTTCTTTATTAGATCATAACCCAAATTTGGCTTTTTCAGTCGTTATAGTCGCCACGGAAACAGAGGAGGAATTAACACGTAAGCTTTATCGCAGCCTCGTGCATTATCCGAATCTTACTTTGCGTGTCGAGCGCTTTAATGCGCCGGGCATTGATGGCCTTCCTTTGACTAATACGGACTATCCGAGCGAAATCTACGCACGCTTTTGGGCGGCAGATTATTTCCCGGAGGATGTGGATCGCGTTCTTTATCTCGATGGGGATATGGTTATAATCGGTTCTGTTACACCACTACTTGAACTCGACATAACGGGAAAGATGCTGGCTGCAGTGCAGATTCCAGGATCCACCAGCCCAGTTCGCCTTGGCTACAACCCTGAATTTGGCTACTTTAACTCGGGCGTGCTCGTCATTAATTTACAGAAATGGCGAGAGGAGAGTGTCCGCGATTTGCTTATAGCAACATCGCACGCTTTAGCGAAAAAGCTTAACGATCCAGATCAGGATGTGCTCAACTATTGCTTCCACGATCGTTACATTGCGCTGGATTACACTTGGAATGCAATTTCGCCATTTTTCAAAGAAGTAAATTCGCTAACGGTTTCTAAGCTTGAGATTCAGCGAGTCACCCGCGATGCCCGGATTGTCCACTTCAACGGTACGGCGAAACCTTGGAACTACTTGAGCTTTCACCCGCATACTAAAGTGTATCGACGGTGCCTCGCAAAGACAGAATGGCACGGGTTTGTCCCACTGGGTCGTACGCCCTTGAACGTTCTGAAAAAAATAGTGATTACTGTCTTTGGGGAGAAGCGTACCGGTCAGGCAATGGACGTTGCTCGCAAGTTCAAGCGCGGTGTTCGAGTCGCTAAGTCCACTCACGCCACTGAAGAAGCTTCTGATTTGGTCCAAGAAGTTTGAAAGTAAGCGGCCAACGGCCCACCTTCCCCCGCCGCCTAGATGCCGGTAGCGCCTGCAAACGGCAGCAGCGAGTCAATCCTGCTGTTGGGGCAAGTCGGCAGTTTTTCCAGGGTGCCAGCCAGCCAGCGTGCCGGGTCAAGTCCGTTGAGCCTGGCGGTGGCAAACAGGCTCTGGATGGCAGCGGCGCGGCGGCCAGCCCGTTCCGCTCCTGCGAACAGCCAGTTCTTCTTGCCGATGGCGATCGGACGGATGGCGTTCTCAACTGGGTTGTTGTCGATCGGCAGGATGCCGGATGTGGCGTAACGCTGCAGCGCCGGCCAGCGCTTGAGCGCATGGTCGATGGCTCTGGCCGTGCCGCTGCCGGCCGCCACAGTACGCTGGCTCGCCAGGGGCCAGGCGTGCAGTTCGGCCAGCGCCGGCAGCGCCAGGTGCTCGCGTAGCACATGCGCTGCGGCGGGCCCAGTCCGGCGCC
>JAZQPT010000020.1:0-2020 GCA_045628725.1 Saccharimonadales bacterium (SeqCode)
AGGTTTTCGTAGTCTAGAATGCCGAATTCAGACATAACTTCTTCCAGAAAAAGGGTCTCAAGTTGTGATGCGACTAATATGCCGGAGCGTTTCTGGATAGATTGAACGGTGACTGGCTGATCGTACTGGTAGAGGTCGATATTAGCCTGATCGGGAGTGACCGCCTGCCCGGTAGCTATTTGATCTGCAAATTGTTTCGCTATGATTTCGCCGGCAACTTCAATCGTTTTAACCGAATCAGGTGCTTGTCTATCTGGCGTCTCGCTACCCGGATAGACATTCGTAATGCCCGATGGATTTGTGTATGCCCCGACTAGATTACTCGCATTTGCCTGGGCGTCCAAGTCGGGCCTGGTTTTGTTCCATGTTAGGTCAATATCAGCAGAGACTACGGCGTTCGGCCGGTAATCTGTAGCGGCTTCAAGCGCAGATGCTCCGCCCGAAAACACTGCCGTTGCTGCCAGTGTCGCTCCTGCCGTTTTGAGACCATCGATGCTATAGTGTCTACGTCTCACCATAATGCCTCGCTAAGGTTGCTATACTTCTCTTATATCATTTTCTATGCATAAGCGCAATGGGCGAACCATTTTAATGAAATAAAGCAACCTACAGTATAGCAAGCGAAAGTATTGTTTTCTGTTTGCAAAAATGAGTTCACCATAGAGTTATTGCAGTCACCTGCCCTTTTACTTTGGTGTGGGAATTTAGTGAGATCATGCCCGGTATGATTATTTCTCTATACAGTCATGCGAGCATAAGTACTTCGTAATTGACACGATTATCTATATAGTCAGTGTATGGAATACGAATACGATAACATTGAAATCCCTCAGCAGGGGTTTGAGGCAATGGCGAGTTTGATTAATCGTCAAATTGACGGCATGCAAAAGCAATGGGCAGCATATAAGGACGCTCCGTATGGTGATGAGGCTGATAATTTATATAAGATTATCACGCTACACATTGAGTCCATGGAAGAAGCGCTAGGTGCATGCCGTGACCAATACTCTGATGATGACGAAGCGCTCGAGAGTATGTTTCGGTATGTTCAAGGCAAAGAAATGCTTCGGGCTAAATTCCTGGAAGAGCTATTTTCCGAGAGTGAGCCTAATGATTTTGAATTGGCGCCGCGCGCCGAGTCCGCAGCCGAAATGATTAGTATGGTTCAATCGTCGGAAGAGAGCGGCGAGTTCTATGCAGAATCCTCTGTTTCGGGCGAAATGGAATATCACGATCAAGTTGAATTAGTCAGGGACTATTATACCAAGGTGCTGACCGAGGATATGTATAAACTTGGGTACTACTCGACTGCAGAATACGGTAATCGACCGTCTGTCCGCCGGCGTGAGGTGATGCATAAAATCGGAGGTCACTGCTTGGACATAGCCAAGGTTGGTATTGGTGTTGTCGCGGGTATTGCTGTGGCGAAAAAAGCCAAACTTTTGTAACAATAGTCGGCGGAAATAGCACTCTTTACGGAGTGCTATTTTATTATGTGAAAAAGCTAACAAATTTTTAATTGAAATAGTGGTAATTTATAAGTACAAATTAAATAAGTGGGGGTCTAGCGTATGGACGAATTTGACATCCAGAAGCCGCTCGAGAACGGACTGACAAAAATAATCGAGTTTTTGCCTAACCTGTTGGCGGCGATTGTAATATTACTTATCACCTATTTGGTCGCAAAACTGGTGTCGCGGTTAGTGCGCAAACTACTGCGACAGTTACGTTTTGACAGGGCCGTGCATAATTCGGTTGCTGGTGCCCAGGTGACGCGGGTCGTGGAAAGTCCGACAGGCTTCCTTACCCGAGTGACCTACTGGCTGATATTCCTCGGAGGGCTTACTCTGGCGGTCAGTGCACTTGGCCTGCCGCTACTCAATGATTTCATCGGCGCGATCTACGGATACGTACCAGTCGTGATTGGGGCTATTCTGATATTCCTAGTGGCAAGTCTCGTATCTGGTGCGGCGGTTGCGTTTGTGCAACGGGTTATGGGGCGTACGATGCTCGCCAAGAC
>JAZQPT010000021.1:0-2389 GCA_045628725.1 Saccharimonadales bacterium (SeqCode)
CTGCGCCAGATTGCCTGTCTCGGCGGCTTCCTTGCCCGCAAAGGCGACGGCGAACCAGGCGTCATGACCATCTGGCGGGGTTTGAAGAAAGTGCATATCGGGGTCAAGATGATGCAAGTGCTACGCGCGAATCAGGCGCGACCGACTTGTGATAACGAGGTGGTTTTAACGATCGTCGCCACATGCTCTCCAGTGCTATCGAATGCGCTTACTGTACCGAAATTGTACCGATATGCCCACCGGAAACAAAAAAAGGACCTAGGTTTTCACCTAAGTCCCTGTTTTAATTGGTAGGCCTCCCGTGAGTCGAACACGGCACCAACGGATTATGAGTTATTTGGCAACTCTTTTCTGGTACATAATCCTTTTACAATCAACGGCTTAGATATTTTATGGCTGCACATAGACCGTGCACATGCAGGGCATGTGCACGGAACTTGCGCACGTTGCACAAACGCTACGCTACCGCTGCCGGCGGGCGTCGAAGAACCACCCGTCCCAATGAATCACAAGCCGGTCCCTAGCTTTGACGAACGCGACGGTGCAGCCGAGATTGACGACTGTAACCGGATTCGGCAAGCCGAGCTTAGCCGGGCTGGCGTGCGCTTGTTCACGTAAATACAGCCGTGGCTCGACGCGCTGAGCGTCTAGGTCAGGCGGCAAGCATTTCCGCGCACCGAATTGCACCCGGTCCGCGCTTATTGTCATTACTTTACCAACTAGGCGCTGAGCTTCTTTTTCGTCAAGTGAAGTTATCTCAGACCCATCAAGAGCAGCCGTGAATTTCCATTTTCCAATAACGCTACGGTCTTGATTATCAGCGGCAGAAACAGAAGTGGTGAGACTCGCTAAAGCGAGAGCCGCAACGACAGGGATAAACCGCGCATGCTGGCGCAAAGTAGAGCAACACAAAAAAGGCATATAAACTCCTATTGGCTGACGGCTTCGTCTTTCCTAACTCGGAATGGTGCGCTCTCTTCTGCACGGCGCTTAATCAGTCCTGGCGCAATAACGTATTTCTTTTTGCCTTTTTCCTTTACTTCCACTTTAATCATTCTCGATATGTTAGCGGCGGCCCCATCAAAATCATTGGCATTAACATAGTTATAAGTACCGCTAGCACCGGTCGGACCAGCATTGTATGTAAGGCTGCAAAGGGCGTCGAACTGTGCCTGATTTAGCGGCACTTTGATATTGCGACGAACCGAACGTTCAGCGTCAGCAACGCGGCGCTCAAATTCCTGGTCAACCATTTCGGCGCTGACTTTTTTTCCCAATTCTTCCTCGGTACAAACCCCCTTGTGCGCGAGAATACCAGCGCCCCAAGTGCAGTGCCCCTTATTCTTACCCATATCATTGTAATACTTGTATATGGCCTTTTCGGTAGCGCGCATTTTAGCTTTTGCTTCAGGGCTCATCTTCATACTAGCGGCTGGACTAACCGCTGCTGGCTTTCTGGTCATAAATACCTCCACGACTGAGACAAACCTTCAATCTATCATTGTTAGAAGCAGGCTTGTTGAGCTAACACAAGCAGCCTCATCAGTATTGTTTCATGATAGATATCTCACTCACCTGGAGGAATCATGGCAATTGACGTTTACCTGCAAATTGACGGGATTAAAGGCGAATCGCAAGACGACAAGCACAAGGACTGGATTGAGTGCGCGTCCGTGAACTGGGGCCTGATACAACCCCGCAGCGCGACCGCGTCCACGGGTGGCGGACACACTGCGGAGCGTGTCGAGATTCAGGAAATAACCTTAAGCAAAATGGCTGACTTGTCATCGCCGATTCTAATGCAGACCTGTGCGATGGGAAAAACCATCCCAAAAGCAAAATTCGAATTCATGCGGGCGGACGGCAACGGCACGCCTATCAAGTACTTTGAAATAGAACTAGAAAACGTGCTCATCGGTGCAATTTCGCCAGGAATTGAAGCGGGCTCAATATTGGGCGAGCATGTAAGCCTGAAATTCTCGAAGGTCAAATGGAAATACACTCAACAAAAGATTGGCGGCGGTGCTGGCGGCTCGACGGTCGGCGGCTGGGATTTGGCAGCCAATAAAGTTGCGTGAATGTAATGTACCAACAAGCCCCGGCCCCGGGGCTTGTATCTCTGCAGAAGTCGACCTACCAAAAACGCGAGCATGAGCGCCAGATGCGCGCGGCAACAGCGCGTGGAAGGCATCAGGTGATAGTGTCCCCAGAAGTGGTGTATGAGAAGTGATTCTCGAGGGGCTGGGTCCGGAGCGTGTCAATGACTTTGAAACACCTGAGTAAATCTGTGAGAGTCTAACTCTCGGTTTTCAGGCAGCTTTTTTCTCCATCGTCGGCGGGTTGATCCAGGCAGCCGTCGGCAGCTTTTGCGGCTGGGGCATGCGGTGCT
>JAZQPT010000022.1:0-6499 GCA_045628725.1 Saccharimonadales bacterium (SeqCode)
TGCCTTGGAGGGCGCGTTAAAACTAAAAGAAATCAGCTATATTCAGGCAGAAGGTTATGCGGGCGGAGAGCTAAAGCATGGTCCGTTGGCATTAATAGATGATCGGTTTTTTGAAGTAATGTTACTACAAGACAACTGGCTGTTTGACAAAAGTGTCAGTAATTTGTCAGAGATAAATGCGCGCGGTGGGCACGTGCTAGTGATTACGAACAGTAAAAAAGAAATCGACGCCGAGACGGTAGTACGGGTCGATACAGATATGGACATGCTTGCTCCGGTCGTAATGAATGTCGTGCAGCAGCTGTTCGCTTACTACGTAGCCGTTGCGCGAGGCAACGATGTTGACCAGCCTAGAAATCTCGCTAAGAGTGTGACGGTTGAATAAGATGTGCTGCCGGTCGGTGGCGTTGACTTATGCAGTTAACTAGCCAATCTTGTCTTTAAAATCTTAAGAATACTACCATGGTATCATCGATCTTTTTTGGAGCGATATGTTGATTTATATTTTATAGTAGTTGACATACTCATTAAATATAATATACTTGTGAAATATATTATTCATAATAACCGAGGATAGCAGTAGTTACCATGTCGGAAATTAATCCATTTACGGATCTAACTTATGCGAAGAGTGAAACCGGTGATGCCTATGATTTTAGTTCAAGGGCTATATTAGCACGTCAGGAAAAAGAAGCTTTAGGGTTAGCGGAATTTGAGCCCCTACCATCCCCATGGACGGTTGAATTTGAGCCAACTTTATTTTGTAATGCTCGTTGTCATTTTTGTTCATATGAGGAAGATATAGCAGCCTATAAGCAGGAGCAAAAGGCGAAATCTGAGCACAAAATGGCTGGTATGTCGAAACAGGTTGTTATGGATACGCTTGATTCACTTGCTAATGCAGGAACTACGCGTGGTATTTTCTGGTCAGGTGGAGGGGATCCACTTGTATGGAGACCTTTAGGTGAATGTCTGCAATACTCAGCCGCACATAACTTTAAAAACTCTCTACAGACGAATGGCATTTTACTCAACAAACTAATGAGTAAAGACGGTGGCCCAGGAAAATTGGATACGCTTGATTTAATTAGTGTTAGTGTCTATGCCGATGAGAGTAATTTACATAGAACAATATCAGGTGTAAATACCTTTAAAAAAGTTGTAGATAATATCAGCAATGCCATCGAAATCAAAAAAAGACACGACCTCGACCTAACTGTAGGTGTAAAAATAATGGTAGATGCACATAATTATACTCGTATATCAGATATATATAATTTTTATGAAAGCCTTGGAGTTGACGTAGTTGCGCTCCGCGAAGTTCAGGATTTTAATTACGGGGGTGACGGTCAAAGGTCCCATTCCGTAGAGCTAACTCAGGAGCAACGGTATGAAATGAAAGAAAAGCTCAATGCAGAGAGTAGTATGGTAGTAAGAAATTTTGTTAACTCTCAGATTCAAAAAAGCAACAGTTCATTACCTGTAACTGGAAATTGCTATAACGCTACTGATGGACATTTTGCCTGCATTGATGCACGAGGAGATGTTTATATTGGCAATCCGGAAATTGGACAGCCTGATTACGGGATAGGCAATATATTAGAAGAGCCGTGGAAAGATATCTGGGGCGGCGATAGGCACCGAAATGTGATTGAAGCAATGAATGACATGCAAATAAGCGGAATGTGTAGTAAATCACTGTGTAGGCATATTAAAGCCAATGTTGGCGTAGAATCATACGTGTCTGGCGACAGAAAGCCAATCCCTCTTGAGATTGCGCAGCGGTCGCTATCAGCATTCTTGTAGTAAAACGTAGCTTTACGATAATAAGATACTAATATGTAGTTAAGTTATGTTTATAGTTAAAACGTCCACTGTAGCTCCTTGAGTGACAAAAGGGAGCAGATTAAACTACACTCTAATTACTTGCTGTCGTTTATGTAGGGCTGTTGTCGCGGACAACTTTGCGGATCTGAGTGATAAAGAGTGATTTGTCGAAACGTTTCGCTTTGCGTTGTAGGGTTGCTGGCATAAAGGTGATAGATTCTGCTTTTTGAATGGCAGCAGCGACTGATTCGGTTGTCTGCTGTTCGAACAATACACCACTAATTCCTTCTTGTACGATATCAAGTGTGCCACCTCGACCAAAAGAGATGACGGGTGTTCCAGCGGCGAGCGCCTCTACCTGTACGATGCCGAAATCTTCTTCGGAGGGAAAGATAAAACCTTTGGCGTTATTAAGCGCTTTTGTAACGACGGCGTCAGACGCGTCACCGAATCGGTCGGTGTAGAATTCGACAGTCGGTCCAGCGATAGCAGTTAGTCGCTGGTGCTCGCTGCCATTACCGAATACTTTGAGTGGGACATTTAGCTTGGTTGCAGCGGTAACGGCAAGGTCTATGCGCTTGTAGGGTACCTGGCGGCCAAGAGCGACGTAATAGTCGCTGCGGATACGCGCGGGCGTAAAACGATTAACGTCAACGGGGGGATATATGACGGTCGATGGTTTGTCGTAGTACTTTTTGATACGTTTTTGTACTTCGGTAGAATTGGCGATGAACAGGTCGACGTTTTGTGCTGCCGCATAGTCTGCTTTTTTCAGAGGTGGTACCATTAACGGCATAGCAATACGAACAAGCCAATTAAGCTTGCCAAAGCCTGGGTCTTTTTTGTACTCGTTATAATGTGACCAATAGTAGCGAATCGGCGTGTGGCAATAGCAGATGTGAATTTGTTCTGGGCGGGATTTTTTGACTTGCTTGGCTTCGGCGCTAGAACTTGAAATAATTATGTCGAATTCTGATAAGTCTAATTCTTGAAAAGCGCGGACGCGTAACATCGGAAAGAATTTATGGAATTTCTTGATCGGGCCGGGCAGGTTTTGTAACTTAGTCGTTCTGACGTCGAGGTTTTTGAATGCGGGCATTTTTTCGGGGACGTAGGTACTGGTATAGATAGGTGCATCGGGGAATGCCTCGTGTAGGGCTAATACGACATTTTCGGCGCCGCCCATATTGGTCAACCAGTCAGCGACGATAGCGATTTTAGGCGCGGGCATTATTTCGCTCCACGTTTACGTAGCACGACGCCGACTGTTTTGAACAGGATCTTTATATCCAACCAGAATGACCAGTTTTGTGCGTAGAAAAGTTCTAGCTCGATTCGTTCATCGAACGAAAGGTTGCTGCGTCCTGACACCTGCCATAACCCCGTGACGCCGGATTTAACACTATGCAGTAGTGCAGTGCGACTACGAGAAAACTTGGCTTCTTGTGGCAAAATAGGTCGTGGTCCCACAAGACTTAGGTCACCGCGAAAAACATTAAATAGTTGCGGTAGTTCGTCGAGTGATGTGACACGCAAAAACTGACCAAGCTTTGTGATACGTGGATCGTTTGCAACTTTACGGTGTTTTTCGTATTCAGCCGCTAAATCATCACGGCCCATGGCGCGGAACTCATCGGCAGCGTCTTTTTTGCCGTATTTAGCGTTCATACTACGGAATTTAATAAGTTGTACGGGTTTTGAAAACTGACTGAGGCGTTTACTGACATAGAATATAGGGCCGGGATTAAAGATAAATTGCAGGATGATAATAACCAGAAAAACAGGGGACAATAGGACGATCAGCAGGAATGAAATAATTGCATCAAAGATGGATTTTGCGATCGCACCCCAACCCATAAGTGGCGTTTGGCTAACGGAAATCATTGGGTAACCAAGGAATACATCGACGGTGTTTTTGCCGGCATAAAATTCTGGATCACCAGGTATAAAGCTGTAGCTAATGTGATTAGTTTGGGCGGTACCTAGCACTCGCTGATTTCGTTCCTCATTGTCGTATAAGTCAGTCTGAATGATCGTCGTGATTCGCAGGTCGTTGACTTGCTTGAGTGCAGATTCTATTGATGTAAAATGAACAACATCTAATCCGGCTGGAACGACACTGGCTGGTCCAGCGATGGCGACGATTTTGTAGCCGCTTTTTGACGTATGGGATAGATTATCGGCAATGTCTTTAGTCGCAGAGCTGTTACCAACGACCAGGACTCGTTTGATGCCACGACCGAATCGGAATAAGATACTACGACCCAGTCGTAAAATTTCACGCTCGAGCATAATTAACAGGAACGAAATACCAAGGGCATACGCGGCAACAAGCCGAGCTGGAAAGATGTTCTTGTCGCTGACGTATTCCCAGCCAATAACCAACAAGATACCAATAAAGGCGCCAATAGCGATCTTGCCCCATTCAACCAGTCGACGGTTGTAGGTACTGCTGTGGTAAAGGCCAATAATAGCAAATACTAGTATCCAGAACGGAACAATAACAAGGAAGGCAAAAAAGTAATCAGCGGCATACACATTATTTAGTAGTGGACGATCGTCGTACTGAACACGCACGATATACGCTAGTGAAAACGCGACGAGTAGCATAAGAGTATCGGCAATAACGAGGATGAGACTATAAAACTTTGTGTTTTTGGTTGGCATAAGTGATATTATTATATCACCACGGCCCATACACGTCGATTATTACTAGTGGCAGATATAATGGTTATGGTATGATATGCCTATGAAGAAACCAACAAAAAAAATCGCTAACGATAAAAAACAAGTCTTATCGCAAAGTCAGCAGTGGCTTATTATCGCCCTACTTGTCATGATTTTATTCTTGTTCGCCTGCATTGTGTATGGAGCGGATTTGATGTGGTACGCTAACAGCTAACATACAGGTATACTAATACTATGAATATACGACTGCTTGGCCGCACTATAATTGCGCTTGAATTGATTATCCTCGTTGGCGTCGCAGTTCATACGCCGTTGACGTTATGGCTAGGGTTACAGTTTCCGCAGTATGACGAAGTGCTAAAAGCCTGGAAAGAGCTGTTGATGGGGCTTTGTTTTGTGCTTGTCGTGACGTACGTTAGCGTGCAAAAAACGTGGGGTTTATTGTGGCGAGACTGGGTTGTTCGCCTGAGTGGTGCGTACGCGGCACTGCACTTGTTACTGCTAGCGTGGATGCCGCAGGGCGTCGCAGCGGCAAGTAGTGGCATTATGATCGATACCAGGTATATATTATTCTTTGTAATCACCTATGTGACGGTTCGCCTGATCCCCGAAGCCCGACGAACACTGTTAATCGGTGTGGGTATCGGTGCGGTGATTATCATCGGATTTGCGGCATTACAGCTGACTATTCTACCGGACGATGTTTTGTCGCATATCGGCTATAGTAAACAAACCATCAATCCTTATCAAACTGTAGATCTAAACGACGACTATGTGCGAATCAATAGTACGCTTCGTGGACCAAATCCTGTTGGAGCATACGCAGGCATGTGTTTGGCATTAGCATTGGCATTTATCGTTCAGCGCCGCAAAAAGTTTACACGGATCGAAGGTATCAGTGCGGGGCTACTAATACTAGGCAGCCTGGCGGCATTATGGGCAAGCTATTCACGCAGCGCCGTCGTTGCGGGGATTGGCATGGTGATTGTCGTTGCCGCAGCCGCGTCAGTTAAACGCATATCTCGTCGCTGGTGGATTATTGGCGCAATGGTACTAATGGGGTTAGTTGGTGGAATCATCGCGGCCCGAGATACGGCATTTGTATCGAATGTTATTATGCACGAAAACCCAGCTAGCGGAAGCGCAGAAAAATCAAATGACGGACACGCCGATTCGCTCCAGGATGGAACGGCCCGAATGATGCGACAGCCGCTCGGTGGAGGAATTGGCAGTACTGGGTCGGCATCGCTGCGCAGTGACACGCCGCTAATTATCGAGAATCAATATTTATTTATCGCACACGAAGTGGGTTGGGCGGGACTAGGGCTGTTTGTCGTATTATTTAGCTGTGTCATGATGCGACTATGGCGCAGTCGACAGGATTGGTTAGCGCTAGGCGTATTTGCCAGCGGGCTGGGTCTGGCTGCTATTGGCCTATTGTTGCCGGTATGGGCTGATGACACGACATCAATTGTCTGGTGGGGACTGGCAGGAATAGCGATAGCAAAAGTAGGAGTCTCGTATGGAAAAAAACGCAAGAGCAACTAAAAAACAGCGCGAGCTCCTCGCATTTATTGACGCCTTTATAAAGGGTAATAATTACGGGCCAAGTTACCGTGAAATTATGCGTGCACTCGGGTACAAATCCGTCTCGACAGTCGCTATTCATGTTAACGGATTAATCGCTGCCGGCTATTTGCGCAAGACAGACAATTCGGCTCGTTCAATTGAAGTTATTCAGGCCAAACCCGCTGGGACTGAACAAAAAAGCCTTCACGAAAAGTGGCTGCAGCAGATCGTCAAAAAACGCCTGTCTGGTGACATAACCGATGAACAAGCAAAGACCGTCAGAGATGCCATGGATATACTTGGGATTTCTGTGTCGAATCCAACCAAGTGATATAATAAATCATAATGATACGTCGCAGACTCAACGAGATCATACGGTGGGCTCGTCTAGAATGGCGACGACTACTTGTGTGGA
>JAZQPT010000023.1:0-1586 GCA_045628725.1 Saccharimonadales bacterium (SeqCode)
AACTACTCCTCACGGATGCTGAGAAGGACGAGGTCGTACAGGAGGCACACATCATCTTCGACTCTATGGGCGCAATTGTCAAGGAGCTGGACTTCTTGTGCCGAGGCACGAACGATCTCGAGCAAATCGCCACGAAAGTAGTAGCGCCACCTGCTGCAGGCTTCAAGCAGACTGTCAGGCGGTTAATGAGGCCTCTAGGACGGCAATTCTTGACGGTTGGTCCAAAGCTCGAGACGATTCCAAACATGAAGGGGTTGGCGGGCTCAAAGGCTGCATCCAAGAATGGAGTTGCATGGAGCACGAGTGTTTTGTGCTCGGTTATAGCCGTGGGTAGTGCTGCATTGTTATGGCGTTCGCTACATGGTATTATCACGTTGCTTGGATTTAATTCGCTCGATACCACACAATCATAGATAGTTAATAGAAGTAAGTGCATCATTAATGGCATATGAGTTTGCCGCATTGAAGAAGAGGCATCAATCATTTATTATACAATCGATCGTGAAATCAATATTCGTGTCAAATCACCACGATTGAGCAGCCAGCTAGCTAAAAGGCACGTAAATTTGACATGTTTAATTAAAGGCTAATCTCGGCGCCTATCAATGACACAATTGCAACACTTGATCAAAATGAGACCGAATAGTCAATTATTCAAAAAGATAGCCGGCTTTTTTGTGGACAATTTGATAAGTAGTTCACTGAATGCAGCAAGCATGTTGACAATGCGGCAGCGGAAGAAAAGGTGAAGTGTCGATGACCCGAAAAGCTCAAAAGTGATCAAATCTGATCAATTGTGACAGTCAGTGGCTGATGGCTATAATAAATAGCCTGTGTCACGTCATGTTAAAATTACAGCAATGTTTCAAAATAAATGTAAGGTTTGTTCGAGAATACATGCAACAATATTATTTTTAACAATATATGTGGTAGATCCACGGAAATCATCCAGATTTCATGCTCACCCTTTCTTTTAAATATGATTGAAGAATTACATATTTGGGGTCGACAAACAATAAATTTGTCGTTTCTTGGCTACACTCTCAAGCGCTAGAGCACTCGCACCGGCGTGCCTCGAGCTCCCGTCCGTGGCATCTTGTCCGACCATTTGAGCGGCAACGGAATCGGTGCTCTTATATTGCTTTTGCATGTACCCACCCTAGCCCTACCGATATGAGCCTGGCGTGAATGAGCAAGGTGGGCAAGGTCAATAATAACGGTCAATAATAACATTGAGAGGCATAAGATGCACAGAGAACATTCATTGATGAAACATTAGGCAAAATGCCAAGGTATATTGTTCTGCAATCTACACAACCCACGCTTAAATCACCACAGTTTACTTCTTCTTCCTGTTGGCTGCCCTCTTCAAACCGCGCATATCCTTCTTCATTCTCGCATCGACCATCTTATACTTACCCTTGACACCTCTTGGGCGTCCAGCGACGGCCTTGTTGCTACCGGCAGCGACGACGACCTTGGTTGGTGGTCTCAGCTTCTTCTTGCCGGCGTTGTTCATGAGCTTGGTAATGCTGGAGGCCTTCTCCTTCTCGGTCATACCCTCCTCCTCGTTGAGAAGAGCCGAC
>JAZQPT010000024.1:0-3141 GCA_045628725.1 Saccharimonadales bacterium (SeqCode)
CTGACCGGAGAAGTCGCCAGCCGGACTCTAGCGGCGATTGATAAAGAACTGGACCGTACGCAGGAAGTGATTGAACGGCTATCCGATGCCGACTGGGTCAAGCAGAAAGTTAACGATAACAATAGGCGCAAACTGGCCGCAAAATCCGCACAATCCAAGGCCCCTGAACTGGGAGCGGAATACCCAGCGGCATACACCCCGACGCCGTTGGATCTCGTGTAAGTCTCGAGACGAGGTGACCGGACCTTTAAAAGGCGTCTGGCAATAATGCTCTGTCGCGGTGTTCTACGTTGCTGGTTGTGTTGTACTCGCGTTCAGAATCCACTATACTGTCACTAACAATAAGCATGTTAGTGGGATCATGAGTAAAAAGACAAAACGCGAACGGTTAGCCAAGTTACAACGACGCAAAATAGTGATAATTGGTGGAGCGGTAGGGCTGGTGCTGATTGTGGGTGTTGTCGTATTTCTTGTAACTCTGAACAAGAATAATGAGGGCGAAGCGAACGCAGAGGCTACTCCAGAAGAGCAGGCCAAAATCGATACTGCCGTCAAACGGACGAAGGAGTCGGGCAAAATGCGCGAACAGGCCGAGGCAGAGCTACAGACGACAGACGATCCGAGCAAAGCGGCAGTCATTTATGAACGCGCCGTCACTTCGACACGTGAAACTGAGCGAAAAATCGAGCTGTATATTGATCTGGCGAACGTATACCACAAGGCCGGCAAGGTGGACGAGGCGATTGCAGCGGCAAAAAAAGCCGAATCACTCAGTAGTGACAAGTTCCTAGCGGCTGATTGGCTGGGGCGAGCGTACGAATACGAAAAAGACTATTCAAACGCGGCAACTTACTATAAATTAGCCGGGACGATGGTGGCAAGTCCACAAAACGTCTATCAGTACGATAAAGAGCGATATGATCAGGCAGTCGACCGCGTCACTCGGCTCCAGCAGGGAGTGAAATGATGCGTTCGTATTTGCGTCGATGTGGCGTCGCGTGGCTCCCGGTAGTAGTGCTCGCTGTGCTGTTTGCGGTCGGTGTTGCTGGCTTGTCGACTGTGAAACCAGCGCAGGCACAGGCGCCAGGCCCAGTTGTATGCCGTGCGGTGATTATTCTTGACCGATCCGGATCGGTGGCTCTACAGATGCCAACAATGAAAGCCCAAGTGAAGTCACTCTTTGATGTCGGCGGTCTATACGAAGATCGTATTCAGTTGGCATACTGGTCATTTGCCTATGCCTATACGAATACCTACAATGCGCCAAATCATGGCTACGTGTCTTCGTTTGGGCGTAATACCGGCTTTGACGCGAGCATTGATTCACTGCGGTCGCTGGGTAGTACAAACTATGAACATGCCTTTGCTCATCATAATGGTGTGCAGAACGCTTACACGGCCGACGTGGCTAATAGTGCAGATGTCATGGTATTTGTGACGGATGGTGCGCCACAGCCAGATTCGTCTAAATATCCGGCCCGCGAGGCGGTTCTGAAATATAAAGCGCGTGGCACTGACGTGATTGGCGGTATTGTGGGGTCAGACACGCCGAGGCGGGCTCTTAACTATGTTATTAATGGCAACGAATCCAATAATACGGACACCTTCTACATTCGGTCGAATTACTCGGACCTAGGCGATCGGCTTAAGGAATGGGTCCAAGCGAAGTGTTATCCGAGAGGCACTTGGAGAAAGGTTCTATCCTCTCACAAACGCAACTCTTGGTGATATCGATATGGAAAAGCTATTCGTCCATGATTACTCCTCTGAACAAGCAACCCAAACGACGGTCGGTGCAGGAAACAGTGGCCTCGGTCTTGAAACAATTCGACAGCTATGCGAACTTAATCCAAAAACGATATTTCTTGCCGCACGTTCCGAAGCAAAATATGATCTTGCTATCAGACAACTGAAAATGGGACGTCTGCGCTCAAGTACAAACATCGAGTTTTTACCACTCGACCTGGCAGACTTCTCTTCAATACGTGCTGCGGCGTGGACGTTCCTAAAAATGTCTGACCGTCTCGACGTTCTTATCCTTAATGCGGGAATTTTTCAGACAACACCTGGTTTTACGAAGAGCGGGCACGAAGTTCATTTTGGAACTAACTATCTTGGTCACGCCTTATTGACGAAATTGCTCCTTCGAACCTTGGAGACAACAGCGGAACTTTACAAAGACGTTAGGATTGTAGTTATCAGCTCAAGTGGACATCACTACGCGCCTGTTACGGGGGGAAAGTTTGATCATTTGATGACTGATATGGAGTCCAATACCCCGTTGCAGAGATATGGACTAAGTAAACTGGCGAGCATCTTATGGGCCACACAGTTTGCAGAACTTTTCCCAAATATTACAACAGTGTGTGTGGATCCAGGCGTCGTACAGACCAGAATGTTGACGACTGCTTGCAACGACGATCCCGAGGTCAGGAACTTGCAACCAGGCAATGTTGTAACGGTTGAAGATGGCGCCTTATTGCAGTTCCTATGCGCGACGACAGCTGCAGAGACTTTGGAGAACGGCACTCATTACTCGAAACAAGCAGTTGGCCGAATGGTTGTGGGATTATACCTCAGAAGCGTGCGCAAGATCACTTAATAATTGAATCCCTTCTGTTGAGTAGTTTCGTCCATCTGCCCTCCCACGGAGCTCACCTTTATGAAAATCTCAATGAAAAACACTTAAATCCCTCTGCCTTCGTGAAATTGTCCAAGCCTCTATAAGTCACCTGGTCCTATCTAAATATGCCTACCTGACAATACAAATCTCCTGAATATGATAACCCGCGCATCATTCGTGGATTGGGTTCGCATACGTCCCTGGTAAATGGTTAGCACACTCAATCTCCGGATCTATTACAAGGTAAGGTTGAGCCTGCCTGAAAGCCTCTGCAGCCGCTCCGGCCTGTGCTGCAACTGGAGATCTCGCTATGTTTTCTGTCATGTTTGCCATACTCTCTACCGTTCCGCCTTCAAAATGTTCCAGGTAACTTCTCAAAGACTTGCGTGGAAGGCCGGCCACGACTGCCGCTTCTCCAACATATTCCGGTGTGTACTGGCCCAGCTTATTGCTCAAGATGCTGGTGTACAGTGCCATGGCGACTGCCGCGCCGCCACTTCTAATGGATCCAAAAGCAC
>JAZQPT010000025.1:0-43890 GCA_045628725.1 Saccharimonadales bacterium (SeqCode)
CGATGATTAACCGTGTCTTCACATAGCGGATCAACAAATGTATCCACATGTCCACTCGCCTGCCACACCTTTTGGTTCATCAAGATTGCTGCGTCAACACCGAACATGTCGTCGCGGTCTTCGACAAACATCTTCCACCAAAGGTTCATGATGTTGCGCTTTAGCTGTACACCTAGTGGACCGTAATCCCATGTACCGCTCAGGCCACCGTATACGTCAGACCCAGGGTAAATAAACCCACGGCGCTTTGCTAGGCTTACAATATTTTCCATCTCTTGGTTCTTCTCTGTTTTATTGCTCATAATTACCTTGATTATACCATATTTGAATTAGTTTATTATTTATGTCATAAAATAATATTTCGACGATTATAGCGCTGCGTGTTGTCGTGACACATACAGACATTCAGACAAGTACTCGCCCATTCCACCAACTTGAATAATCACCGATA
This sequence comes from Saccharimonadales bacterium (SeqCode), assembly GCA_045628725.1. Classification (GTDB taxonomy): domain Bacteria; phylum Patescibacteriota; class Saccharimonadia; order Saccharimonadales; family Saccharimonadaceae; genus JACQGD01. The sequence goes on from JAZQPT010000025.1 coordinate 452, forward strand.
GCGGCTTTGACGCAACAAGCCGTAATATTTTGATATGACCAGATGTTATCGTCCCGTTAGCTGCTTCGACAAAGCCTTTTTCATTGCTGTCATAACGATAATTCTTGTCGGGCGATAGTTTGACACCTGCGTAGTCGCGTTCGGTGTTTAGTGCGTCACCTAACATCGCGCTGATGCGGATATAAAACCACGTTTGAATAAGTGGCAATGATACCGTTAACACATCGAGCGCCATTAGTACTTCGGTCATGATGTCATACCATTCTGGTTCATCAAGCGATTCACTTGCTCGGCCAACCTGCGACATTGTCTCGTAGGCAAACTGCATTCGATCATAATCCTCAAGAATATGACGATAAAACTGGATCAATCGTGCAGAGGTCAAAATGCCCAGTTCACCCTTCCCTTTGCCAACAACAACATCACTAACAGCGAACAGCTCTATCCCGCCAGCAAGTTTGGACCTTTCTTTCCTGACACCACGTGCCATGACACTCATACGCCCTTCAGGCGTCAATAACTGCAAGATACGATCAGCTTCGCCATAATTTGTTCGGCGCAGTATCACCGCCCTCGTTCGCGTTGTCTTTATAACGTTACACTCCGAACTGCAGTCACGATATCGTCAGGTTGCATCGTTGTTTTATCCAATATTCTACGGACACCATAGCTTGCAACGTCTTTTAACGAAATCTGCGATGCTAAATTAGTACACAACACAATAGGGATTGTCGACGTATCTATGTATGATTGTAGTTCGTGTAGTAATGTCATTGCAGTGCCGCCAGTAAGTAGCACGTCGAGTACAATCACTTTTGGAGCGACTTCATCGATAGTCTCCATGGCACTATGACCGTTAGCTACATGAACGGCCGTAAAACCAGACGCCTCAAGGGTGCGCTGGAATTGTTCAGCCAACCATAGATCATCCTCGACAATCAATACGTCCGGACGAATGATCATAAAAAGCTCAACTGGCGCGATGCGGCCATATCAACATAAAACGTTGCGCCGTCACGGTGTCTTGTTGCCCCGATCTGCCCGTTCATCATTGCCGCAAATTGACCGGCTATATATATTCCTAGTCCACTACTTTGTGGACGAGCGCTAATAGGTTGCGCCGCCTGTGCCTGCAGTCGATTAATCAACTCACCCCAGATATCTACAGGAATAGCAGGGCCAAAATCACGCACACCGATACGTACTTGTTCACCAAGTCCGTGAACCTGCAACTGGACTGGCTGGTCGGACGGCGCATAGTGCAGTGCATTATCACCAAAGTTCAGCAGTACTCGCTTTAACAGGTCATGATTGCCCACCAAAAGCGGTGATCGGACACGACTCATCACCTGGATGTGCTTCCCCTGTGCTTTAAATAGCGGCGAAAGCTCATGAGCCACTTCTTCACAAACATTTATTGGGTTCAAAGGTTCAAGGTCAAATAGCATATCCTGACGCGCAGACCGCGTGACATCGCTCGTTAGCCGAAGTGCGCGTTCGCTTGTTAAGCGAATCTGATGCACCATCTTTTCGACATCAGACACAGACGCCGTTCCAGACTCAACAGACAGCGCCAATTGACGTATTAACGCTAGTGGTGACTTCAGTTCGTGTGCAGCCATCAAAAACGTAGCCGCCTCGCCTGTAAACAGATCGGCAGCCACGTCCACCTTCGTAGTTTTACCCTCGCTCATTACTGCATTAATTGTAGCATGAACCAAGAATTAAGTGTTACGAGTTGTAATTAATTGTTTGGATGATTTTATCGAAATCAGGTTTGAATGTATCAGCATCTGTTCGCAGTACGATGGTTCGATCGCGACATTTATAGAGTACCGCAGCGCCGCGGATATTCTTGCTAAAGTTGCCGTCTAGACGAACACCCTGATTGCCCTGTGATGCAGCGCTACTTTGCTTTAGATCACCTTTTGTAACGCGACCAGCATACGTGGCTACGACATCATCATAATCTTTCAGAAGAATATTTACGCGAATAGCAAATTGTTGATCTTCTTTGACAGGCTTAACGACATCTGGGTTTAAATAAGCTTCAAAGTCACCGCCGTTAGAAACATCGTTTTCTTCGTAAGCGCTCCATGTTTTTGGATAATTAAATGACAGCCCACAGTAATTCTCTGGACCTTTAAAGATCTTATTTGGTTCTTTCTCGCGCTCAGAAAACTTCTTTTCATCTACAAGCGCCTGTTCGTTCATGCCTTTTGTGACAGCTAGTTCAATTTTATTGTCGACATTTGACTGTGCGTCCTGGTAACTAACAAATGACCAGATGCCAAATGAGCCAAGTCCAAGCACAAGAATTGCAAGTCCAGCGATTGTCACTTGCATGCCAGAAATCGCGCCTCGTTCGTGTGTATGTTTGTTTCGTATCATGCCGCTATTATACTTATGCTTCTCTGTTATGTAAAGGGCGTTATGCCTTATCTCTAGGCTCAAATAGATACAGTCCGTGCGCATTTATCATTCGTACCGGTTCGACCGATTCTGGCAACGCGCCGTATGTAATAAACCATACGTCGTGACCATTTTTGTCGGCAGTATCTTGGATTTTACGCGCCATCTTTTCAATGTCACGGCTGACCGAAAATGCATACACCACGGTTGTCTCGACAGGTAAATCAATCAACCAGAAATCAGCAACTTTAATTGATATCAGCGGATTATTTCGACTGAGTAAACGGCTAATCAGCGCAAGCAATGGATTCAATTCGTAGCCTATCGCACGAGCGCCTTTTGATGCGGCGATACGCAGAATAATTCCGTCGCCAGATCCTACGTCGACTAAAACATCCTTATCTGACAGTTCATATAAATCACTCAACGCAATTTCCGCTTGACGACGGTGTGTTGGTACATACGGCGCTCCACGCAGTGCGATAACCAAGAATAAGAATGCTACTACAAATAGCACATACCAAATCAACATTATTGCTACGCAGTCTCGGCGTCAAATTTGTCTTTGACAATACGGATTTCGTTCTGAACAGCTATTAGGTCTTGTTCTATCTCGGCCGCAAGCTTTTCTGCTTGTTTGAATTTATCTAGCGCTGTTTCGAGTACAAAATCATCACTATCAAACCACGATACTAACTCGTTAAGCTTGGCAGTTTTTTCTTGGATGGTGTTATTTTTTACTGACATTTTTTACCTCTGCACTTATTATAGTTTGTTTCGTCTCTATTTCGATGGCGCTCCCCACCGCTACCTTGCCTCGCAGCAATGCATAGCCACGTTCAAGTACTCTGTGCGGGTCTAACTCGGCGAGGATACGCTTTGTATAGACTAAATCGTCGATATGCTGCTGCACTCGGCTGTCAATCATACCAACTGCCCGCTCTAGTAGCAGTGCTGTTTCCTGTCGTTGCTGCGTGACAATACGCTCCATTCGCGGCAGTAGCGTATGTACTTTCGTACGGACCGAGCGAATCACCTCTTGACGATCAGGGACGATAATTTGGGCGGCATTACTCGGCGTCGCTGCACGGACGTCGGCTACCATGTCTGCCAGACTCTCGTCGGTTTCATGACCAACACCAACAACGGTCGGGATCCGACTTGCGGCAATCTCTCGGACTAATAATTCATCATTGAATGCGCTTAGATCGTCAGCACTACCACCGCCACGGATGATAACGATAATTTCAGGCAATCTCTCTCGGCTATTAAAATATTTTAACGCTCTGATAATTTGGTCTGGGGCTGCTTCTCCCTGAACCTGTACGTGCGCAACGTCAATAGTGACACCGCCCCAACGATCATTAATAATCTTGATAAAGTCCGCATAGCCTGCAGCCTGCGTACTACTAATAACCGCAATATGCAATGGAATCGACGGCAGCGATCGTTTACGTTCAGGTGCAAATAACCCTTCGGCGTCAAGTTTTGCTTTCAGTATCTCAAAACTCTTTTTTAGGCTGCCTTCACCACTTGGGCGGATTGCCTTAACCGTCAGACTAAATTTACCCCACGGAGTTAACTTTGGCGTGGCCGTTACTATCACCTTCATTCCGTCTTCGATAGGAACGCGCAGACTAAACAGCATCATAAAACAGCCGACACTCGCACCTGCATCTTTGATATCAAAAAATACAAATTTACCTTGGTTTACCTTAAATCCAGACACCTCGCCCTCTACCTCAATCATCGGATAGGCGTATTCTAATGTCTGATTCGTCAGTGCAATAAAGTCACTGACCGAGAGCTTAGGACTGCTGCTTGCCATATTTGATTAACGCTCGCTGATAAAATATGTATCCAAAGCCAATCGTACCTAGTAGCACAATCACGCGGGTCAAAACGATACCCGCAATTGCCACACCCGAAGCAACACCAGCAATCGCCAAAAACGCGACCATAATCGCTTCATACGCACCGGCCCCACCAGGCGTCAGCACGAAGAATCCCGCCATACTCGCAACCCCATAAGCAATAAGGATAGGCGCTGGGTTAATCGGCTCGCCCATAGCCAGGAACGTTATTGCAAACAAACCAGCATCTGTCGCCATAAAAACAATACCCCAAAGATACGGCTTTATCAGTAGCTTTGTATCATGGCGTAGTTCGAGAAAATCCTTATGCATATCGTCAAAAAACGCATATACCTTTTCTTCGGCCAATATCTTGCTTTTACGACCAAAGGTTACTTTTTTAACGGTCTTATTTGCCCATTTTGTGAACCATTCAGAAAAACGATCAATACGACGTTTGCTACTGAGCAAAAAGATTGCAGCAACGATTGCAGAGCTCATTATCCCTATCAATACAGCGCTTGTCAGGATAATCCAGCGATTAATATTACCATCGACCGTAACGACAAGTATCGCAACGACTAGCAATGACATATATGCCATATACCCCATCGCGTGACGTACTACTTGTGCCATTGTTGCGCGACCAGCCGGGACACCTAAATGATTTAATCTCCATGACAAATACGATACACCGCTCACTCCGCCACTAGGCAGAACATGATTAACAAAGTTTCCTTCTAGTGCTACTTCCACTAGTTCACGGCGTTTTACCTCTTTCATTCGCCCCTTGTCGCGCAAATAACTAAAGATCATTTCACCGCCAGCATAATATACCAAGATCTGCGCAGGAACGAGTAATAGCAGAATCCACAGGTTTACACTCCCTAAAAGTTCCCATGCGTGCATAAGGTCTTCTCTCGAAAAATAAATAATAACGCCTATTAAAGCGAACGTGATTATACTCAGCCATGCACGGAAAGACATACTAGTAGTATATACTATAAATATGTATATCGCGATCCTTGGCCGCCAACCTTCAATTGGTATGGCAGAATTAGAACGAGTTTTTGGAGACGTGCGGTGGTTTTCGGACCAATCCGCCATTATTAAAAGTGATTCATTTGACGTCGAGCGCGTCGGTGGCACACAAAAAGCCGGCCGTATTGTCGCCGAGCTTCCCCATGGTGACTGGCGCCGTGCGAGTATGAAACTTGTTCAAGCCTACACACAAGCTTGGTCTGATCATGAAGGTAAAATTACGCTTGGACTCAGTGTCTATGGATTTGATGTTTCCCCGCGAGAAGTGCAAAAAACCGGCATTATATTAAAGGGTAAACTGAAAGAAAAGAACGTTAGTCTTCGTTTAATCCCTAACGCCGAAATCGCGCTCAACACCGCGACCAGCCATCATAACAAATTAGGCTTGTCTGACAATAAAGTCGAACTGCTGATTGTACGCGCTAAAAATGGCAAGATTGTTATAGCAGAAAGTATCGGTGCGCAGAATATCACCTCGCTTGCCCGCCGCGACCAAGAACGACCAAAGCGTGATGCGTTCGTTGGCATGCTGCCTCCAAAGCTTGCACAAATCATGATCAACCTCGCCACTCCTACCCCTAATGATGGCGGAGATTATCCGACAATCCTTGATCCATTCTGCGGAACGGGCGTACTGTTGCAAGAAGCATTGTTACTTGACTACAATGCCTATGGCACTGACCTATCTGATAAAATGATTGATTATTCTCGCATTAATCTAGATTGGATCAAGACAATCTCGCACACTACCGCAGACTACAAAGTCGCCCAAGGTGATGCAATGAAGACGTCGTGGCAACAGCCAATCGATGCCGTCGCCACCGAGACGTACCTCGGACAGCCATTTAGCGCGCCGCCGTCCAACTCTAAACTTATTGAAGTTCGCGGTAACTGTGATCACATTATCTCAGATTTTCTCCGCAATATCGGCCACCAACTTGAACCTGGCACGCCACTGTGTGTCGCCGTTCCAGCATGGCGAGATGTCGATGGTGGCTTTACCCATCTTCCGTTGATTAATAATCTTGCGCAACTAGGCTACGAACAAGTCGAATTACATAATGTACGCGCAAGTGATTTGCTCTACTACCGCGAAGATCAAGTTGTCGCCCGCGAACTACTCGTACTTACTAAAAAATAACCAAATAAAAAAGACCCCTAAGGTCTATCTACTACCCCTGATGACATTGCGTCATCAGGGGTAGCGCTATTTTTGCTACTTCTCAGTAATCAGGTATAGCTACCCGGTTCAAATCTTAATTCACCTGTCGACACGCATCTGCGTACGAAGCGACGAGAGGCTGGTCGGGAGTGACCTCCTCGACGAGATGTGTCATCGCGAACCCTGACTCCTTCCACTGCATCACAAATCTGAACCCGGCAGGGACCTCGTCGGGATTGACGAAGATCTTGAGCTCTTTGACGAGCTGCAGAGTGCGTCGATCGAGATCGGAATCCGGGATATCCGGATTGTCCGCCCTGATCTGAGCACTGATCTGACCCCAGACGGTCTCACCCTCGTTCACGACTTTCGTCACGCGCAAGGGCATGATGCCACGTACGGGCCAGTCCAGATTACCCTGGCAGGACGCCAGGGTTGACACAGTACGACTGCCTACATCGGACTCCTGGTTGGATACCCCGCCGCCCTGGGCGACAGCGAACCCACCAATGATGACGAGCGCTGCTCCGCAGCCGAAGATTGCCCGTACGAATAAAGCATGTGAAGATTTGAAGTCCGACATTGCGGACTCCTTTCTGTAGCAGTGAGGTATCCGAATGTTAAATGCATTATAGCAATTATTTGACTATTTGTCAATAGCACTTATGTTATCGTATTCCCCTGTAGCCAAAGGGGTTGACGAATTCCCTATTATTGATTACAATAGATTAGATTTTGTTATAAAAACTAAGGAGTTTGCCACATGTCACATGTCAAAGCTGGTGGTTCCAGTAAAAACATCCACAACAATGCAGGTCAACGTCTCGGCGTTAAGCGTTTTGGCGGCCAAAAAGTACGTACAGGTGAAGTACTCGTACGACAAACTGGTAGCACAAAAATTGCTGGCCCAGGCACATTTATCAGCAAAAACTTTACTATTCACGCTGCCGTTGACGGTGTCGTTGAATTTGCAAAGGTACGCAAGACTAAATTTACTGGCAAAACTGCACCTCGCACACAAGTTACTGTTCGCCAAGCGGCATAACACCCTAACTTACTCAGTATTAAAATAAGCTCCCACGGGAGCTTATTTTAATTAGCTTATTTTAATTTGTGAATAATTTTCGCAGCCAGCCCCTATCGAAAATATAAATAAACTTTGCAGAGTTATGCATCAATCTAAAATCGACATCATCCCAGATCTGTTCTCGGGATGATGTCGGTGATAAAAGGTAGCTGCATGTGCACGCTTCGCTTCCTATAGAGACCAGGAACCTCTTCTATCGAACAAGATAACTACAGCTGAGATTGCTGCTGTGGCACACTTGTGTCAGCTTGATTATCAAGCCCTAGGTGATGTCGCACACGCGCAACAACATCGCCAATAACTACCTGTGATTTGACGAGGTAATCGTCAACGCCTAATGCTTCAGCACGTTCTTTATCTTTTGGCTGGCTAAGCGCCGTCAACATAATGACACGAATATTTGCCGTTTCTGGCGTATTTCGCAAAATATCTAGAACATCGAATCCACTGATTTTTGGCATCATTGCATCAAGTAATATAAGGTCTGGCTGAAAGTCTTTTGCCGCGGCAAGTGCTTCTTCGCCGTTATTAACTTCTTTTGTCTCAAAGTCTTCAAGCTCAAGGCGTGAACGGTATACTGCGGCAAGCGCAATATCATCTTCTACGAGTAGGATTTTCTTTTTTGGTTCGTCTTGCATAATACCTTTAGTGTACTGTACCCGTGACTACTTCGCAAGCCATGCCTTGGCGGCATCGAGTTGTGGATCACGTTCAGCATCTACATCTGCCCTTTTTAGCTCTACGACTTTGTCTGGGGTAATTCCTTTACCGTCGACGTTCTTACCCATGGGCGTAAACCATCGTTGAATTGTTACCTTCAGTAACGCACCACCATCAAGCTCTACCATCGTCTGAACAGTACCCTTGCCGTATGTCTTTTCGCCAATGATCGTAGCGACGTTATACTCTTTCATTGCCGCAGTGACAATCTCACTCGCGCTTGCCGTCCCGCCATTAACTAAAATGACCGTTGGCATACCTGCGAGTATCGCGTTGCTTCCAGAACGTTGCTCATCGGTCGACTTGCCCTTCAGTCGCTCACTTACGATAACTTTATCTTCTATCCATAGTCCAGCTACCTCTGGTGCCGCAGTCAGGTACCCGCCGCCGTTGTCCCGTAGATCAAGCACTACTTTCTTCACACCCTTGTTCATGAATTCTTGCGCAGCTGCCCGTGCAGACTCACCTGTCTTTTCGTCAAAACGAGATATCTTTATGATGCCAGTATCCGCTTCAATTCGTGAATCAACGCTTGGACTGGTAATTTCTTCTCGGGTTATCGTAAATTCTTTCTTTTCGTCGTCACGAGACACGGCAATCTTTACCGTCGAGCCCACGTCACCACGAATTTTCTGCACTATTTTGTCAACAGTCTGCTTGCCGACCGCTTCGTCGTTTACGGCAAGCAATACGTCGCCAGATGCAAGTCCGGATTTTTCAGCCGGCGTGTCTTTTAATGTACGGATCACCGTTGGCTTTTCTTCACGCATACCGATTTCGGCACCAATGCCACCGCCAATATCACCACTTAAATCATCCTTAAACTTCTCGGCCTCTTTCTGTGTAAAGAACTCGGTATGTGGATCACCAGCCGCCGCAACGAGCCCCTTGCTTGCGCCCTGAATAAGTGCATTTTCGTCAAGTGTACCGTCAAAATTCGACTTTAGCTGCTGAAAGGTCGTCTGCACGCTCGACATATCAAGCGTACTCTTCTCGACCTTGAATCCTAAAGCTGGCGCCACTGTCGCCAAAATCTGGTCATTACGTGTTCCTGCTCCATACCCTAGTATGGCAGCAACCCCGATAACAAGTACAAACACACCCGGCGTAAAACTCCATCGTTTCTGTTTTTCGTTTTTATTCGAGGCAGGCACGGGGGAATGCTCACCCGCTCCCTTTGGCTGCGGCTTATCGGTCACGTCAGTTACTTCTCCACTATCATTATTGCTTACATAATTATAGCGCACTCCCTAGGGAATGCGCTATTGTTTTACGAGAATGATTTACTAGAAGTAGATGTAGGTATCGTAGGTAGACGGCGATACGTTATACATTTCGCTGTAATGTCCCCATCCGGATCCACCGGCGTTCCAATAGTTATACTGGCTAATATTGATAGTACCGTCTCCGTTTACCTTTTCGACCCATACAATGTGGCCATATTCACCAGACGATATGACGCCTGCCGATCCAGCGCGTGGGGTTGATCCAGTAGCGATATTCGCAGCGCGGGCATTACCTGGCCACTGATTGGCATTACCTTTACCGCCCCAGTATGGCATATAGCCGTTCTTCTGTTCGACTTTCCAGGCGACATAGCTGACACACTGGCGAGCGAACATTCCCCATTTGTCGGCGACATAGCTGTCGTACGATGCGTTTGCGTAAATAGCGGGATAGCCTCCCTTACCTGGGTCACCAGCTACGGCTGGAGAATAATTGCCGCCAGATCGTGCTGAAGCACGGCGCATAGCAGCGATAATCGCCTCTTGCTGTTGTCGTTGAACCTGTTCTTTTTTGGACTGACGATCAACCGATAAATTCTCGTAAGCAGACTGATTTGACCTAAACTGAGCGACAAGACGCTGCTGTTCAGCTTCTTTACCGGCAAGGACATCTTTTTGCGCCTGCTGATCGGCCAGGTTGTTTTCTACATCCGTTTTTTGCTTTTCTAGCTTTTTCTTTAGCTGCTTGATTTCGACAATTGTCTTCTTTAGCTCATCACGTACTGCCGTGCGATAAGACTGCTTATCAATATATGCGCCGATACTTGAACTACTCGCAAGCATCTCTAGTGGTGAAATCTTGTCATCTACATAGATACTAGCAATCGTCCTCCCTAGCCCGTCCTGATTTTGTACGATCTTTCGCTCATTAGTAGCGATATTATCTACTAGCTGGTTATATTCTGTTTGCTTTAAGTCGATTTGCTTTTGCAATACAGCCTTTTCATTAGCCAAACGATTGACTTCATTTTGATATGTATCAGCCTGCTTGCCTAGGTCGCTCGCTTTTCCCTGATATTGCTCGATTTCTGCCTGAATCGCATTGATTCGATCGTCGTACTCGTCAGCCTTTGCAATCTGCGCCACCTGTATAGGTGTCGTAATCGCCAACAACAAAGCTACCGATATAAGTGTTATTTTTTTGACGGTAGTTTTTGTTTTGGAAACTGGTGTGGTGGACCGGTGTTTCATTACTACTGATCATAGCATAAGAACTATGTTTTGTCTAGACCTATTTGACTATGGCAATAAATGAGTGAAAAATATAAAAAACCTTCTTATTTTCACAAGAAGGTTTTTATAGTATCTACAGATAGATATAGGTATCGTAAGTGCCTGCAGGTACGTTTGTGCGCTCACTGTAGCGTCCCCAGCCTTGGCCAGGTATATATTCGTTATACTGACTGATACTCACCGTACCGGTTGCTGCGTCATATCCATGAACATAGACGATGTGACCGTATTGACCAGCCGATATAACACCAAGTGTGTTTGCACGCGGCTGTGATGAGACGTTAAAGCCATTTGCACGTGCCTTACCGGGCCACATGTTAGCATTACCCCAGTATTTAGCAGCCACACCAGTTACCTGATGCATCTTCCATGCAGCATAACTGACACATTGGTTACAGCCATAACCCCAAGGATCTTGACCATTACCACCGGCTCCACCGTGTGACCATGCGTTAGCATCTACGTAACAGTCGCCAGCCCAGCTAGCATAAGACCCTAGCGAACCGCCACCGCTCAGTGTACCGCCGCCGCCACTACGCCGCATTGCCGCTTGGATAGCCGCTTGTTGTGCCTGCTGCGCTTTTAGCTTTTGCTGTTCGCGGTCAGCCACAAGTCCGTTGTACGCAGCTTCTTCACCTCTTGTTTGATCAAGAATTTGCTGCTGTTCAGCTTCTTTTGCTGCTAACGCCTCACGGGCATTTTTGCCTGTTTCGATTTCGCGTTGAGCATCAATCTTTTGCTGTTCTAATTGCTTCTTTAGGCGCTTTACTTCGGTAATTGTATCGGCTAGGTTTTTTTGGACAGATGATCGGTATTCCTGCTTATCAACAAAGTCACCAATATTGCTACTACTAGCAAACAATTCGATTGATGATATCTTATCGTCTACATATAGTGATGCAACGATATCACCAAGTACGTCCTGTGATTTTGCAAGTTTTACTTCGTTTGCTTGAATATCAGCAACAAGCTGATCATGCTTTGCCTGTGAAAGGTCGATTTGTCCTTGTATGACAGCTTTTTCATTCGCCAGGCGATCAAGTTCACCCTGCAGGCTATCTGCTTTACCTTTTAGTTCACCCGCTTTTGACTGATACTGGCTAATTTCAGCCTGAAGAGCGTTAATTCGATCACTGTATTGATCAGCGTACGCCGTCGAGACAAATAAGGCCATTGGTGTAGCAACAGTAATCATAACGGTTGCGGCGACGATCGACGCTTTCGCGGCAAAGGAAGCGTTCGAAACCAGTGTGGTGGTGTTTCGTATCATTGTACCTATCCTACCATAAGCGCTATCACTCGCGCAAAGGTATAATTAAAAATTACTATACTTTTTATTAGAATTTGTTAAATCTTTAGATATTTTCGCGTTGCAAGAAGTGACGAAAGAACACCGATAAGAGAGCCTGTTACGATCATTACTAATAGTACAAACGGCGCGTACAAAGTAACGCTTTCAATCGTAGGCTGAATCGCCACCCCGTTGATAAGTTTGTCTTTTAGCAGGTACAGCCCGCCAATCCCAAGGACTGTCGCTAGTAATGCCGCAATAAATCCGTAGACAACCGCTTCGACAACGAATGGACCTCGAATGAAATTACGATCCGCACCAATCAACTTCATCATCTGAATCTCTTCTTTTCGGTTAAAAATCGCCATGCGGATTGTGTTAAAGACGATTAACGATGAAATCACGATAAAGATAGCACTTGCAATAAGCCCTGCCCTTTCGGCAAATCCCACTCCATTACCGATACTTTCAATTGCACTACGTCGCTCGCCGCTAAATGAAGGTTTTCGATCTGGGTCAGTGTAGCGTTGATATACTTCGTCATTCTTTACAAAGGCATCAAGCTGCGACGGGTCGTTGATGTCTTTGATCTGTACGCTAAATGTCCCCGGTAGCTTGTTTGTAGCTTCGTTGAGCGCATCAAGCGTCTCGATGTTAGATTTGTTATCCTGTGCAAATATTTTTTGCGCATCAACTGGACTAACATACGACACTTTATTTACAGATGATAATTTCTCTAAACGAGATTTAATCATTGCCGCCTGCTGATCAGTCGTGTCGGTCTTTACGTAAATAGACATGTCTACCTTTTGCTTGATGTCATCGACAGTGTCGACTAGCACCTGTCGCGCCGCTAACGTTGCAAATATAATAAGAAGCGTTATTGTCATCACTGCAGTAGCAGCGACAGTCAGCCATGCGTTACGGCTAAAGTTATTCACACCGTATCGGCACATGCGAACAAACGTCAGCCACTGACGACGTTTGCGTTTTTGCTGTGCAAATGATTTTGCGTCTAATTTCTTTGCCATATTATTGTCTATAACTTCCCTGCGCTTGATCGCTTGTAATCTTGCCGTGTTCAATTGTAATCACACGTCGCTGAAGTTTATTTACGATATCAACGTTGTGCGTTGTTAATAGTACCGTTGTACCGTACTTATTGATTTTCTCAAGCAAACGTACGATATCCCAGCTATGCCGCGGGTCCAAGTTACCCGTTGGCTCGTCTGCAATCAGTATTTTCGGCTGGCGAACGACTGCACGGGCAATAGCGACACGCTGACGTTCACCACCAGATAGCTGATGTGGAAAATTCTTTTCCTTGCCATTTAGGCCGACAAGTTCGATAACCTTTGGTACAGTGCTTTTGATTTCACGGCTCGTCATGCCCGCAATCTCTAGCGCAAAGGCAATATTTTCGTACACAGTACGCTGCGGAAGCAGTTTAAAGTCCTGAAACACAACACCAATTTTGCGGCGCAGCAGCGGAATATGCTTGTCTTTGAGAGTATCGTAGTCGATACCCCCCACGACGATCTTGCCGCTCGTTGGCTTTTCTTCTCGAGTGAGCAACTTTAAAAGCGTCGATTTACCGGCACCACTGGTACCGACAATAATGACGAATTCTTTCGGCTCAACATGAAGACTTATGCGGTTTAACGCAGGTTTCATGTCTTTTCCGTATGTTTTTGTTACCCTATCTAGCAGAATCATTACTATGATTATTATAGCATAAGTTTTGTTAAACAAAACTTAAACACCAATAGCAAAATGACATTACAACTCAAGATTTCGCACGGAAGTACGTGACGTAGTGCGCATGCTCTCTCCTCGGATAATAATGGTTGAAACTATATTCGAGGTATTCTAACCTCGAATCTATAGATAGTAAATGTACGACTACAAGCGCAACTATTTGGCAAGTTGCCAGGTGTCGTCTTTGTAGACAATTGTGCCTTCACAGGCTACGTTATTTATTTCTGTCGTACTAATATCGTCATCGTACCACGACTGCGTTTCGAGAGAAAATTTAACCGGTCGCTTTTGATCAGTCGATGATTCTCCAGGGAGATATAGCGCCATACGAACGTTATAACTGCCGTCAGGCTGCATAAAGAGTGAGTTCTGTTCGTTTATACTAAGGGCTGACTGTCCTTGATTACCTACCTTAATGGAACCGTCAAAATTGCCGTCTTCGTCATAGGACACAGCTCGTAAATCCATCTGATTAAACCATTTCACTTGGTCATCGTCTGCGTATTGACGCATTGCCGCGTCCGCTGCTTCTGACCTTTCTAGATTAAGCGTCATCATGACCGTCGTCGTGTCCTGCATTGATTCAGGAAGCATCTCGGACGCATGGCGCGAATCGACAATAGTCTCAATTTTGCATCCGTTATCGTAACGATGTGCGATTTCGTGCGCAGCAACAGCCGCCTCTCTTTTAGATATTTCGTCCTCATGAGCATAAATCGATATGGCCGTTCCGGACACTTCATGAGAGAAAGCCGATGTCGTCTTGACGCCAATAGCCGCTGCTGCGACCGCACCCAGGACTGCGAGTGGCACGCCTAATGCAAGCAGTTTATTTCTTTTTTCAGCTTTGTTATGTGCTTGGCGCGTCTGCGTATCTTCGTGGGATACGTTTGGATTCTGCGGGCGATAATTATTATATTCAGCCATAGTGAACATTATTATACACTTATACTATAATAAGTCAATATGCTTATGCTTCAGCCTTTATTTTAAATTAGCTTCAAGATATGAGGTAATAAATCCATCGATCTTGCCGTCTAAGACAGAGCTAGGGTCTTTTTCTTCGTATTTAGTACGAGTGTCTTTGACAAGCGTATACGGATGCAGCACGTAGTTACGGATTTGACTGCCCCAATTTGCCGATTCACCCGCATGAAGCTCCGAGATGTCAGCAGCATGTTGCTCGACTTGTAGCTGCGCCAATTTAGACCGAAGAATCTTCATCGCTGTTTCTTTATTCTGTAACTGCGAACGTTCGTTTTGGATTGCAACGACTATATTTGTTGGCAAGTGCGTCACGCGCACTGCACTGTCAGTTGTATTAACAGACTGTCCGCCGTGGCCGCCCGCACGATATACGTCGATTTTTAGATCTTTATCGTCGATTTTTACTTCATCGGGAGTATCAATCTGCGGTAGAATCTCAACGAGTGCAAAACTTGTTTGGCGTAAATTGTCGCTATTGAACGGACTCAAACGAACTAATCGATGTACGCCGTTCTCACTTCGCAGTTTGCCGTACACATACGGTCCACTCACTTCGATGACACTCGTTTTTATTCCGGCCTCTTCACCTGTCGAACGCTCGACTTGAGTCGTCGGCATGTGTGCTTTTTCTGCCCAGCGAAGATACATCCGTTCTAGCATTTCGGCAAAGTCCTGCGCATCGGTACCACCGACGCCAGCGGTAATGCGAATAATTGCGTTATGATCATCATATTCACCGCTAAATAATAGTTCGCGCTTTCGCATAGAAAACTCTGTCTCGAACGCGCTCACTTGCCCTTCGAATTCTGCAAGCAGACTATCGTCACCCATTTCCATTAATTCAACGATATCACTCACCTGCGCTCTCAGCAGCTCCCAGGGTTCAACCATGGCAAGCAGTGCCGACTGTTGCCTGCCGACATCTTGTGCGTGTGTGGGATTGTTCCAAAGTTCTGGCCGCGATAGTTCTTCGTCTAGGTGCGATAAAAGAACCCGCTTTTCGTCAATAGCAAGCTGGTTGTATGCCGTGTCGATTTCTCCACGTAACGTCTGGACTCTTTTTAACAAAGGTTGCATTTACTTTATTATAACGCATTCACGGCCGCGATAAACTGGTCACCGCGATCAACGTAATTTTTAAACATACCAAAGCTTGCACAAGCGGGACTCAAGATGACAACATTACCTGCCTCGGCAAGTTCATGGGCTTCGGCTACAATATCCGCCATCGTTACGTCACTTCCCATATTAATGGTCGCTTTCATTTTTGCTTTATGTAGTGCCTTTTCGATTTTCGAGGCCTCTGACCCAATCAAAATTACATGCATCACGTTTGTATTGGCGATTGCTTCGGCAAGAACTTTGTAATCAGCCCCCTTGTCGGATCCACCTAAAATCATAATCTTTGGGTCAGCAAATCCTTTCATAACGGCGAGTGTCGCTCCAGGAATCGTCGCGATGCTATCATCGTAGTACCTTACTCCACTCACTTCACGAACCAGTCGCAGGCGGTGAGGTAACCCTATAAAGCTGCTCAACCCATTACCGATAATGGCAGGATCTTTTACCCATTTCCATGTGGCCGTGATTGCTGCGCAGGCATTATCTAGGTTAAAGTCGCCTGGGAGTAACAGTGCCTCAGTTGAACAAAGTTGGGTCTCGCCAAACCAGAAATACCCCTCCGAAACATGAACCGCTTTTTCGTGCTGATACGGAATTCTTGCCGCTTTAGATTCATCCGCTATTTTCCGTGCATAATTATTTTCACGGTTATATATGATGATATCGTGTTCTGTCTGATATCTGGCAATGTGTGCTTTAGCGTCGATATAGTCGTTTAGATCCTTATGGACATCAAGGTGCTCCGGTTCAATATAAAGCACTACTGCAACGTGAGGAGATTTTTCGACGTCCCATAGCTGAAAACTACTCATTTCATAGACGACAATATCTTCTGGTTTTATATTTTCAAGTTCTGTAATCGCTGGGTCTCCGATATTACCGACGAGGTGAACGGTATATCCAGCCGATCGTAAAATCGCGGTTATAAGACTACACGTCGTGCCCTTCCCCTTGCTGCCTGTAACCCCGATAATTGGCGCGGGACATCGTTGGAAAAATTCATTTGTTCCTGACCATATTTTGCCGTCCGTCTTTATTTTTGACGGCGCGAGCCCAGCCGTGCGAACGACTATATCAAATCCATCTAGTCGGCTAAAAGCGCCCTCGCCTAGTAGCGCAGAAACGCCATAAGGAAGATCGGTGGCGCTCAGATTGCGCTCGTCAACAATAGTGACGGTATGTCCTTGGTTAAAGTAATACTCGTAATTTGCCCGTCCTTCAACTCCATAGCCTGCGATCGCAACGTTCATACGGCTATTATACTCCGTTTACGCAGCTCGGAACAATGTTTCGAGTTTATCGTTTAGTGCAACTATTTCACTTCGCTCACCGCTACTTACACCCGCAAGAACGGTAATGTTATGAGCGATAAATTCTCGGGCGGTATCAATCATAAGCTCACGAGAGGTGTTTTTGATTGAATCGGGAACTTTTTCGTACGATTTAACCACGCCATCGGCAAAATAGCGATTAGTATAGAAATTACTAATCTGTGCAACCGTTTGCGCACCCATTTGGTGCCGTCCAAGGGCGTATGATTTAGCAGCATCAATCTCTGCTTCAGTAATGTTACCGTCAAGCACTTGTTTTAGCTCGCGAACGATAATATCAAATAGTCCATCGGCCGTATCAAGGTTTACTTGCCCACCAAAATCCCAGCTACTATCGTGGAATCCTACAGAAGTATCGCTAAACATTCCATATGCCAGACCCTTTTTACGAGCAGAACCGTAAATACGCGAGTGCATCGTACCTGTCAAAATATGATCAAGACAGTTCATTGCGTCTGATTCTTCGTCACTGAGTTCACGGGGAATAATCATTGACCACGCAAATGTAAGGTTTGAAGCTTCTTTGCGGCGGATCAATGTTGGATTGCCAGATTTAAATTCATCTTTAGGAGCTTCGAATCGCTCACCAGGTGACAGCTCCCACTCTTCTAGCTGACGTTTAATCTCACTTTTTCGCCCAAGTAATTTGCCTGATATGACAAATCGCATGTTATTTGACGTATGAGTTCTCGCGTGATGATCACGGATGTTCTTTAGCGTGACATTAGGAATAGTCTTTAGCCGTTGGTTAAATGTGTAGACGTCTTCACCAAGTAGCTGTTGTACTTTTGGCCACAGTACACGGTTGTGATTATTCAGGTAACCAGTTAGCTCGCTTTTTACATTGCCTTTTTCAGCTTCTAACTCATCGCCGTTAAATCGGGGCTGACAGATAGACACACGCTGTAATTCAAAAATTCTTTCCCACTCAAAATCAGCACAGTCTGCGACATACACCATAGACATATCGCTCGTATAGGCATTATGGTATGCGCCGTTCTTTGTGAATTCAGCTTCAAAATCATGTTCGTTTCTGAACTTGGCATTTGCACCAAACGCCATATGTTCCATAATGTGCGCCGTTTCGTATATATCTTTGTTTTCGACATATCGATTACCGGCACGGAACTGAAACTGAAAGCTCATTACCGTCGCACCAGGGACGTCAATCAATAAACCTCTGGCGCCATTCTTTAATCGCACCTCTTCAACAGTGTGTTTCATACTTGACCTATCTCCACACTATTTGCGGTTTTTCTTACGATTTTGGCGCTGCGTTTTCTTTTTTTTGCGTGCGTCATTCTTTACTTTATTTACATCGCCTTCAGTTGCGGCTTTTTTGACTTTGCCAAAATCACCGTCTCGGGTTTCTTCACCGCCAGTAATTTCGTTGACACCTTTAGTCGTTGCGTCTTGGGCAAGCTTTGTCAGTTCAGTGTCATAGTCAGTCGCATCAACTGTAACGTCACTTGGATGTACATGCATTACTTCACGGATCACCTCGTCACGAAGTGTTGCCTGCAAACTTTCGAACAATTTTTGTGACTCTGAACGATATTCAACAAGTGGATCACGTTGTCCAACACTACGCCAGTGAATACCTTCGCGCAGATGTTGCATATTCTCAAGGTGTTGCATCCATAGAGTGTCGAGGACGGTCAAATATACCTGGCGCTCGACCTGTCGAATGATTTCAACAGTTAGCTCTTTTTCTTTTGTAGCATATAGCTTTGTGACTGCCGCTTTTGCTTTATCAAAACGTAGTTTGTCTTTCTTTTCGGCGCCGATATCAGCGATAATCTTTTCTTCTAGAGGAAATACTGCTTTAAACTGCTCGACAAAGTTCTTGTTGTTCTTTGCTGGTACCGCCGTTAGCTCACGTACCTTTTCTTCGATCAATCGTTCAATCTCTGGCTTGATTTCATCACCTTCAAGAATTTTACGACGAATCACATACACAACACGACGATGGCGATTAATCACGTTGTCGTATTGAACAACATTTTTACGTGTATCGTAGTTGTATCCTTCAACGCGCTTTTGAGCGGCTTCGAGCGTTTTTGAGACAGCTTTATTTTGAATCGGTGTATCTTCATCAACTCCAAGTCGATCCATGAGGCTGGCAATTCGCTCACCCTGGAAAATTCGCATCAAATCATCTTCGGTTGATACATAGAATTGTGTCTCGCCTGGATCACCCTGACGTCCACCACGACCACGCAGCTGGTTATCAATACGGCGAGATTCATGTCGTTCACTTCCGATCACAACAAGTCCACCAAGCTCTACGACACCTTCGCCAAGCTTGATATCTGTACCACGACCAGCGATATTTGTTGCAAGTGTAATCGCTCCCTTTTGACCAGCTTTTTCGATAATAGCTGCTTCACGCTCGTTATTCTTGGCGTTAAGGATTTCATATTTTACGTTTTGCTTATCGAGGTATTCTGCAATCATTTCATTCTTTGCAATCGATGCGCTACCCACAAGTACTGGACGACCAGCCTTGTTATGCTCTTGAATTGCATTGGCAACAGCTTTAAGTTTACCCTTTTCTGATTTAAAGATAAGATCTTCTTTATCGATACGAGTAATAGGACGATTCGGCGGAACCTGAACCACATCAAGGCTATAAATCTGCTGGAACTCTTCGGCTTCGGTAAATGCCGTACCGGTCATTCCCGATAGCTTACTATAAAGACGGAAATAGTTCTGGAATGATACTGTTGCCAGCGTCATACTCTCCTGCAGCACAGGCACGTTCTCTTTTGCTTCGATTGCTTGATGAAGACCTTCGTTATAACGACGACCCTGCATCAATCGGCCTGTATGTTCGTCGACGATGATTACTTCACCATCGTTAGTGACAACATAGTCTTTGTCCCGTCGAAACAGTGTTTGCGCTTTAAGTGCCTGATCCATGTGGTAGACAGAACGAACATATCCTGGTGTGTATAAGTTTTTTATACCCAACATTTTTTGGACCTTCTCTACACCGTCATCGCTTAGCGATACGCTTCGGCGTTTTTCATCAAGAATATAATCACTTTCAGTTAATCTTGCCGCAATTTTTGCAAATTGCAGGTAGCTATCTGGATTTTCTGCAGCAGGAGCGCTGATAATAAGTGGCGTTCGAGCCTCATCAATCAAGATACTGTCGACTTCGTCAACGATCGCAAAATTCAAATGACGCTGACGTAGTTCTTTTGCATCATTAACCATGTTGTCGCGCAGATAGTCAAACCCGAATTCGTTGTTTGTACCGTAGGTAATGTCGGCATCGTATGCTTCTTTACGCGTCGCAGGACGCAGTTTACGCATCTTTGGGTCTTCGTGCGCATCGTTGTCATAGTCCTTATCATAAACAAATGAAGCGTCGTTAATGATAACCCCAGTCGAAAGACCGAGAAAATCAAACAGCTCACCGTTCCAGCTTGCATCACGCTGCGCAAGATAATCGTTGACGGTGACGAGGTGTACACCTTTACCTTCAAGCGCGTTCAAGTAGCTTGGCAGTGTCGCCATCAACGTCTTACCTTCACCAGTCTTCAGCTCTGCAACGTCGCCGTCGTGAAGTACGATTCCACCCATCAGCTGTACATCGAAATGGCGCATACCAAGAACACGATCGCTCGCCTCGCGTACGAGCGCAAATGCTTCCGGTAGAAGCATATCAAGCGTCGTACCATTTTTATCAAGCTGCTTCTTTAGAACGTCCGTCTGCTTACGCAGATCAGCATCGCTCATTTTTTTATATTTATCACCCAGCGCATTGATACCCACAACTCGCTTTTCGAGAGCTTTTATAAGCCGCTTTTGCGGATCACCAAATACCTTTGTTAACACCTTTTGTCGACTGACCATAGAAATACCCTTACTCCTGAATGCATATGACGATTCGCACGATTACGAACGTCAATGCGGTCTGAAAATTACTGTTATTATTATACCCTATGTAACGGGAAATAACAGTGGTTTTATCCTAAAAGGTAATAAACTACCATTCTATAGTGCAAAAGCAATCAATCTACACTTCGCGCGCGTAGCTACGCTTAAACCGCGCCAATACACCGCGCTTACCTATGTGAGGAATATGCTCTTCTTTGTAACGATGAAGTTGCATCGCGAGTTTTGATTCGACAATATCCAGAGCAGCCAAAACATTAACAGTTGTATCTTTTGCAGTTAATGTCTTTTCAGGCACATGAATGATAACTTCCGCTTCGTATTTATTGCCATGTTTTTGGTTGACCAGTTTTAGTTTAACGTCAGCCACGGCGCTTTTGCGTGCGTGCCGCGGAAGGTAACGGTCCAATCGTCCTATCTTTTTAATCACATACCGTTTAGTCGGTTCGTCCAAGTCGTACTTGACTCCAGTGATGTTGATGGCATTGATCATCTATTTACTACCCTCCTTGAATATAAAATATTCTATTTGGTTGTACATCTATTATACCATTTATGGATAATCTCGTGTGAAAATGTAGTACTTTCATACACTCTTCTGTACTACAGTTTTTTCTGTCTTTATCCTCAATAATGCTGCATTAAGAATTAAGGTCTAGAGTGCTTCACGGCCGCCTATGTACGGTCGAAGTACTTCAGGTACAGTTAGCGTGCCGTCTGCATTCTGGAAGTGCTCGATGACAACGACAAGTGAACGCGCTAACGATACGGCTGTACCGTTAAGCGTATGAAGTGTCTCGACGGTGCCGTCCTTGCGGCGGACACGGATGTTTAGGTTACGCGCCTGGAAGTCGGTACAGTTAGAACAGCTGGTTAATTCGCGGTACATGCTATCGACTGGTGACCAGTATTCAATGTCATACTTCTTGCTAGCCGGCGCACCGAGGTCGCCACTTGCGATATTAATGACATGATAAGGGATACCAATAGACTGCCAAATCTCTTCTTCGATTGCCAAGATTTTTTCATGGATTTCTTTGCTTTGTTCTGGCGTCGTAAACGCATACATCTCGAGTTTATTGAACTGGTGAACGCGGAATAACCCGCGAGCATGCTTGCCATATGTCCCCGCTTCTTTACGATATGACGGACTCAAGCCTGCATATAGTAGCGGCAGTTTATCTTCATCAATAATTTCATCAGCATGATACCCCGTTAGTGGCATCTCGGCGGTTGCGATCAGCGACAAGTCCTCGCCTTCGATAAAATACTCGTCACTCTGACTGTCACTCCGCGGTGCAAACCCTGTACCTGTTGCAATACGACCGTTTACCATATTTGGTACGGTCATGTAGGTAAAGCCTTTTTTCGTCACAAAATCCAGCGCATATTGCGTAATCGCATTTTCGAGCAATGCCAAGTCACCTTTTAAGTAGTAGAACTTCGCGCCCGCAACTTTTGCACCGCGCTCAAAATCCACCCAGTCACGTTTCACTGCAAAATCAAGATGATCAATCGCACCAGTTGGCTGATCGCCCCATTTCTTTATTTCAACGCTATCTTCTTCGCCGCCAATTGGGACATCGTCTTGTAGGCCGTTTGGAATCCCCCACATAAGAGTCGTGAACTCTTGATCAAGAGACTTTAGCTGCTCCTCTAGTAGCGCTAGTTCAGTCTTTAACTCGCGTCCTCGGTCGATCGATTCCTGAGTAGGCTTACCGCCGGATTGCTTCATAGCATCAGCAATACTATTACGTTCCGCACGTAAACTATCCGTTTTTTGCTGCAACTCGCGGCGCTCAGTATCAAGTACTAAAACACGCTCTACGTTAACATCGTAGCCTTTTTGTTTGGAAAACTCTGCGACTCGTTCTGGATTTTCACGGATGTAACGGATATCTAACATAGGTTTATTGTACCAAAAAACCGCCTCTTTGTAGAGACGGTTTCCATTTTTTAGACTATTCTGTTCGCAGTGCCTCTATTGGATCGAGCTTTGCAGCCTTGCGCGCCGGAAGGTATCCGGCCACGACTGCAATAAGCATCAGTACACCAATCAAAATCACTATCGGTAGCGGTTCAAACACGAGAATGTAGTTGCCCTCGCCCAGTTCAAGCTGCTTCGTAATCAACGGGTTGAGTGCTGAACCTGCCGCCCATGCGGCGACCGATCCGATAACACCACCCAGGAATCCAATCCAGGCTGCCTCGTAACGAAATAGCTTTGCAACGTCCTTGCCACGCATACCGAGCGCCTTCATGAGTCCAATCTGCTGAGTACGCTCGAGCACGCTAATGTACTGTGTATTAATGATACCGAACACAGATGCGATCAGTGCAATAATACCAAAGCCCATCACGATACCCATCAAGATATTAACAATCGTAAACAACAGTCCCTGCAAGTCCCTAGCTGTCTGCGCAACATAGCCTTGGCTTTCGAGTGATGATTTGACCGCCTCGGGATCTTGCCCCGCCTTTGCGCGTGCGGTTACTGCCATGTATTTTTGGTAGTTGTTAGTATTTTGCGTTAGGAATTCCGCCATCGAACGAGCCTGTTCATTAGACACCATGAGTGAGGTTGAACCCGTTAGGGCTGTCGCCGATTTTTTAGTCACGGCGCTAACAGTAAACACCTTCTCTTCTGTCTCACCCTTGGCGAGCGCACTCAAACCCGCAGTACCCTGAGTTGTGATAATACGTTGTATCTCTGCTTCGCTCGGAGCCGCCGACGGACGCTCTAGTACGAGTGTCAGTTTTTTACCAACGAGTTGTTCGGGTGTAAGACCAAGAGCCTTGGCGTAACTTTCCGGCACAACAATGTCCGAATTACCAATTTGCTTACCGAGCGACGGTAGCGTTCCGGCCGCCGTGTCGTTTCGAATACCTGAATCGTAGGCCACGACATCTGACGTATACTGCTTTGTCTGACCTTCAATAGTGAAGTATTTAAACGAAACTTGATAAATTGGAATTACTGCTTCCAGGTCATCGCGGTCCTGTAGCTTGTCTACGTCATCTTGGGTCATCTGCTTGTATGCCATGCCGTTTTGCGTGGTTACATCAGGATCATATTCCTTTGGCCCCGAACGTGCACTTGGGTCGCCATCCCCACCAAATAATGACTTGTCTTTTGCTATAAACAGAGCCTGTGGGTTGATGTTTGATCCTACCAGCTTGTCCGCGTACTCGCGCGAGCCTTCACCAGCAGCAATAGAAAGGGTTAAGGTAAACGCACCCACTGCGATAGCGAGACTTGTTAGAAGCGTCCTGGCTTTTGCTTGCTTTAGGCTGCGGCCAGCGCGACGTATGATATCTGTCGTTCTCATTATTGAGTCCTCCCGGTGTGAGCTGTCGGTTTTTTAGCAGGTGAAGACGATTCGGAAATCGATTCGATTTTGCCATCCTTGATTCGGATTTGTATATCACACTTCTCCGCCAAATCTGGGTCATGGGTGACCACAATAAGGGTCGTCCCATTCTTTTTCGTGTAGCCAAAAAGTAATTTTTCAATCACTTCGCCTGTCGTGCTATCCAGATTTCCGGTTGGCTCATCCGCAAACAAGATTTGCGGCGTATTGACGATTGCTCGAGCGATTGCCAGGCGCTGCTTCTGCCCACCTGATAGGTTCTTCGCCTTTTGTTTAATCTTGTCACCCAACTCGACTGCCTCGAGCGCCGCAGTGACGCGCTGCTTGCGCTCCTTCATGGGAACATCTGCAATTTCAAGTGGCAAGCTCACATTGTCGTAACAACTTTCGTTCGCCTGCACAAAGAAAGATTGAAATATAAAGCTCATCTTTGTTGCGCGGAACCGATCAACAGCTTTTTTCTTGAGCTTCAAAATATCCTCGCCGTCAACCAGCACTTCACCCGTATCCGGATGGTCTAGGCCGCTCATTGTGTGCATCAGGGTGGATTTACCACTACCCGACTTTCCTAGAATTGCTACGCTTGCTCCGTCTGGAATGCTAAAACTCACATCATCTAGCGCAGTAAAGATATGGTCCTTTTTCCCGTATGTTTTTATAATATGTTTTACTTCTATCATCCCCGCTCCTATCGTTTATCCCATTGTACTTGTTTCGAGATGTTTATGCTAACATGCAGCCCGAAACATCCCCCGTAAAAAATGCGCCGACAGAACAGCCGGCGCATTTTCTATGGGAGTCTTTAGCTACGAGTCACTACCAGACGCCTCGTCTAGGCTATCAATCGTTACCTTGACGCATCCACCTTCTGTTATATACGCTGACGGCATTACTTCACCGTTCATCTTAAGTGTACCCACACGATCCGCCACAATCTCGGTCATACTCGAGGCGGGGCAAGATGTAGGAGCATTAATGTCTAATTGCTCAACAACCCCCACCCGTGCCCATCCACTACCGCTCACCCCGAGGTTAGCCGTAGTGACAGACGAAGTATCTGCGTAGAGCGTTGCATTTTTTTCGATAGTCGCGTTCAATACACTCACTGTTGTTCCATCCAGAACAAGCGATGCGTCGTTTCGTACAGTCGCTCGGATATCCTGTACATTTCCGTCTGTATACCTCAGTGTCCCATGTTTCACATCGATATCCTTTAGGGACGGACCATAGACGATGATCTGTTCGGATCCAAGATGACAATTACCAAACAGGAAACACTGATCCCTGTCGCTCTCAGTCCGTTTAGCACTAATCGTAACGATATCGCCATCACGGGTAGCACTCATTTTAATTTTCGCCCCGCCTCGTTGAAGCATTGTTACTTCTGCACGAGCCGGCCCCTCGGACTCACGATATTCCACAGGAACGTTTTCACTATCGATTACCAGACCCTGTGCACCATTCAGTTCATTCAGTGGCAGCTTCTCCTCTTTTGTGAGTGAAATCACCTGATCGTTCATAACGCTAGAGCCATAGATGCCTGCGCCAAATCCTGCACTTGCAGTCACTAGCCCCACGATTACAATCGCCAGCGCACTATACCCTATCACCTTGGTAAACCGCCAGGCAAATGACACATAGGCAGCCAGAATCATTAGTAGCGTAAACAGTACACCACTCACAACCAACAGGACATACGCCCCGATTAGCCAGGCATTTGCCAAATCGCTATTATGCAGCAGCGCAGGAACGCCCATTACCAACGCGGCAAGGGTAGTGCCAATTGCACCGATTGCCATCACCACGAAACCGAGCCCGAGGATAACCCGTAGCACAACAACAAATGGCTTTACCTTTGTAGAAACGGTACCTGAACCCGCATTATCCTTCAGAGCAGAGAGCGTCACAGGCTTGCCGGCCATCTGCAGCTTATCGGTCGCCGTTTTTGCCGATGGTAGTACCAGCCACAACACGACGTATACTAGTGCGACCGTTCCAAACGACACAAACGCGAGTACGATAGCAGCGAGGCGTACCCAGACGGCATCCACACCCATATACGCTGCGATACCCGCTAACACGCCACCGAGTATACCTCGCTCTTCATCACGCATCAATCGCTTACCACTCGCCGCCTGCGAGTTAGTTGGTGCAGCATCTTCATCAGTAAAGTCAGCAGGCTCCCCGAGGCGCCGCTCTATCTCCTCGACGTCGCTTGCGGTAATCACTCTTTCCCCAGACACACCGCGTTCTGCCAACAGTTCACAAATGCGCACTTCGATCTCGCGCAGCGTATCATCGTCAGCCTGCAGGGCTGTTTTGATTGCGTCGAGGTATTTTTCGAGCTGCTTCTTGGCACCTACCTCGATGTTAAACGGCGTCGCAGCTAAATGGATTCGTGTAATTTCGTTCATAGTATTTCCTTATATCTTCTTCAACGTTTGGTTTAATGCTTCGATTTTTTTACTCACTCCCAGCTCAACCTCTCGGCCAAAATCCGTCACTCGGTAGTATTTACGCGGTGGCCCCTGTTCGCTCTCCTGCCACTCATGTGCCAGCAAGCCATCCTTTTGCAGTCGGCTCAGTAGCGGATAAATCGTCCCCTCCACTACCACGAGCTCCGCCTCGCTCAGTCGCTTAATGATATCGCTTGTATATCGTGGCTCATTCGCACAAACCCGCAGCACGCAGTATGCCAAAAATCCTTTTCGCAGCTGGGTCGCGAGTTGCTCTGCATACGCTTCGCTATCGTTCATAGAGAGTACCTTTCGCTGTTTTAACATCACTATTTTGTATCATAGTTCTATGTTATACAAGGTACTATAATATGTCAACTACTGCGCCGTAGAAAAAGTCGCCTATTTGGCGACTTCGTTCAGTTTACGTGTGATCTTGCGCGCGACAGTATTGCGCTGCTCGTCGCTATCCCCCACTCCATGATCCTCCAGAACCGCAATGATTGCTCGATCGAGCCTGATATCTTCCCTGATTTCGCGCTCCAGACGGTGATCTTCCTTTACAAGTCTCTCTAGCTGCCCGGCAGTTTCGTGCACCAGGCGCGCTGCTCGCTCGGTCATACGCACTTGTCGCGAGATAGACAGACTCTGCAAGGTCGTCATGATCAGCGCAGCTACGGAAATAACGAACGCAATCAGACTAAATGCCACATGAGATGGGTCATCCCCAACGCTGGCGTATATCAACATTCCAGCGCCAACTACGGCAATTATGACAAAAATTTTTGCTAAAAGTATATAGCGGGAACGGTCGTTTTTATAGCTACTCATGTGGCTATCATAGCAACTCTGGTACAAAATACCTATGCTTACGGAGCGATGCTAGTACCTACCAGCCTCCGCCACCACCTCCGCCACCGCCTCCGCCAGAGGCCCCACCGCCTGTCGATCCACCGCCTGTCGAACTTGTTGCTGCGGCATAGCTATTTGTGGTCGTGCTGAAATCATTCATTGCCGAACTGAACACTACGGCATTAAACGCCGCCTGGCCACTATACCAACTCGGATCAAGTTGAGCCTGCTCGTAATACTGCCCTAGGTGCTTGTTCCATTCTTTTTCTTGCCCGAAAAGCACCGCATACGGCAGAACCCTTTCGTACAATTTTACCAGCTGCTTCGGATTATCCACTCGGACGTCACCAGCCTTTTCAGCCCCCTCAGGGCTCTGCAACATCGCCAATCGCGCCTCTTCTGCGACGCCAATGTAACGCTTTAACCCCTGCAAGTAGCGCCGTAAATCTAATCCCTTGTCTGTCAGTGGATGCAACGTCTTTCCACTCACGTATGCAGTGATTGCTGCAATGATCACCGCTGGGGACAGCGTCAGTAGCCCTAAAACCAGGATGATATGACCCGTTCGCATAAACCAGTTTACCTGCACTGCATTTTGACGTCGGAATCCATAGTCATTCCTGATTTTTTCCTGGAGGTTGGTCCTGTTCTTTGTAAACTTTCCAGCCAGCTTGTAATCATTTTGCAGTTTCTTCATTTCAAACCGACTGCCGACCTGCGTGTTGTTCTCGCCGAATAGCGTCTGAACAAACGTACGCTCTTCGTCCGAGAGTAAATCGATTGATTTCGTTAGCTCTAACTCGTACTCTGCATTTCTGAAAGTCGATTTTTCTTTAACTTGATACACCTTTAGGTAGTGCCGAACCGCCAAATCAATAATCTGGGCAGTCATGCCGGCGCGCGTACCTTCGCCTACCTGTTCGGCGACGAGGACACTGACCCCTTTTGGCGGAATATATTCCGTAGGAACAGTGCCGATATCCTGTTTGCGGTTACTCCACCTGTAATACCGTAGCGTTAGCCATACCATCGCAGCTACGCCAGCTATAGAAGTTGGAATAAGCGACACTAGCCATACATGGAGTATCCGTTCCCATACTGTCGGTTCGTATGGCGCAAATGTACCCGCCTTAAATCCAACAGCTAGTGTCATATTTTCCCCAGGCTGCAAATCGGTGACCTTCGCGCTCAGTACTCCGTCTGTACGCGCCACACGGCATGCACCAGTCGCCCCCTGCTCGCCTAGGTAGCAGGCTGTTTGTCCATTAAGAAGTGCCTCCTCTAAAGCGCGCGAAACATGGAGACGCGCGGCAACTGATGCGAACGGCTGCGTCCACTCGGTACCATTCGTATCCCAGTAAAACTCATCGACGCCGCCGACACTTTTAGTCACATCCCGCTGCACATAGGTCAACACATACGTCTTCGCTCCATGAACGAAGCGCTCAGCGTCGCCAATCCGGACTACTTCATTATTATTGCTTTGGTACGTCGTGTACGGAAGTGTCTTGCCTTGCTCGTCAGTCACTGACACGATCTTCAGGTTTGTCGAATGACCATCGTATTTTGTCGGTATAGCCCGCTCGATACCGTGGTTCTGGTCGGACTGAGGAAATTCAGCGCTCAGTCGCTCGACCGTTCTGAGTACCGATCGGTTTGACGTGTCTTTTGTCAGATAATAATCGACTTCAAAATTTGTAAATGTAAAATCGTTGGCCGCCGCATGCACATTGCCACTCACGCCCATCACTATCGCTAGGGCCGTTATCAGAATTACCCAGAGTTTCTTCATGCCACTATCATAACAAATTATCAGCTACTCTATTTAGCCTTTTAAATAAAATAGCGCGCACCCGTTACAGGAACGCGCTAATTTGTAACGCCTAGTGTTTAGAACCACCGGCGACGGATTGCAAGCAAAATTGCACTCACAGCCGCACCGATCACAAGGACACTGCCCGCAACCGTATAATTCTGGCTTACACCGGTATTTGGCGCACCCGGTACTACTTCTGTGTTACCGGTTTCGTCCGTACTATCCTCTGCTTGAGGGTCATCAGCCGGCGCCGGCGCCGCCGCCACACTAAACGTCAGCGGAGCTCCTGTTACCTGATTATCAGACGTATCAAATGCACGAATAGTTATTGTATGACTGCTTCCCGCAACATAATCATTCGTATTGACGCTAAATTGATACGGCGAGCTGGTATCCGTGCTAACCACTGTTCCGTCAACAAGTAGCTGCACACGACTGACCGCCACATTGTCAGCAATGGCTGGCTGCAACGTTACTGTACCGCTCCAGACCCCAGCAGGATGCGAGGAATTATAGTTGCCGACAGTTGGATTCGTCGTATCAGCAATTGCACTTTGCACTGCGCTGAATGCGCCCTTATGCACGCCGTTTGATAGCCGCAGTCCAAAATAGTACTCGCGGTCCGTTTGTGCTCCGTACGGCGCCCAGTCGTCGAGTGAATAGAAGAACAGCGGCCCGACCCAGTCGTACGATTTATGGAGCGTAATTGCATCGAGATATATCTCACGCTGTTTTGTCTCGGTAACGGCATCAGGTCCACCACTAGTAGGCGCGCCGAATTCGGTTAACCAAATTTTCTTAGCGCTATCGCCATTGTTAGCCATGATGGTGCGCATACTACTGCCGCCCATCACGCCAGTATCATTAGACATCTGCTGCCACGGGTTCCAGTTTGCCACGTGTGATGGCAGCTCTGGATAGCTATACGGATGCATGCCCACTGCATCAAACGAAGACTTCGCCCCATTTGCATACAACTGTGTCAAAAAAGTACGTGGTGAAATGGATGACGCCGAATCACCTGCAGGCGCTAAACCACCCGTTATGATATTCACTCCGGCGTTCTGCGATCGCATCGCTGATGCTGCAGCAGACAGTAACTGTGAATAGTGTGCAACGTTCGGATTCGGGTTGGCGACAGTATCTTTCCAGAAGTTTACATTATTCGGTTCATTCCATACTTCGTAGTCCAGGACACCTTGCGGTGCATATCTTTCGACAACTGCACGCATGAAGGTCGCATAGGCAGCTACATCCTGTGGTGCATACTTATTCCCCGCGTCACCCGTTGGAGCGCCTGCTGGTCGAGCCCATTCAGGAGTTGTATGTCCTACGATTAATATACGTTTGTTATGGGCAACCGCTCGGCTTACCTGGTCGTCCAGTAACCCCCAGTCATACGATGTACTGTTCGTACCCTGAATCTGATACCAGAAAGCGTTCAGGCGTACCCAATCAAGCCCCAACGAATCAATTTCGTCCAGGTTTTCCTCTTTGACAGACGGTGTATCCCAACTCCATCCACCCGAGAAATCAACCCCATAGCCATTTGTACCACGGAATGACGCGTCGCCCTCCAGTGCCGACACAGGCTGTATAAACATTGTCGTAGCCGCAACGACGAAAGCCATTATACCCAGCGACAAGCGCTTACTAATTATCTTCACTTTTTCTCCTTTTTATTTTAACCACCGGTTATGTACGTATAATACCATAAGCTATTTACTCGGGCAATTCTGCGCGGTCTCGACCACATTAAAAACTTGCATACTATCATAATATTGACTTTTAATCATACTTATGCTAATATTAGTAAGATTATTAACCACAAAAAAGCGAAAACAAAAAATGTCAAAACACAACCTTGCTCCCTCACAATCTGAAATTAATTCACAGTTCGACGACATAATGTCGGCCGAAACGTGGTCAGACGAACTCTACAACCCTACGCAGCTAGAAACGTATGATTCCAGCGAAATCGACTCACCGTCAGAGGTCGTCACTAAACAGACTGATCGAATCGTCACTACCATCGATGAAATGATTCCCAACACGAACGTCGCTGACAGGCAGCGATTTATCGCAAAGCTTGACCGCAAACGTAACGAAGCCTTCGTAGAGTCATTTAACTTCGACAAAGATGTCATCAAGCAAAATGAAGCTACAATCGCCACGTTTAATTTTGACAAAGACACTATTCAGTCAGATGAATTCGAACCAGTCACTGCCGAAAGTGAAGACACCTCAGAATCTGATGATTCCGAAGAAATACTACGATACAGCAAAAAAACTGCCAAAGCTCTCGATTGGGTCGCTGAAAAAATCGATAACAAAAACGAAGATAGCGCAGTGTCAGATAAATTATATAACGCTGCCAACTTCATCGACGACGAATCAAAAACGACAGTTGCCAAGACTGTATTAAAATACATCGGTAAAATCGGCCTCGATAGCCTCAGGACCGACGTCAGTTCGATAAAATCCCTTTCTGCCCTATCTGCTGACAAGATTCGTACTGGCATTGATAAACTTGACGAACGATCACGCGAAAATGACGGATGGCTAAGTGATAAAATCAAAAAATCTTACAATGACGCCAAAGAGCGCCGCGCGACGCGTCGTACAAAAAACCTACAAGACAAAGCATATAATTCATATGAAAGTAACCTTGTATACACCCAAACCGATACTATCGCCCAGGCTCAAGCCATGAACGAACAAAACGATGCATTTGCTTCGTACGAAGATAACGTAGCCTACACACAAAGCCATGAAGATGCACTTGTCGATAACGAGGCCTTTACTGCCGCCCAAGACGAAGCCAAAGCAAACGCCGAAGCTGCTGCTGCGGCCAAAGAGCGTCGATCACTAAGGCGACAAAAGCTAAAAGAAAGCGGCAAAGAAGTCCTGCTCGCAACAAAAGACCGCGTATCAAATGGTCGTATCGGCCGAGCTACCGCACGGGCTACGCAAACCGCTAAAACCTATCACCAATCTGGTCGTGCCGGTGTTGCGAACGCGAATACTATACGAAATAGCAGCCAAACAGACTATGACCTTGCGGCGTAGTATATACTAATGAATAACCTAACGTAAGGAACTACTATTATGCAAGATTACATCACAAAAGACTCCCTCCTCGCCCTTGGCATCACACTCGATGCCAGCAACGCAGACTCGCTTATTGACCACCTAAACGAAACGGTCGAAGAGCGAATCGGCGCCGAAATCACCGAATCATTGACCGACGACCAACTAACAGAGCTTGTTACCCTGCAAGAATCAGCAAGCGACGAAGAGCTCGGCAAATGGATCGCAGCACATGTCCCTGATTACCAAGCGATCGTCCAGGACAATATTGATATTGTTATTGGCGAACTTGCTGATGGTGCCGATGGCATCAATACAGCCGCTAGCTAACCATAGCCCACCCTATCAAAAAAACACCCGTCAACCGGGTGTTTTTATATTTCGCGCTCTTACCTGCCGTAGTTCCGTTTACTAGCGCAGCGACTTGACGATCTCGCCAAATTTATTGTCTT
This sequence comes from Saccharimonadales bacterium (SeqCode), assembly GCA_045628725.1. Taxonomy (GTDB): domain Bacteria; phylum Patescibacteriota; class Saccharimonadia; order Saccharimonadales; family Saccharimonadaceae; genus JACQGD01. The sequence goes on from JAZQPT010000025.1 coordinate 33,678, forward strand.
TACGGTTGTCTTTCTTTTGCGCCTCAAGGATGTTGATGATGTAGGTTAGCTCTCTTATTAGGCCGCTTTTATCGCGCTTATGGTTGCGAGCATTTACCCTGCCAAGCAGTGACTACACCTTTAGGAGCCCCTGGCGGCCTGCCTCGGCTGGTAACTGCGTAATGACCTCCATTGCCTTTTGTTTGTCAGGCAATACTCCTTCGGGAGCATTTGCGATTAACTGACGGGCATCGCGTACCATTTCAATTTTGTGCGTTTCGGCCCTTGTCGCATTAGAGAGTGTCCGCTTACTTTGCTCGAGCGCATTATCGATGTCCCTAAAAAGTGATGAGTCGATACCATGGTTTTCGGAACGATTCAGGTAGACGCGCAGATCGGCAAGCTGCCCCACTGTATTCGAGACATATTTATTGACACCCCCGCGCGCACTGGTGTGTCTTTCGGCTGCTTTTGTCAGGCGGGCGCTAAGCGCTTTAGCTTGCCGTTCTATGTCGTTCGTCTCGGCCAGTTTAGTTGCTTCTTCGGATGGCGCTTTCGTTTCTTCAACAGGAATTTCGGGAGTGTCATCAGCTATGAAAAGTAAATATCCTACTTCTTCGTATGCGCGAGGTCTTTATGGAGATGCTCCGACGCTTCACGTAGCAAGAATAGACTGATGTCGTCGCGGGTGGTACCGGCTTTATGAAACGGTACACTTATTGTTTGAATAAGAATATTCATGAAAATCATAATAAAGCTGATTGTGCCCGTAAGCGCCAATCCTCCGTAAAATGGATCGATGTTCGTCAGCAGCAGAACGATGATAATCAGCCCAACAATCGAACGCACCAGTACGAATGCAGACGGAATAAATTTGATTTTTTGAATATAATTAATGCGAAAGAGGCTTCGGAGTAACTGGGCCTGTTGCTGCTTTAATTTAACAATAAAATTAGCAGGAACACCGGCTTTTTCCATATCGATAAACGTGTGATGTAGTTCATTAATCTCGTTACGCGCCTGGTGACGATTAGTCCTCGTACCCTCACGAAATGCCTTTAGGATATCCAAAAGATTAAGCCGGAACACGTCTAAATCGAATTTAGGGTACATCGTATGAATAGACTTTGCGTCTTCGTACATATTCTCTACTACCGAGGCAAATTCAGCCGGGATACGCTCGCTTTCTTTGTAGTCTGCAATTGTCGCTGTCAGCAAAAAACCAATCACAAAAATCACACTTGATATAACACTGTTATGTAGCGACGTCTGTTCGATAATTTCAAGATTGAAATAGTGAAGCAGATATTTAACGCCGATAATAATCAACGTTGCTAAGAGTGAAATAAGAAAAATGCGATGACGACGCAAATAGCGCTTTAGACTACTCTTGCTCAAAGTTTACCTCTGGATATATATCTTTTGTCGTATTGTCATATTCAGCACGCAGCTGTGGGAATGGCACGCCTTCGCGGGCAGTTACCCCTTCGAATATCCAGAATACTCGCTCAGAATATCCCAGTCCACATGCTGGTGGGATGCCATATTCAAGCATTTCGACGTAATCGATGTCGAGCATCATCGCTTCGTCATCACCTGCATCGCGCATCTGCTGCTGTTCAACAAAGCGGTTTAATTGATCGATCGGATCGTTCAATTCCGAGAAGCCATTTGATAATTCGCTGCCTGCGATGACTGCCTGGAACCGCTCTACAGTGCGGTCGTCATCAGGGTTACTTTTAGCTAGTGGGCTAATAAATTTAGGCGTATTAACGAGCCATACCGGCCCAACGACGTCTTTACGGATGTTTTTCCATAGTTTATCGATGCCACGCGCACGATTTTCTGTTTGCTCTACTTCAAGCTTGTTATCGGCAAGAGCTTTTTTGACATCATCAAGCGAACTTTCGTATACATCAATATTGTATCGGTCACGAATAACCGTTGCGTAGTCCCATACTTCCCACTCTTTGCTCATATCTACCTGAACATCACCGAGCGTAAACTGTAATGTACCGAATGCCTTTTCCAGAACATACGTAAATAGCTTTTCTTGGAACTTCATGCCATCTTGCCAGTTTGCATAAGCCCAGTACCATTCCATCGCAACATGCTCTGGCAGGTGTTCATCGCTATAATTTTCGTTTCGGAAACGTGGCCCTAGGTCATAGACTTTTTCAAATCCTGCGCCCAAAAGTCGCTTTAGTGGTAGTTCATGACTGATACGTAGGTAAAAGTCTTGATCTAGCGCGTCCATGTGCGTGACAAATGGATTAGCGTCTGCCCCACCTGTTGTGTGCTCTAGAACAGGAACGTTTACTTCAATAAATCCGTTATCATTCAAGAAATCACGCGTCGCTTGCCAGAACTTTGATCGACGTTCGAATCGTTCGCGCACAGACGGATTAACGCTCATGTCGAGGTAACGACGACGAAGACGTTCTTCTTTGCTCGTTAGTTCAGTTGGCGTTGGGCGAAGCGCTTTTGTAAGGAGGCGTAGTTGTTTAACACCGATAGAGATTTCGCCGGTTTTTGTACGAATAATTTCGCCGGTCGCTTCGATAAAGTCACCCGTATCAAGCAGTGGCAATTCTTTCATACCTATAGTTCCCTTTTCCACGTCCAGTTCGGCAACATCTGGGGCATGCAAGAACAATTGGATCGATCCAGACATGTCTCGTAGAACAATAAAGGCAAGTTTGCCGAATTTACGTAGTCCCATCACGCGGCCAGCGACGGTTGCAGTTTGACCTTCTAGATCATCAAACTTCGCTACGATATCACCCGCATTATGCGTACGGTGACTTTCTGCCGGGTATGGGTTAATGCCAAGCTGCTTTAGTTCTGCTAGCTTTCGTAGTCGTTCATCTCTGTAATCTTGAAGTGTTGCCATATAGGATAATTATACACCAACGGGGGTGAATATGGTAATGTGTGAGGAATCTTACAGGTTAATAACTCATCAATGGTATATTGTGTTTGATTCAAAACGCTTTATGTACTACAATGAAAGCAGAATAAATAGTTTATATAGCACAGATGGTATCAAAATGACACAAACATTAGAAACGCCAAAATCTAGACAAACCTATTACGAACTTTACGGGGATATGGAGAGTACGTCATGACCTTGTTATCTGAAGTAATGTCCCATCGAACGAACGACACAAAGAACGAATGGTACGATACCGAATCTAATTTTCATGGTGAAAACTTAGCTTATAGTGCAGTTTCTAGCGAAATGATCGAGAAGAACAATCGGCCATTAAGCGACGAAGAGCTCTTGTCCGAGGCTAATACATTCGCCGAAGCCATGAACGCATATCGACGAATTACCGGACGTGGAACCCTACGGCACGTGGTATCTCGAATTGTCGCATTTAGCGGAAAAAAGCGTCCAAAAACAGATCCAACAACTGCATTAACCTATCTTGAGCGCGTAGCGAACCAGTTCAGTCAATCAATGAGCGAAGAGGATACGCGTACGGTTAACGAACTAATTATGGAGCAGTTAAGCAAAATTCGAAAAGGAACAGTTGTAGATCCATCAACCGTAACGCTCGATCGCGTTGCAGCAGCAACTGATATGCTACCCGAAAATCTAAAGGAGACTGGACTACGAACTTTCGAAGAAGCCCTTTATACTATAGAGTTCGAAATCCCTGGCCAAACAGGTGAAATTAAAATACCTAAAACCGCAGCAAAAGCAGCACATCAGGCTATTGAACTCTATCAAAAAATGCCTGACCCTACTTCCCTGAAGGCTCACTTTGATACAATATCTAACAAAACTTCCTGTGACGAAATTCATAAGATAGAAGATAAACTGTGGCGTGAACAAGTGAGCGGAGACGCAACTGCTCCGTTACTCGTCCTAAGCAAATAGACTAGACTATTAATCGTACCTAATAATAAAAGACTTCTTGGGGAAGTCTTTTATTTATTCAATGGTTTTCGATATTAACCTACAGAAACGACTTCGTAAGTAATGTCACCCTTTGGCGTAGTAATCGTTGCACTATCACCGACTTTTTTACCAAGAAGTGCTACACCGATTGGAGATTCATTGCTGATTTTTCCTTCTAGTGGATTGGCTTCTACAGGACCAACGACATGGTAGTTAACCGTCTTATTGCCTATCTTTAGCTCTACTTTACTGCCTAGGCCAACAGCACTACCTGAACTTGCTTTAATAATCTCTGCATTAAGTAGTACGTCCTCGATCTCAGCAATGCGGCTCTCTACAAGACCTTGCTCTTCGCGAGCAGCGTCGTATTCAGCATTCTCAGAAAGATCGCCGTAATCACGAGCATCAGCGATTTTCTCAGCAATAGCACCGCGGCGCCCCTTTAGTTCATCTAGTTCGGCTTCTAGTTCTTTTTTGCCATCGATTGTGATTTGAAATAGCTTTTTCATATTAATATCCTTTTATTCATTATAAAAAGTGCTTTGCAGCACTTATGTTCATCATCGTTGATTGTAAACCCCCGCTAAATAACTTCTCGAAAGCAGTTTACGTTAATTCATTCTAGCAAGCAGCTGTTCGTGTGTCAACGTCTCTGTCTCGCCAGTGGCTCTGGCAGTAAATTCATACTGACCTGATTCTATTAAACGATCGCTCACGGTGACGCGGTACGGGATACCCATTAGTTCAGCGTCGGCGAATTTAGTACCCGGTCGTTCGTTACGGTCATCGTACAGAACTTCAATCCCCATACCCATCAGTTCTGTGTATAAATCATCGGCATGTGCCGTAGCCGCATCCCCGCCAATACGGACGATATATACCTTTGCCGGTGCGATACTCTCTGGCCAGACGAGTCCTTTGTCGTCGCTAAAATGTTCAGCAACAATTCCCATTAAACGACTGACGCCGATTCCGTAGCAGCCCATGACAATTGATTGCTTTTGACCCTTTTCGTCGGTGTAGTATACATCGAGCGCATCGGTATACTTACTCTCAAGATGGAATGTATTACCTACCTCGACGCCTCGTTTTTCTACGAGATCTTCTCTTTTTAGTCCAAGTTTTTCAAGGTTTTCGTCCGACATAATTTCTTCATTAATGGCGACCTTTTTTGCCTCGTCGACATAGATGATATCCTCGCCGACAGGGCTTAAAGTCTGGAATTCGTCACTAAATCGAGGAGTAAAAATACCACCATCAGCGTACGTACGATACGTTATATCGCCGACACCAAGGCGTGCATATACTCGGTGATACGCACCGATTACTTTTTCGTAGGCCACTTCGTGTACTTCTTGGTTAGCGCTGAACGAATACATATCCTTCATCAAGAACTCGCGTCCGCGCAGTAGTCCGCTCTTGGCACGCAGTTCGTTTCGGAATTTGTTTTGAATCTGATACGTATAAAAAGGCATGTCCTTGTAAGAACTAAGGTAATTACCTACCGCATCGACGATAGGCTCTTCGTGCGTCAAACCTACACCAAGTTCTGTACCGTTGGAAAGTTTTGTCTTGAACCAGTTATCGACTTTTTTGTCATCCCAGCGGTCTGTTTTTATCCAGATGTCGCGTGGCTGCAACGTCGTCATCGCGACTTCTTGCCCACCAATGGCGTTCATTTCTTCGCGGACAATACGCTTGATATTCTCTAGAACGCGAAGTCCTAGTGGCATATACGCATAAACCCCCGCCATCTCTTTATGGATAAAACCAGCCCGGATAAGTAACTGGGCGTTCTTTGCCACCTCATCAGCCGGCGCGTTTTTTGATGTTCGGGTGAATAACGTACTGAGTCTCATATACCCCTATTCTATCACTGTTAGAACGGTTCAAACAGTCTGAAATTAACTTCCCATACCAGGAGCGACGACTGGCGCGATAAACAGGATATAAAACGCTATACCGTTTTTAATCATATGAACAAGAATACCCGACCAGATACTCCCTGTTAATTCACGAAGTCCACACATGACAACGCTCAGAATGAATGTATCGACAGCGACGTTCCATTGCCCATGTACTGCAGCAAACAGAATACTCGTTGCCATAATTGCGGCCCATATCGGTATGTGTCGGCGTAATTTACCATACAGATACCCGCGGAATAATACTTCCTCGGCAATCGGTGCAATAACCACCAGTGTCACAAATGCAAGCAGATAACCAGACTGATTCGTTAAACTCTTGAATCCTACATCCTGGGCTTGATCGGCCTGAAATATCGGAATAAGGTTCGTCACAGCACTAATTACACCGACAAGTACTAAGATGTACACAATGTATGCAATTGGCGCTAACCCGATGTCTAACCAAGTCATTAAACGCCTCAGCCCGAGCTGCTCTAGATCTACCCGTCGCCCAAGAAGATACGGTGCACCGATAGCTATACCGATAGCGAGCGTATAAATAGTAGCAGCTAGTACCGTTTCGATAGCCGTCGACGAGCCGTATTTGGCGAAATCAAATCCAGACGTCGTCAGTATGCGCACGACGGCCGCAACAATCAGCTGCGCTGATATAAACGCAGCAAATACCCATGCTGGAAAGATAACCAGCGCACGCCAGTCGCGCCTACCTAGCGGTTGCTTCGGGTGCCAACCCCGTATTTTATTTGATAAGTTTTGTGACATCGACAATCGTTACGACGACAATAAGCGCCATTAATGTTAAAAATCCAGCAGCCTGAATAGACTCTTCACGCTCTTTTGTAAGCGGCTTCTTGATGATACGAAATATCGCCATAGTAAACCAACGGCCGCCATCGAGTGCTGGGATTGGCAGGACGTTCATGACCGCAAGCGTCAGTGATATGACAGCGGTGATAAAGATAAATGCCGTTGGACCAGCCTGCTGGGCAGCTGGGAATAATACTCCAAGAATCCCGATTGGCCCTGCAACACTATCGCCCGCAACTTGCAGTTCCTTGCCGCCTTCTTCGCGGGCTTTTTCGTCCCCACTTAGCTGCGAGGCAAGCCCCATCGATACATTGCCTAGCAACTTACCGAGTCCGTCAAACGTAGCGAGTGTTAGCTGACCGGTTAAAGCAACGCCGACGATCGGAGCTGACCACGTAGACCGCACTGCATTGCGTTGACTTGTGCCTACTCCTAGGTATCCCTCGCCGTTACGACTATCGCCGCGTAAATCTGCCATCGTACGATATTCTACGCCGCCACGTGAGTAGATGATTTCTACTTTTTTGCCCTTATTTGCCTTCGTCTCGTCTGATAACTTTGCTGGGTCGGCGATTGCTTGACCATTAAACCGTATGATTTCATCACCCTTTTCAAGCCCCGCTTTGTCGGCCGGTGAATTAGCGCTTACTGTCGAGAGTGAAACTGGCGTATTCGAAGTAACGGCGTCGCTCGCAATGCTAAATTGATTTGGCAGGACTTTTGGCATACCGACAAGTGCTAGTATCGTCAAAAGCACTACAGCGGTTAACCAGTTAACGGCAACACCAGCCAGCAGAATTTTGGTCTTCACCCAAAAACTTGCCGCTCCATAATCGCCTTTTCCGTCGGCAGCATCGTGCTCGCCCTGTAGTCTAACGAACCCTCCTAGCGGTAATGCATTGAGAGTAAATTCAACATTTTTTCCAAGAATACTGTTCTTGACCTTTTTACCCCATACTTTTGGAGGAAAGCCGATTCCAAATTCTTCAACGTTCACGCCGTTTCGTCGAGCAATAATTCCATGCCCTAGTTCGTGGACCGCTACTAAAAGTGTTAGCGCAATAACGCCAGCAAAAATACCAATTATCAGTTCCATCTATCCTCCGTCATAAGTCGCTTCAGTAACTGTAACCAGTATAGCCTGACGACACGTTTTTTACTATTAGAATTTTTCGGGGTTCGCCTGCATAAAATCTTCAAGCAGGCGTATATCGCGGTAGTCTTTTTCTCTGCCCATTCGTTGTTTTTCACGAATGAGCGCCTGAGGATCAAGGAAGGCAACGCCTTGTATGATTACACATTGACTGATAGCCGCGGAATAATCCGGTAGAGCGTCGCCCCAGTCTGTCCATATCTCTACGTCATTTTGTAAGAGGTATTTTGAGCCACTGCGTACTCCATAGGTATATGAATCGTCTAATTTCAGACTTTGGAACAATGCTTCCGTTACCAGTAGATCAATATCCCCCGCCGCCCGCAGGTTAAGAACATCGAGCAAACCGCTTCCAATCACAATCACCTCTTCAAGAGGTAGATCAAGTTGTCGTACCCGATCAACGATAGACATTAAATCGTCAGAATATCTTGTTCTTTCGCCTTGAACGACGTTTCGATCTTTTCCTGATACTGACTCATTAATTTATCGATTTCTTTTTCGACTGATTTAACGTCGTCTTCGCTCAGTTCTTTGGCATCTTTTTTGCGCTTGGCGTCTTTTAGTGCATCTTGACGAATGTTACGTAGCGCTATGCGCGCCTCTTCTACTTTTTCGGAGGTTTGCTTAACAAGCAGTTTTCGTCGCTCTTCGGTAAGTGGCGGCACTGGGACACGAATAAGTCGTCCGTCGTCAGAAGGATTCAATCCAAGTGACTGATCATTGCGGATCGCTGCGGCAATCGCCTGAATATTGCCGGGATCGAATGGCGTAATTTGTATCATTTGTGGTTCTGGTGCGGTGACATTCGCCGCTTGGTTAAGTGGCGTTAACGCACCATATACCTCTACCCTAATGCCATCAAGCATGCTTGGGTGCGCACGGCCAGTTCGGACTTTTTTAAGTTCATCATTAAAGTGCTCCAGAGCACCTTCCATTTTTAGTTCATAAGTATCAGTGTCAAACATATATGTCTATTATAGCAAAAATTACCCCGTAGAGGGTATATTAACTGCTATTTACAGATAAGTTTCTGAATACAGGGCGTTATGGCATAAAAAATAACCGGCCTTACGACCGGTTACTCTTTCATAAGATAGCTATCTTATTCAGTTACACCAAGCTCGATACGCTTGAACTGTGAAACACGAATATTCTCGCCGCTTACTGCAATCTGCTCTTTGATACGATCGCCAACTGTTTTGCCGTCATCAAGCACGAATGCCTGTTCAGTTAAAACAAGTTCTGCGAAGTATTTCTTTAGCTGACCTTCAACGATTTTGTCAGCCATTTCAGCTGGCTTTTCTTTGAGAGAATCACTTGCAAGTAGCTCCTGCTTCTTTGCTTCGTATTCTTCAGCTGGAATATCATCAACCGTTGCATACTTAGGCGCCATTGCAGCAATCTGCATAGCGATTTGGTGTGCAAACTCTTTGAATTCTGGGAGACGTGCAACAAAGTCAGTCTCACAGTTTACTTCAACGACAACACCGATTCGGCCAGAGTGAACATAACTTTCGATCAAACCTTCACGAGTCTCACGGTCGCCTTTTTTCTCGGCTTTTGTAAGACCTTTTTTGCGAAGCTGCTCTAGCGCCTTGTCAAAATCACCTTCGGCTTCGACAAGTGCTTTTTTAGCATCAGTGAGGCCAATACCAGTTAGTTCTTTTAGTTTCTTAATATCTTCGACAGTTACGCCCATCTTAGTTCTCCTCTTTTTTAGCACCTTCTGCAACCGCAGCAGTAAAGTAGTCAAGTAGTAGTTGAATGCCCTTAATAGCATCATCGTTTGCTGGAATCACGTAATCGATGTCTGATGGATTAGCATTTGTATCGACAAGGCCAATTACAGGAACACCAAGTGTCTTCGCTTCTTTAACAGCGTTAGCATCAGTAATGATGTCAGTAACGATCACAAGACCAGGCTTGCCGTTAAGGTTCTTGATACCGCCGTACTTTAGGTTAAGTTCGTCGATTTCTTCCTGGAACCGCTGTACTTCAAGCTTGTTGTAGCGCTTCTCAAGTTCGCCAGTGTCCATGCGCTTCTCAAGGTCTTTTAGTTTCTTGACCTGTTGAGCAACAGTAGAAACGTTTGTTAACATACCGCCAACCCATCTTTCAGTAACGTATGGCTGATTGACGCTTTCTGCGGCGGCTTTGACGATGTCTTTTGCCTGCTTTTTTGTACCAACAAAGAGTACTTGCTTGCCACTTGCTGCAACCTTTGTGATTACAGGTAGTGCAACCTCAAGAGCTTCAACAGTCTTTACGAGGTCAATAATGTGACTCTCTTGGCGTTTGCTATGAATGTATGGCGCCATTTTAGGGTGCCAACGGCTCGTTTTGTGTCCAAAGTGAACACCAGCTTCGAGCAAAGCTTTAATATCAACCTTAACGGCCATGATATTACTCCTTTTTCCTCACCGTTCACCCCGAGAT
>JAZQPT010000026.1:0-31105 GCA_045628725.1 Saccharimonadales bacterium (SeqCode)
GTTTTCGGATCCACCAACCAGAGTATGGCCGGGGTTAGGATTGTTAGCGACTGAAAAAACGGCCACAGATACCGTCGATATCGGCATGATCAAGTTCCTCTGCTTCTCGATCTTGGTTATCTCTTGCCATCCGTTCATAAAGCAAATTCTTTGATCTCCTTATCCGTCAAGGCCGGTTATTCGGTTTTCAGGATTCCCCTTCTCATGAACAAGTATTCGTACACAGCGTCTCCAACAAGATGCGTAGTAGACGAACCGAAGATGTGTAAGGGAGCGTTGAGCAAGAGCTTGGTTTTAGAATCTTCTCAACTTCAAGGACGCTGATGCGGCCCATGATAGTCCGAGATTTACTCACCTCAGCCTCAATGACCCTCCACTCGTACCAAAATAAATACATCGCTAGTAGCGGTGTATTTATTTTGGTACAGCTTAGCTATAATGATGTTCGTAAAAAAACAGTCGCTGCGACACCCGGACATGCGTCCAGGTGTCGCTGCGACATACTACCGCTCGTCATTCATGACTGCGCCCTTCACGATTTCGGTCAGTGTCATCATGAACTTTCCGACACTGCCGAACAGAAACTGCTTCGGATGAGATTCCGTCCAGTTGTCTATCGCATCGGCGGCGATGATTGCGACCCCTGCTACTGCGGCGGCGCCATAGGTTACCTGCTTCTTGTTCACGATCGCTCCTGTTCACGTCACATCTTACACGGGCGGATCATCTCTGACTATCAACCATGTCGCGTGTATAACAAGCTGTCGGTACCTGCGGTCACTACTACCTCTCTGCGGAGCGTGTAGTACGCGCATTGTACACCTTTTTATGTAAATAGTCTAGTTTGTTAGTAATGAGCCTACCAAGGCAATGATAATAGCAATAGTAATGCTAAGAACGATAAATCCTGCAATAAGTATAAACGGTAGTCCTATCGTTAGCCATGAAAGCCAGTGGATGGACGGTTTTGAACTACCAGACGCGTCAAGCTTGGTGTACTCACGGTAGAGTTCGCTCTGCGTCGCTATAGTAATTATGTTCGTAATATAGCCAATAGTAATGATATTAAAGAGCATATTCGATGTGAGTAGTGTTATAATTCCACCCTTTGTAAGACGGGAACTCTCTTTAAGCGCTTTTTCGTGAGGAAGTTGCTTGTCAAAAAACAATATACCTGCAAATGAATAGCGATAATAGGCATTAATACCAGGAATAATAAAGAGCAGTGTCCAGAGGGCAATTTTGAGATTCATCCAGAGGTAGAGAACGATGTATCCACCGAGTTGCGCTAACACCGCAGAAAACGCTTCGCCAATTGTCGTTTTCTCACCGCGCGAGAGTTTAAGTGCGGTGTAGGACTGAATACCGTGAAGCATCGCGCCCGCAACCATCGCAAATACGACAATAACAGCAGTTACTAGCCCAATCATCGCCCACTGTTCAGGTTGAAGCGAGGCGACTGTTTGTACGAAGTCGTTGACATCTTCCTTGTTTTTGAGCTGCCCATCTTGATCTGACGATGCCATGAACACAGAAACGGCACTAAAAAGCAGTATGACTATACCAACGCTTAGTGCATTCGTAAACAATAACGAAATACCATTCAGTGCGATAAAGAATGGGTTGTATGGTTTCTGAGTGGATTTCTCTGGTTGTTTAGGGGTGTTTACGGACATAAGTCTCCTTTACTATTAGTATACGCTATACTTGTAGTAATGAAAGACGAGAGACAGATAGGCGTAGGGCCGCACCCTCTACCGTGGCCGACGGACGCGCGGTTTGATGAAGAATTACTAAAGGACGGCGATCGACGTAACGTTGAAGACCAGTATCGTTACTGGACGGTGGATGCTATTAAAGATGAGCTGCATAAAAAAGCCGTACCTTTAGAAATTGCCATAGAGAACTGGCAACATGATAGCAACATTGGCACAATTGTACGCACGGCAAATGCATTTAATGTAGCCAAGGTGCATATCATAGGGAAGCGTCACTGGAATAAGCGCGGCGCTATGGTGACGGACCGATATATGACTATTGAGCACCATGCATCAGTGACTGATTTCGTGGCAGCAACGGCGGACATGCAACGTATAGCGATTGATAACACCATATGTGCGACGCGCCTGGACGCTGCTGAACTGCCAAAAGATTGCGTGCTGATATTTGGCGGTGAAGGGCCGGGTTTGAGTCAAGAAATGATTGACGAGTGCAGCGCGACGATCATGATTGAGCAGTTCGGAAGTACGCGATCGGTGAACGTTGGTGTCGCAGCGGGCATCATTATGTACGAATGGCGTCGTCAGCATTTATTACTGTAAACATAAGTAGTTTTTCAGCAACGCTTGACTCTCTGGCAAGTTTATGCTACAATGAAATCAAATCAGTGTGAGGAGGAAATTTCATGAGCATGCGAGGCTTAAGGAGTATAGAGAACCATTTTAGGTTCATAAAAGGGAATAATACCCTTGTTGGTGCATTTTTTGCCCTAGGGTTACTATCATTTGCCGGACTTGGTCTGACACAGAACTCAGATGCACAGGCAGCAGACTGTAGTAACAATTCAATTATGCGTTGTGGCGCAAATTCTGCTCAAGAGTTTAAGGATAAATGTAACGCAAACGCCGAAGGTGACCTACGATCTATCTACGGACACTACTACATCCCCTGTGATGTGTCAGTAGTCGAAGGCCGAGCATACAAGGACAATACTGTCCGAGTAAACGGTCGTGTCGTTGCAACGAATGCCGAAAGTATCGGACGAACACAAAAGCCAGGTGACCGCGCAATTAATATCGCCGGCCGTACTTACTGGCAAGCGCCAAACAGTGTTGCCTTTGCAAGTGACGGACTTCCTACACTTGTTGCACTAGACGCCAACGGCAACTTCAAATACGCAGTCATTAAAGATTGTGGTAACCCAATCTGGGCACGTCCTGTGCCTCCACCAGAGCCACCAAAACCACCAGAGCCACCAAAACCAGCACCTAAATACAGCTGTGACATGCTAAATGTAACTAGCACGACAAACACAAAGAAGCGTTTTACTGCTACTGCATCTGCAACTAATGGCGCTCAAATCGTTGGATATGTATTTAACCTTGGTGACGGTGCTGTACGAGAAGTAGCGACTCCTAGTATCGATCATGAATATACAAAACCAGGTTCATACAGTGCTAAAGTGACAATCAAGGTTAAAGTTGACAACGAGACAAAACTTGTCGACGGACCTAACTGTGTTAAACGCGTTGAAGTAAAAGTTCCTGCTGCCGTTGACTGTACTGCACTCAATGTTGTCAGTAAGGGTAACAATGCCTATAGCTTTACTATCGTAGAAACTCACACTAACGCTACTTACAAAGGTGCAAGCGTCAACTTCGGCGACGGTAATACTCAGCAAATAACTGGTACGACACTGAGTCATCAGTATGCAAAACCAGGTAACTATACGATTACGGCAACACTTAGTTTCGATGTTGACGGTACTGTCAAACAAGCTAATTGTACTGCGCAAGTTACTATGACACCTTGCCCAACTAACCCTAATATTCCAAAAGACAGCCCTGACTGTGTACCTTGCCCAACTAACCCTAATATTCCAAAAGACAGCCCTGAATGTGTCCCTCCGGTAACTCCAGAGGCACCGACAGAACTTCCGCAAACGGGTATGGGTAATCTAGTAATGGGCGGATTCGGTGCATCAAGCATGATTGTATCCGCATCACTCTACCTAGGTTCACGACGTGACCTACTTACAACATTCCTTAATCGATAATAGATTAGAGGACACACAATTGACTGCCAGTAGAAATGCTGGCAGTTTTTGTGTGCTTGAAATATATAACCATATGTGCTATAATCAAATTATGAACTACATGACTAACCATCATTCACATCTATTGCCGGAGCGAATCGGTTAGTTCTCTTATCTCAAAATAATACCTACGCCGAACATCGCTTCGGCGTATTTATTTATGAATTTAATTTATTTTGGAGATATTATGAAAGAACTACTTATAACAAAAACTAATGCCGCTATCATAGATGATTTTGGGCCAGAGCTAGCTGAAATATATAAATATGATTTTGCACGCAAGCCTTGGTACGAAAATAGTAAATGTGTATCAGAGGCATGTCCGGTACAGTACAGCGAGCAAATGCCACTTAATGCCTGTACGGGGTGCGGAGAGCCAATGTGTGAAGCCTATGAAACCGATGAATTAACCTCTGGATGGTCTGCCATCGTCAAAGATCAAGAAGGTATGATGCAGCTTACGGTGAATGATGCCAATATACCACTTCGAGCAACAATCAGTCGCCCAACCAACCCTCAGGAGCTTTATGAAAGAAAGTACACTGATATCAGCGAAATGGAACCATGGTTGAACGATGGACTGCCAAATGATCTGGTGTGGATAGAAGACACTTTCGCAAACGTAGCATTGAAGGGTAACGAAAAAGGTAATCTAAGAAATCGCGCACAGACACTCGGTCTCATTGCGCTGCAGTATGGTGGTTTAATGATTGCTACGCGTACGCGTGTGCCGGCAATCGTACGAGCGACGACTCGCGATATGCCAAACAGTACGTCGGTGTATATAGGTCGAAGTTGCGAAGTGGAGGCTGAGCAGGCAAGGGGCGCAAAGCTGATCGATGTCGTACCTGACGAAAGAACCTTTTTAAAAATTGACAACGTAGGGGGTGTACGATGAAAATCCTCGTAATCGGTGGCATGCACGGCAATGAGCGACTGGGTGTTGATTTGGTTGCGTCGCTGCAAGAAAACCCGATCACGGGTGTAGACGCACTCATAGCTAACCCGTCCGCCGTTGAACAGAATACTCGCTACATTGAATCCGATCTCAATCGTAGTTTTGGCGATCAACCCAATGACACTTTAGAGCGTCGTTTAGCGAAAACGATAACTAAACGAATAAATGAATACGATGTCGTACTAGATTTTCACAACACACAAACTTCGGATAATAATTGCTGCTTCGTAGGAGTAGATGCTGACCGGATACTGTATGACACCGCATTGAACCTCGGGTTTGATGACTGTATCCAAGCAACCTATGATTGCATTAATAAATACGCAGCAAATGTTATATCGATCGAAATAAGCATTGGCGACGAGTGGGACTCAGTGGCTTACTGGCGCGAAAGCATCGAAAAGATGGTGATAGGTGCAGCTAATACTACTAGTAAGGTGCTAAGTGTCTACCGCTATTCTAGGCGCGTGACATGGCAAGAAAAAAATGAGTATACATTAGCAGACTGGACGCCGTTTCAAAAGGTAAGTAGACGCGACGCGACACTGCTTGACGCTACCTACGGCGCAGTCCCGATATTCGTTGGATCGAAGCTCACGGAATATTACGCCACGCTTCTTGATCCAGTAGATACTAAACAGCTTAAACTTGCGAATAACAGATAAAGATGATAGGATTATAATAAATTATGAGTACACTTTCCTCACAACCCTACAAAGGCACACGTGACTATTACCCAGAAGACAAACGGGTGCAGAATTACATTTTCAATACTTGGCGACGGACAGTAGAATTACATGGCTACGAAGAATACGGCGCACCGATGCTTGAGCCTTTGGAAGTATACACCGCAAAATCCGGCCAAGAACTGGCGAATGAACAAACGTATATGTTTACTGATCGAGGCAATCGAACCGTTGCGATTCGTCCAGAGATGACGCCAACGATTAGTCGTATGGTTGCCGCCAGGCGTCAAGAACTTGGATATCCTGCGCGACTATATAGCATTGCGAATTTTATGCGTTACGAACGACCACAGCGTGGCCGCGAGCGCGAGTTTTGGCAGCTAAACACGGATATCTTTGGTGTTGACGGCGCTCTTGCCGAAGCCGAAATTATTGGTCTCGGTGCTGAAATTATGAGGGCATTCGGTGCAGATGAGAGTATGTATACTATCAAGATTAATAACCGTAATCTGATTAATTTTATGTTGTCACAGTACCTTGATCTTGACGGCGTACAATCACAGATGATGATGAAGTTGCTTGATCGTAAAAACAAGATCACAAAAGAAGACTTTATTTTTCAGGCTGATGAAATATTCGGTACGATATTTGCCGATCAGGGTAAACGTCGCCTAGCTAAATTGCTATCAGCACGGTCAATGCAGGATATGCCAGTCGAGATCCAGCAAAGTTCCGCCGCAGCAGAGGTGCAGGAACTGTTCACATTACTTGCCGCCGCGGGCGTAACGAACGCAGTATTTGACGCAAGCCTGATGCGTGGACTTGACTACTATACCGGTACAGTATTCGAGGTATTTGATACCGACCCAGAAAACAACCGTTCACTATTTGGTGGTGGTCGTTATGATGGATTAGTTGGTCTATTCGGAGCAGAACCTATTGCGACGGTTGGTATGGCGCCAGGGTTAACGACAACTGAGTTATTTTTGCGGTCTCACAATTTACTACCTACGCTGACATCAACAACAGAAGTGGGGATTGTCGTTATTGATAATACATTTGCTGGAGCCCTGCAATTTGCTAATCAGCTGCGCGCAGAAGGCGTCAAAGTAGAAGTAGATATTACCGGGCGTAAAATCGATAAACAAATCAAATCTGTTCTAAAGAAAAACATTCCGTTTATTGTGTTTGTTGGCGAGAACGAACTGGCCAAAGAGCAGTATCCATTCAAAGATACTGTAACAACCGAAGAGGAAGTGCTGAGTGTCGAACGGATTATCAGTCAGGTAAAAGATCGCCGACGCAAAGGCGAAACTGACGAATTTGACGAGTTTTTTGATTAAACTTATCCTTGCTTAAACATACTCATTCTGTTTAACTACACCCATCTGGGCACTCCGCCCCGAATCCAATACTTTGGCAATTCGACGGAGCGGCGTCGAGTGAACCAGGGTACCTGACAGAGGAGTGAAGTGATGACTGACTATGTTCCGGCAAATGCTGCGTATATTGCTGCGCGCACTAAGTTGGATGAGTATGCAGAAGAGTGCGCCCATGCGGTCGCTGGCGATTTTGTAGATGACCTCTACAAGGCATACGGCATACACGTCGTAGATCAAGGTGGTAAAGCGCCGGGGTTCGCTCAGTGGTTGATTCAGATGCAGTATGCTGAGCAAGCCATGCGCCACATCAGGAGTGCGTCGTGGTATCGGGTGCAGTTCGATCTGTACATAAGCATACGGTTCTCGCATGAGTATAGGACCGGAGTCGCATGGGCGGCGAGTGAGGTTCTTGATCGGATTGAAAACGATACAAATGAGCCGATCGATGGACTGAATATTGTTTTCGAGCAAAAAACCAATGCGATTCGTTTTGAACGTTGCAATTAGTTAGGCGATGATGTTCACTGGAGCCGCTCCTCCTCTGTCCTCATCTCTGTGATTTTCATAATGTCTATGGAAGTTAGAGAGATGAGCCGTTTGAAACAGTAGTCGTAATCTGTTATTATTAACCAAGTATGAAGACTATTGTAAAACACCTATCAGATACCAAAGTTGAACTCACTATTACTCTTGGTGAGAAAGAATTAAAGGACGCCGAACAGGTTGCCCTGACAAAATTAGCCAAAGATGTAAAAGTCCAAGGATTCCGTAAAGGCAAAGCACCTGCGAGTGTTGTTGCTAAAAATATCGACCCTACTGCACTTGGTCAGCAGACACTTGATGACGCGTTGTCAAAAGCAGTTTCTGAAGCATTTACAGCTGAGAAAATTCAGGCACTCGACCGACCACAGGTTGAAGTGAAGAAGTTTGTTCCTGGCGTCGAGCTTGAATTTACCGCCGAAACAGAAATTCTGCCCGAAATCAAACTAGGTGACTATAAGAATTTGACAGCAAAGAAAGCAAAAGTAGCGGTGACTGCAAAAGACATCGACGAAATTATTGAACGAATGCGTCAAGGTTTCGCTACAAAGAACACTGTAGAACGTGCAGCAAAAGATGGCGATGAAGTTGTTATCGATTTTGTTGGTAAAAAGGACGATGTCGCTTTTGACGGCGGCACTGCCAATGATTACGCGCTAACTCTTGGTGCAAATCAGTTTATTCCAGGATTCGAGGAAGGCGTTGTTGGACACAAAGCCGGCGAAACATTCGATCTTGACCTAGAATTCCCTGCCGATTACCACGCAAAAGAACTTGCAGGTGCAAAGGTAGTATTCACGACTACGCTAAAAGAAGTCAAAGAGATTGTCTTGCCAGAGCTAAACGATGAACTTGCAGCAAAAGCTGGTCCGTTTACATCTGTTGACGAATTAAAAGATGATATCAAGCGCGAAATCACAAATCAAAAAGAACGTGAAGCGACGAATAATCTAAAAGATCAACTTATTGATCAGTTGATTAAAACCAGCACCGTTCCTGTGCCAGAAATTCTTGTTAAAGATCAGTCTGCAAGTATCGAGCAAGATATGACACAGAATCTTATGTACCAAGGTATGAACCTTGATATGTACCTCGAAAGTAAAAAGCTGACAAAAGAAGAATGGCAAAATAGCGAAGTTAAAGACGCAGCTGAAAAGCGTGTCAAGGCTGGACTTGTGCTTGCTGAACTTTCAAAGGTTGAAAAGGTCACTGCAACTGACGAAGAGCTGGTACTTAAGGTAAACGAGTATCAGGCGCAATATGGCAACAAGTCAGGTCAAGATTTTACCTCTCCAGAACTGCAGCGTGACATCGCCAACCGTCTACTTACAGACAAGACGATCGACCTGTTGGTTGAACTAAACTCAAAGTAGTTTTATACTATGATTACTCTCGGCTCGTAGGACGTTGTTCTAATCGGAAGGAAGTCATGAAGTCTATAATTGTTGGGGCAATAATTGGTGCGATTACCGCCGCAAGCGTAGTGGTTGCCGGGCGTATCGCTTTTCCTTACATTGACCGTCGTTTGAAACAACAGCGACTGATAGCAGACTAAGAGAGAAAACTATGACGACTAACGGTATATAGACGAGTGTCATCAAAAGCGTGAAGTAATAAAAAACTGCACCTCCGAGCCGAGAGTGCAGTTTTTTAATGAAGAAATATTATGGAACGCCATAATATGGCATGAATAAGGAGTCGCTTGCTCGTCTGATAGACAAGTAAGCGACTCCTTTGTATTCAGGATGTTCAACGTGAATGGTGTTTTGGTGAGTTGCGCCAGCCAGTGACGATCGACGCGAATGCCGCTGCCTCGTCTTTGTTGAGCGAGCTTCCCGGTGTGTATTTGAATGGGATAGTGCGTACGCAGTGATCTGACACCGATGCGGTCGGCACTTCTTTTGGCTTCTTTGACCTGTGCTCAAGGCGCAGGAGCCCGAGGAATGCTGCCGTAGAGCATGCCGCCGTGACGACAAAAACCTCCAGATCATACACCTCGTTGTACGTTGCTGCCGCCAGAAACATAACCGATATGACGGTTGCGACAAAGCTCCATTTACGGATTTCCTGAATTGTTCGAGTACTACCTTTCATGACTTCTCCTTGGGGTAGCGTGAAAGATATTTTGCATTATATACTTTTTTAATTAATAAATCAAATTAGCACTCTATTGTATTGAGTGCCAGAATAGGTGTACAATAGATATATGAACAAACCATCAAACTATCTAGTTCCTACAGTTATCGAAAAAACGAGTGACGGAGAGCGGGCGTTTGATATCTACTCACGTCTGTTAAACGAGCGTATTATATTCCTCGGGGAAGATGTCAACGAACACACAGCCAATGTTGTTGTGGCACAGTTATTGCATCTCGCCTACGAGGACAGTAAGAAAGACATTAAACTATATATCAATAGTCCCGGCGGAAGCGTCTATGACGGCATGGCAATCTATGACACGATACAGTTTATCTCGCCCGACGTTCAGACGATTGGCATTGGTTTGCAGGCAAGTATGGGAGCGTTCTTGCTCTCTAGCGGCGCAAAAGGTAAACGATTCGCGCTACCTAACAGCCGTATTATGATCCATCAGCCATCAAGCGGTACTCAGGGAAAGATCACCGACCAAGAGATCACTCTTCGTGAAGGACTATACCTAAAACATCGCCTAAATGAAATCCTCGCAAAAAACACTGGTCAGAAGCTTTCAAAAATCGAAAAAGACATGGACCGTGACTTTTGGATGAGTTCTGATGAAGCGGTGAAATACGGCATTGTCGATCAAGTCATTACAACGGCATAATTATTGCACAGACAGGTACTATTTATGGGTGCTGAACCTATGATTTCGGTGAGGCATGCTAGCCCAAGTCTTTCTAGTGGTCGTGCAATCGTTTTTTACAGCTAAAATTATCATTGAACTCTTGATTATTTTGTGTATATCAGGCATACTTAGTATCAAGAAGTAGTGTAGTTTGGTGTACTATGTCTGTACTCTGTTGGCAACAGGGGTGGACAAGCTGAACTTAGTGAATCTTCCGGGCCAATTCACTAAATAATTTAAATGCGAGGAACTAATTTATGGCAAATACCAAGCCTACTAGTGGTGCGCGCGTATTCTTTACAAGCGAAGATACAGCATTACCAATTCCAAATCTCATCGCTCACCAAAAAGACAGCTGGCGTGAATTCGTCGAAACTGGCTTGAGCGAGATTTTTGCAGAACTTAACCCTATCGAGGATTACACGGGACAAAAACTTGAACTTCGATTCAAGAATTATGCATTCCAAGATCCAAAGACAAGAGAAGACGAAGCAAAAGAGAATAACCTTACTTTTGATGCACCACTGCACGTTAATGTTGAATTAACAAACAAGGTGACTGGCGAAGTTAAAGAGCAGGAAATTTATCTTGGTGATTACCCATGGATGACTGACCGCGGTACATTTATCATCAACGGTACTGAACGTGTCGTTGTTTCACAGCTTATCCGTAGCTCGGGTGTATTCTTTACTGCCGACAAAGGTACTGGTCGCAACAACTATGGTGCAAAATTAATTCCAGGCCGTGGTGCATGGCTTGAATTCGAGACATCATCAACTGGTGCATTGTACGTAAAGATTGACCGACGCCGTAAACTGCCTGTAACGACATTGCTACGCGCACTTGGACACAACAAAACAAGCGAAATCAAAAACATCTTTGCCGATGTTGATACTGGTGACGTTAAATACATCGACGCAACCCTCGAAAAAGACCCAGCACGCGGTTCAAACGAAGCGTTGATCGAAGTATATCGCCGTCTACGACCAGGTGATCTTGCGACAGTTGATAATGCACGCAGCATGATTGAAAAGATGTTCTTTGACTTTAAACGATTTGACTACAGCCGTGTCGGTCGCTACAAGCTCAACCAACGTCTTGGTCTAGAAGTTGCCAACACGACCGAAAATCGTGTCTTCCAGATGACTGATCTCGTTGCTATCATCAAAGAGCTTATTCGTCTAAACAATACTCAAGATGCACCAGACGACATCGACGCGCTTTCAAACCGCCGCGTTAAATTAGTCGGTGAACTTGTTGCTCGTCAGTTCCGTGTCGGTATGCTTCGTATGCAGCGTAACGCGATGGATCGTATGAGTATGAGTGATCTTGAGACAGTTACTCCAGGACAGCTTATCAACGCCCGCCCGGTCGTTGCTGCTGTACGTGAATTCTTTGCAAGCTCACAGCTTTCACAGTTGATGGACGAAACAAACCCTCTTGCTGAACTTTCACACAAACGCCGCCTCTCATCAATGGGACCTGGTGGTTTGTCACGTGAACGTGCAGGATTTGATGTTCGTGACGCTCACCCGACACACTACGGACGACTTTGTTCTGTAGAAACACCGGAAGGTGCGAACATTGGACTCGTATTGAACCTTGCAACCTATGCACGGGTAAATGAATACGGATTCATCGAAACTCCTTACATTAAAGTAAAGAACGGCAAAGTCACTGACGAAGTCGTGTACCTAGACGCATCACAAGAAATCGTCGAAGTTATTGCTGACGCCGGTGCTGAACTAGCTGAAGACGGATCATTCGTAGCAGAGCGCGTTAGTGCTCGTAACGGAATGCTTCCAGAGCAAGTTGATATATCTGAAGTAACATTCATGGACGCTGCACACAAACAGATCCTTGGATCAACTGCCTCGCTCGTTCCATTCATCGAGAAAAACCGTGTTGACCGATCACTGACAGGATCAAACATGCAGAAGCAAGCCGTACCACTTCTTGCACCTGAATCTCCTGTTGTAGGAACTGGTGTAGAAGCAGAAATTGCTCGTAACACAAGCCAGCTTGTTGTTGCAGAAGCTGACGGTGAAGTTGTCCGTGCTGACGGTGACGAAATTCACGTTAAGTATAAAGACGGCGTTAAGATCTACGAACTCGTACACTTTGCAAAGAGTAACGACGACCGATCAATCAACCAAAAAGTTGTCGTACTACGCGGCGACAAAGTAAAGCAAGGTGATATCTTGATCGAAGGCGCATCTGTCGCTGACGGTGAACTAGCGCTTGGACGTGACCTAACCGTTGCCTTCATGCCTTGGGGCGGCTACAACATGGACGACGCAATCGTTCTGTCTGACCGAATCGTCAAAGAAGATGCACTAACAAGCATCAACATCAAGGATTACACAGTTGAAGTCCGCGAAACAAAGCTTGGTCCAGAGATCGTTACCCGCGACATTCCAAACGTATCTGAAGAATCACTTCGTCACCTCGACGAAAATGGTATCGTTCAGATCGGTTCTGAGGTGAAAGCTGGTGATGTGCTCGTCGGCAAGATTACTCCAAAGGGTGAGCAAGAGCTCAGTTCAGAGGAACGACTACTTCGTGCTATCTTTGGTGAAAAAGCTAAAGACGTTCGCGATACCTCACAGCGTATGAACAATGCTGGCGGTGGTAAAGTTGTCGGTGTAAAGATCTTCTCACGCGAGAATGGTCACGAACTAAAAGCTGGTGTATTGATGCAGATTCAAATCTTCGTTGCACAGCTACGCAAAATTAGCGTTGGCGACAAGCTTGCTGGTCGTCACGGTAACAAGGGTGTTGTTGCGCGAATTCTCCCTGTAGAGGACATGCCGTTCATGGAAGACGGAACACCTGTCGATGTAGTCTTGAACCCACTCGGTGTCCCAAGTCGTATGAACATCGGTCAGCTATTTGAAACACACCTAGGAATGGCCGCACGTGCACTTGGATACAAGGTTGCAACGCCTCCATTTAACGGTGTTACAGACGAAAAGATCAGTAGCGAACTAGAAAAAGCAGGTTTGGCCCGAGACGGTAAATCACAGCTATTCGACGGTCGTACTGGTGATGCATTCGAAGAGCGAACAACTGTTGGTGTTATGCACATCATCAAACTCCACCACATGGTGAGTGACAAGATTCACGCTCGTTCGACTGGTCCATACACAATGGTTACCCAGCAGCCACTCGGTGGTAAAGCACAAAATGGTGGTCAGCGATTCGGAGAGATGGAAGTTTGGGCACTTGAAGCATACGGCGCAGCCACAACGCTTCAGGAAATGCTTACTATCAAATCCGACGACGTATACGGTCGTGCAAAAGCCTACGAATCTATCATCAAAGACGAAGCGATTGTTGGTCCTAAACTACCTGAATCATTCAACGTCCTTGTAAAAGAACTTCAGGGACTTGGCCTTCGCGTCGATCTCCTTGATGAATCTGAAGACGCAGTAATCGATGCCGAAGAGGTTATCGCAGAAGCTGGTCCAGCAGATAAATCTGTGCCAATGTCTACAGTCATTGGTGACGACGAAATTGAAGAAACTGTCCTCGACGAAGCTGACGAAATCGACTTTGAAGAAGACGGATTGACTATTGAAACAGCAGAAGAATTTAACGACGAAGTGAAGGAGGCGTAATATGTCGAAAGTTATGGCAGGAACGGGAATTGCAGACTTTGACGCAGTTCGCCTGGCGGTAGCAAGCCCTGAAGACATCCTAAAGTGGAGTCACGGTGAAGTTACAAAGCCTGAGACAATTAACTACCGAACTCAGAAACCAGAACGAGATGGTTTGTTCTGTGAACGAATTTTCGGACCAGTAAAGGATATTAATCCACACGATAACAAGCTAAAGGGTGTTCGTTCACGCGAAGCAGCGATCGACAAGAACGGTGAGCTTGTCACCAAGTCAATCGTTCGCCGCGAGCGAATGGGACACATCAACCTTGCCGCACCAGTTGCGCATATCTGGTTCATGCGTGGTACTCCATCGGCAATGAGCTTGCTGCTTGGTATTACCGTTCGTAACCTCGAACGCGTTGCTTACTTTGCTAGCTATGTACTACTTGATGTTGATACAGAAAAACGCGATCAGTATCTTTCAGATCTTGAAGCTGAAACTGTCGCTGGACGTATGGCAATTAAAATGCGCTACGAACGTGACGCTGAAGCTGAAAATGCTGATGTAAAAGCACTTGCAGAAGCACAATCACGTGAAGTAGAAGAGCTAAATGAAAGCTACAATGTCAAAAAAGCTCAGCTCGACAGCCTTGTAAAGGGTGCGTTGATGAACGAGACTGATTTCCGTAACCTACCAGAAGAATACGAAGAACTCGCTACTCCAGGTATGGGCGGTACAGCACTAAAAGCACTTCTTGATGAAATCGATCTAAAGACACTTATCAAGCAGCTCGGCGAAGAAGTCGAAGGTGCGAAGGGTCAACGTGAAAAGAAACTCTTGAAGCGTCTAAAGGTGCTTGAAGGAATGGAAGCTGCTGGCATCAAGCCAAACAGCCTCTGCCTATCAGTCTTGCCTGTGATCCCACCGGACCTTCGTCCAATGGTACAGCTAACTGGTGGTCGTTTTGCGACATCAGACCTCAACGACCTATATCGTCGTGTGATCAACCGTAACAACCGTCTAAAGAAATTGATTGACCTAAACGCTCCTGAAGTTATCCGACGCAATGAAATGCGTATGCTCCAGGAAGCCGTTGATGCATTGATCGACAACTCTGCGGCTCGTGGTGGTCGTGCAGTAAATGCTACCGGTGGCCGTCGCCGTCTGAAATCAATCAGCGACATGCTAAAGGGTAAGCAAGGACGATTCCGTCAGAACCTTCTTGGTAAGCGTGTAGACTATTCAGGTCGTTCGGTTATCGTTGTTGGTCCAAAGCTCAAGATTCACCAGTGTGGATTGCCAAAGCAAATGGCCCTCGAATTGTTTAAACCATTCGTCATTAGCTGGTTAATCCGTGGTGAGCACGCTCATAACATCCGTTCAGCTACTCGTTTGATCGAGTCAGGCGATACGCTTGTATGGGATGCGCTTGATGCGGTGATCGAAGGAAAGTACGTTCTCTTGAACCGTGCGCCGTCACTTCACCGTTTATCAATCCAAGCCTTCATGCCAAAGCTCGTTGAAGGTAAAGCAATCCAATTGCACCCACTCGTTGCAAACGGATTCAACGCAGACTACGATGGTGACCAGATGGCGGTTCACTTGCCACTCTCAGATGACGCACAAAAAGAAGCGCGTGAATTGATGAGTGCAACGAACAACCTTCTTAAGCCAGCTGACGGTGCTCCAGTATTGAACATTGGTCAGGACGTTGTCCTAGGTAACTACTACCTAACGTACGAAAAGCCAAGTGCTCAAACTGATACTCGAAAGCCATACAGCTCTGTTTACGAAGCTGAAATGGCCTACGACAACCACAAACTACAGCTACAGACTCCGATTCGCGTGTATACAAAGGGTGAAATCCGTGATACAACACTCGGACGTGTATTCTTTAACGAAATTCTGCCTGCAGACTTCCCGTATGACAACAGTATTCAGAACAAGAAGCAGTTGAAGAAAGTTCTTGCAAAGATCTTTAACCAGTACGGTGCAATCGAAACAGCAACAACAGCCGACCGAATGAAGGGCCTCGCGTTCCGATTTGCAACCATCGCTGCTGTATCAACTGGTAAGGACGATTACCTTAACTTTACCGAAATCCCTGAGTTTATCTCAGAGGGTGACGATCGTACTTCACAGATTTCTGATCAGTTTGACCAAGGTTTGATTACCGAAGAAGAGCGTTACAGCTTGACTGTCCAGTCATGGCGAAATGTTGACCGTAAGGTGACAGAATTCCTACAGGACGAGCTTAAGAAGATGGATACAAGCATTAGTGTAATGGTTAACTCCGGCGCTCGTGGTGACATCTCTAACGTTAAGCTAGCAAGCGCGATGATCGGTATCATGGTTGATGCCGCTAACCGCGAAATCGAGCTACCTATCCGTTCAAGCTACAAAGCCGGTCTTTCGTCACTTGAGTCATTCGTGGCAACACGTGGTGCTCGTAAGGGACTTATCGACACAGCGCTTAAGACTGCTGACTCGGGTTACCTAACTCGTCGTCTCGTTGATGTGTCGCAAGATGTCTTCACTGTCGACGACAAAATCGGTGACGATGATGGCTTTGCTATCTTCCGTGCCGAATCAGAAGAAACAATGATCGACTTCAGCAACCGTTTGACTGGTCGCTTTACTGCAGAAGCAGTTCCAGGTCACGTCGATGCTGACGTACTGATCACCCGTGAAGTTGCTGATGGCATTCAGGCTGACGAAAGCGTCGAATCTGTAAAGATCCAATCAGTTCTTTCTACGAAGAACCTCCGCGGTATTCCACAAAAGAGCTACGGTATTGATATGTCTACAGGTACGCTTGTTGCTCGTGCACAACCAGTTGGTGTTATCGCAGCGCAATCAGTCGGTGAGCCAGGTACACAGCTAACGCTTCGTACTTTCCACGCCGGTGGTCAAGCAGGTGGTGACATTACACAGGGTCTTCCTCGTGTTGAGGAGCTCTTCGAAGCACGTTCACCAAAGGGACAGGCATCCATGACTGAAGTCACCGGTACTGTTGATGTATGGGAAGACGGCAAGAAGTATATCGTTCAGGTGACGCCAGCCGCAGGTCATGTTGAACGAATCGAGCTTGGCGGACGCACTGTAAGCGTCAAATCTGGCAGCAATGTCAAAGTTGGCGATGTTCTTGCAAGTGCAGAAGGCGAAGCGAAACCACTTGTCGCGCCGTTTGACGGTGTCGTCGAAGTAGTCCAGGATACACTCGTTCTTGCAGCAAATGCAAGTGCGCCTGTACGCTACGAAATCCCAGGCTCTACGCAGCTTGTCGTTAAGGCAAATGATCAGGTAAAAGCGGGTGACCGTTTGACTATCGGTTCACTCAACCTACACGACCTAATGCGTCTAAAGGGTACTGAAGCAACTCAGCGCTACATCATTAACGAAGTTCTGCGTATCTACGCCGCACAGGGTCAAGACGTTGCTGACAAGCACCTCGAGATCATCGTGCGACAGATGTTCAGCCGTGTTCAGGTTGAAGATCCAGGTGACAGCACATTCGTTACTGGCGACATTGTCAGCAAGGCTGCCGTTGTCGAAGCAAATGCAGAGCTAGCTCAGCAGGGTCGTGAATTGGTACAGTATACTCAGCTCTTGCTTGGTATCACTAAGGTATCGATCTGGTCAGACAGCTTCCTCTCAGCTGCATCATTCCAGGATACAACTCGTGTTCTGATCAATGCTGCAACAAGTGGTCGCGTTGACCGCCTCCATGGTCTGAAAGAAAACGTTATCATCGGACGCAAGATTCCAGTAGGAACAGGCGCACGATTTGACGATGAAATGCAGGACGATATTGCTGAAGAAATTAGCGAAGACGTAGAACTAGCTGCCTAGATCTACTAGCTAAGATAAAATCCGCCCATAGATTGGGCGGATTTTTTTCTGAGAAAATGCTAAATGTCTGTGAGATATCTTACAAAATGATTAAAGATGTTGAAACTCCTTATGTTGCGGGGTACGATAGAAGTGTACCCTACACGGTAAGCAAAGGAAATGACATGACTACATACTTCGATGCACTCATCAATTCCGACCACATCAATGAGCAGGAGGTTTCCTGCGAAGACAAGATACTTAGTGCATGCACGATTCGTGCGATGCGTCAGGGTGCTCCTCTCGAAAACGACGTCAATGAATAGTTGCACGACCTAGTCGGGACAATTCATCGATGCGATAAAAGAGGGAGCTATGACGGCACAAGAGGTTCTGGAAACGCTAAAGAAGCACGCAGCTATCTACGCTTCTGACGAGGAATTCGTCAGAAGCGTAGAGTGGGTGACCTAGATAGGGCACTAGATCGTCTGCGCGATCTTGCTTCACAGCGTGTTTACATGGCAGTAGCTAGTTGTGATTCCGAGGCTGTCTGTCGTATACGTGCGATCAATGCCCTAGAGGCAGTTGGTGCGTATGCAAAGGATGTCGGTCACTAGATTGACACTATGTGTGGGTACGATGCCCGCCAAGAGATGAGTTCGTTCGTGGCCATATTGTCCGAACTTGAGCCCTCTTCGCGGGCTCACTCTTGAATAACTATTAAATACACTCGTTACATTGTAGCGGGTGTATTTAAATTAGTAGCTGATTATAGACGACAAGTTCGCGATGATAAAGTTAATGGCAATAGCCCCTACTGTAATCGCAATAGTAGAGGTAATAGCTAAGGTTTTACGTTTGCCAACTGGTTTTACTTTACGGATATAGATAAGATCAAGAACGAGCGCGGCAAACCCAGCGGCAGTACATATTAGTACATAGATACCTAATGCGATAAACAGTGCAGCAGATGCGCTATATTCTACCATCAGCGAAAGGAGCACGAATACAGAGAATGGATAGGTGAAATAGAGTACATTAAGTACTATCATCCAGGTCTCTAGCGTTGTCATATTTTGAGTGCTTTTTGTGGATGGATCCTGCATATAATGAGGCTTCTGTGTACTGTGCTGACTCATTAGCTTACTCTATCACAGTAGAATACAAGAGTACACTTGTAAAGAACGTCGTTTTTTGGTACTATTACAGATGAGTTTCCTCTTATTGGACCGGAATGCGACATGAATGTGTACACGCATGAAGGAGTCGATAGGGTATGACACGGGGCGGATATGCTGAATCCAAACCGTACACGAGATGTTTTCTATCTCAAAACAATAGTATATAAACGGGAGTGCATTTTTTATGCCAACAATCAACCAATTGGTGCGTAAGCCACGCAAGATTGCGAACAAGAAGTCGAAATCTCCTGCGCTAGGCCGTATTCATAACGCACTAAAGACTCGTTACTACGAGCAAAATGGACCACTTAAACGTGGTGTATGTATCAAAGTAACAACAAAAACACCTAAAAAGCCTAACTCTGCGCTCCGTAAAGTTGCACGTGTTCGTCTAACGAACCAGCAAGAAGTTTGGGCATATATCGGTGGCGAAGGTCACAACCTGCAGGAACACGCCGTAGTGCTCGTTCGTGGTGGTCGTGTGCCAGACCTCCCAGGTGTTCGTTATCATATCGTTCGTGGTGCCCTTGACCTTCAAGGCGTCGCAAAGCGCAAACAAGGCCGTTCTAAGTACGGTGCAAAGAAAGAAGATAAGTAGTCATGCCACGTAAAGTAACCAAGAAACTACAACGCGAACTCAAGCCAGATCGCAAGTACCAGTCAGTCCTCGTACAACGTCTCATTAACAAGTCTATGCTTGATGGCAAAAAACTTGTTGCAGAACGTGCCGTTTATAACGCACTTGAGCAAGCAGCTAAAAAACTTGATAGCGAAGAGCCACTCGAAGTATTCGAAAAAGCTCTCCGTAACGTTGCTCCAAACTTCGAAGTTAAATCTCGTCGTGTTGGTGGTGCTAACTATCAGATTCCATTCCCAATCCAAGGTCACCGTCAACTGCACTTTGCCTATTCATGGCTTGTACAGTCTGCTCGTAACCGTAGTGGAATGCCATACAGCCAACGTCTTGCACTCGAGATCATCGATGCGCATAACGAAGCTGGCGCAGCTTACAAGAAAAAAGAAGATACGCATAAGATGGCTGAAGCTAACCGAGCATTCGCTCACTTCGCCCGCGGCTAGTCTGTATCGACTCTGCATAAAACCGCCTTCACACGAAGGCGGTTTTTGTTATATTCACCAAACGCGTAGGATGCTTGCGGCAAAAGGGGATGATTATGCGAGTTGGCCGAACAAACGACAAACGTTATTGTCGGGTGATGTTTTTTAGGTCGTGAGCGCCAATGGCATGAGGCCAATTGTTCTTATTTTCAACTTCTAGTGATGAATACATCTTGCCTAGATTATATTCAATAGATGGAACCTCAGCGATTTCTTCTATAGTACTAAGTAGCGGTATATGCTCGCCCGTTGCCTGGGTATCCACGTTGATAGGTTTTTTCTGGTAGGTAGGTTCGTTCATGCTTCGCAGCGATGGCTTTGCTGGATACGTTAAGATGTGCAGCGCATCACTAAAAGTATTGGCGGTCGTGATTCGTAAAAGAATACCGTCAATAAACCGCGCCCCACGCACTACGCCAGGTTCATGTCTGTTCGGAGGCGGTAATTTATCAAGATAAAACTCACTCATTTCTGCTGAAATAAGCGGCAGTCCGCCGTATTGGCGCGACGCCACATCGGCAAACTTGTCGAGCGTAAAGCCTACGAGTCGATTCAGCTTTTCAGTTCGCTCCGCTTCTTGGTCGCGTAGCGCTTCAAGTTCAATTCGTTCAGGGTACTTTTTAGAGAAATGCATACCCTAGTTGTATCAAAATGATTGACGAAAAACAAACACAAGTATACTGCTACGGAGTCGGTGCGGTAGCAAGAAGAAAGTCGACAGGAAGATCTAGCGTCGTTGATAGCATGTCGATTTTTTGGAACTTACCATATTTGATAGGGGTTCCATCTGCATGGAATAGACGGTAATAATAATCGTAGTCCACCGTCTCGCCTTTAAAGTTTTTAGCTGTTGTCGGCTCTTCGATACGCAGAACGTACCATCCGGGCGGCTCGTCTGTAAGGATACGTTTTATTTTGGCGTAGTGATTAAACGCCATTATTGTCGCTTTAACTTTACGAAGCCAAATTTACTTGCCGCCTGTACCAATCGTGTTGGCGGTTGACTGTTCATTCGTGCCGGGTCTGGACCACGGCGTGTATTGGTGTTCAAGGCGCTAATTTTTGCCATGTCGTCGTTATCTAGTTCAAAATCAAACACATTGCTGTTTTGCCGAATCCTATCAGGGTGAACCGATTTAGGTATGACGATCAACCCTAGCTGAATATGCCAGCGGATAACAATCTGCGCGGCGGATCGTTTGTGTTTATCAGCAATAATTACTAGGGTAGGGTCGGACAATAAATCACCACCAGTGCCGCCGATAGGACTCCATGACTCGATGTGAATTCCCTTGGACTGACAGTATTCGCGTAGTTCACGCTGCTGCAATCTTGGATGAAGCTCTATCTGATTTACAGCGGGCGGCACAGTGCAGTTATTGAGGAGTCTTTCGAGGTGATCGACGTTAAAGTTACATACGCCGATAGATTTGGCTCGTCCGGAAGCTTTTATTTCTTCGAATGCTTTCCATGTTTCGATGTACATATCTTGTTCGGGCATGGGCCAATGGATAAGATATAAATCAATGTAATCGAGACCCATGCGGTTAAGGCTCATATCAAACGCCCGTAACGTGTTGTTATAGCCTTGGTCGCTATTCCACAGTTTTGTCGTAACAAATAACTGATCTCGGGGAACCGAGGCTGACATCACGGCTTCACCGACGCCTTTTTCGTTACCATACAGAGCGGCCGTGTCGATTAGCCGATAGCCCGCATCTACTGCGGCATGTATCGCACTCGTTACTTCTTTGCCGTCTTTCGTCTGCCATACACCTAGTCCCAGTTGAGGAATAGTATTGCCATCGTTTAGCGTTATAGTTGGAATCGTCATTAACACCTCCTTCTCTTCTATATTCAGTATACTCCGGTGTTATACAGATGCTAAGTTATGCTATAGTAAAATAAACAAGGAGAATCCCCATGGACGGAAATCAACACCGACACCGTAATGCTGCTTCTGGAGCGTCACACCTCATCGCCACTGTCGTAAAGTGTGGGTGGGTACTACTAATGATTATTGTCGTATTTTTATGTATACGATTTGTACTATCGTTTATCGGAGCAAATCCAGATAATGAATTTGCATCATTTATCTACAATTTGACGTATGTATTCGTGGCGCCGTTCCAGGGATTACTACAGACAAGTCAAACCCAGATCGGCCTAGTTCGTATCGAATACGAGACGCTCGTTGCGATTGTCATCTATCTTTTGCTGGGCGCAGGGGTCACTTCAGTTATCAAGGCATTTAGGAGGTAGTATATGGCGACATTTAGTTTTGACATTGTTAGTGAATACGATAAAGCAGAGATGAATAACGTATTCATGCAAACCGAAAAAGAAATAAGCAGCCGCTATGACTTCAAAGGTACTCCAGCCGGAGTTGAATGGCTCGGCGACAAAAAAGGCTTCAAAATAACTGGTAGTAATGAATGGCAGATAGATGCCGTACTTGATATTATCCGCAAAAAACTTTCTACCCGTGAAATCAGCAGCATGGTAATGGATCTATCCAAAGACATCCACGAAAGCAACCTCAAGGCGACCAAAGAAGTGCCTTTTATTGAAGGACTCGACCAAGAGAAAGCTAAGAAGATTACAAAACTCCTAAAGGAACAGCTGCCAAAGGTAAAAGCCCAAATTCAGGGTGATACCGTTCGCGTAAGTAGCGGCAGCAAAGACGAACTACAGGCTGTCATGAACGCAGTTCGCGCAGCTGATTTTGACTTTGTGACTAATTTTACGAACTACCGATAATTCTTAGCCCGCCAGCGATACACGTATATTCTAGGGGTGTCGTACATTCAATCAGTTCACCATCAATAGATACATGCATCTTGCTTCGCTTTGTATGAATCGTGACTGATTTCGACTGAAAGGTAATGAGATTATCTTGCTGGTGTAGTCTGCCGATAAGTGCGGCGCCCAGTAGCGCAACAAGAGCCTTGCGGCTTTCAGCTGCTATAGCATAGACGCAGAGCATACCCGTGTCTAAATCAGTACGTGCCATCGTACCATCTAGTCGATACTCGTTATTGCCAACAAATAAAAACGGCGTCTTAAACGTCGTTCCATTGATGGTTACTTCGTATAACCGAAATTGTGATAGCGCACGGATTGATCCGATAACTGCCGCTGGCCACTTTCCAAGGCGATCTTCGAACCGCGCACGTGTCTGTAGTGACACCGGATACATGCCAATGCTCGAATTATTCAAAAATGCCGTACCGTTTATCGTTGCCAAGTCTACGCTGCGCACCGCCGTTTTTGGCAGATTTGCGATAGCGGTCGCCAGGTCTTGATCTATACCCGCATCTTTGGTGAAGTGATTGAGCGTACCGCCCGGCAGCGGGGCTAAGATCGCATTCGTCCCCACAATAGCATTCGTCACACTGGCAATCGTTCCGTCTCCACCTATGACTGCAATAGTAGCGCCTGCTTCGCACCAAGGGCTAATAGCTGCCGCAAAATTATCCGTCATTTCAATCCAGGCATCGACGGATACCTTTGCTTTTGTAAACATATTTTCTAGATCACTACGGGGAGCTGAACTGCCGGACTTTGGATTAACGACAACGACGACATTCACACCGCTATCCCGATGACTGACAAAGCGAATATACCCATCACTCCTACAATCCATCCGCCGATAACGTCACTAGGGTAGTGGGCGCCCAGATAAATACGCGATACGCCAATCAAAAAGCACACAATGAGGGTAGTCGGGATGGCGATTATAGCTAGTGACGGCCAATATGCCGCAACTGCATACGTAGCAATACCAAAACTTGCCAAAGATCCTGCAGCGTGACCGCTAGGGAAGCTAAACGTTTGGATCAACATACTCCGTACGTAATCATTGTCGGGCCGCGCACGGCGCAGGAATATTTTTAATACACTTGAGATTGCAAACGTCACAATGGCGATAATCCCTGCACTTATGAGCCACTCGTTGCTGCGCGCAATGCCGTAGCCGATAATCCCGGCAGCAAGTCCGACAGTGATAGGTGGCTGGCCTAGGAGCGTCATGAACAGCATAATAGGGCGCACCCAATGGGGCATGCGTGACACCTGTTTAATCACTTTTCTATCAAAATAATGGACGGCACGTTTCATACTATAACCAGTATACAGTACCCTTAAAGCGTAGCGTTATTGTATATTATGTATAAATATGTTATAATGTAGTATTAACCAAAGAAATAGTTCGCTCTATTGCTACTATATATGCTGATGCCGTTAACTCTATGGGCTCTACAATATGATACTTGTATTAACTAAACATGAAGACCCCGTTGACGTATACGAGTCTACCAAGGACATAGAACCAAACAGCATTGTGTTTACAGAATATAAAACAGATTGACGATGACAGTATTACATGCGATGTATCATTACGTTCATTGCAGATGCTATCGCGACTAAATACAAACTATGAGCGCCTCTACAGTGACTTAAGTCAGCTTGCGGCAGACATCGACGTGGCAATCGAGACATCCCGTGAATAGTACTACTAGAAATACATCGCCTAATCTGATATAATTAGGCTAAAGTGCTATTTTTTATGGTGAAAAATAAGCTGAATTTATAACCAAGCAAAGGAAACGAACCCATGGCTCAAAAAAACGTCCCACTAAAGGACTTTCGTAATATCGGTATCATTGCGCATATCGATGCAGGTAAAACGACGACAACAGAAGGTATTTTGTACCGTACTGGTATTAACCACAAAATTGGTCAGGTTAAGGGCGACGACCCAGCTGGCGCGACTACTGACTGGATGGCACAGGAAAAAGAACGTGGAATCACGATTACTTCTGCTGCGGTTACGTGTTTTTGGAAGGGTTGTAAGATCAATATCATCGATACGCCGGGACACATTGACTTTACTGCTGAAGTAGAGCGTTCACTTCGTGTTCTTGACGGTGCAGTTGTTGTCTTTGACGGCAAAATGGGTGTTGAAGCACAGACCGAAACTGTTTGGCGACAAGCTAACAAATACGGCGTGCCACGTATCTGCTTTATCAACAAAATTAACCAAACCGGTGGTGATTTCTACAAATCTCTTGGAACAATCCATAATCGTCTTTCAAAGCACGCGCTTCCTATTCACTTGCCAATTGGTTTCGAAAAAGAAATCAACGGTGTTGTTGACCTTGTAGAAATGAAATCATATACATACAGTGACTACACTGACCATGAAATGATCGTCGGTGAGATCCCAGCTGACATGCTAGAAAAAGCAACAAATGCACGTAGCCTTTTGGTTGAAGCTGCTGTTGAAGCTGACGACGAACTATTCGAGCGTTTCCTTGATAAGGGTGAAGAGTCAATCACGACGCCTGAACTAAAGGCTGCACTTCGTAAACGAATCCTTGCTGGTGACTTCTACCTTGTTACCGGTGGAGACGGCCGTGGAGTAATGGTTGAGAAGGTTCTTGACCTTGTCGCCGACTACCTTCCATCGCCACTTGATGTTGACGCTATCTGGGGTCAAAATCCAAAGACTGGCGACGAAATCGAGCGAAAGCCTTCAGAAGATGAGCCAATGGCTGGACTTGCTTTCAAGATTGCAACCGATCCTTTTGTTGGTAAGTTAATCTTCGTTCGCGTATACAGTGGCCGATTGACTGCTGGTTCATACGTTATGAACACTGCTACTGGCAAAAAAGAACGCGTCGGACGTATCGTTCGTATGCACGCTGACAAACGTGAAGAAATCGAATCAATTGGTGCTGGTGACATCGCCGCTGTCGTTGGACTAAAGGACACATTTACTGGTCACACAATCAGCGATGTTGCACATCCAATTACACTTGAATCAATCACTTTCCCAGATCCTCCTGTGTCAATTGCCGTCGAACCAAAGACTAAAGCTGACCAAGAAAAAATGGGTATTGCACTGCAACGTCTATCAGAAGAAGATCCAACATTCCGTGTTCACACTGACGAAGAAACAGGCCAGACAATCATGTCAGGAATGGGTGAGCTACACCTTGATATCCTTATCGACCGAATGAAGCGCGAATTTAATGTTGAAGCTAACATTGGTGAACCACAAGTAGCATTCCGTGAATCTATCAAGGGTACTTCAAAAGTCCAGGGTAAGCACGCGAAGCAATCAGGTGGTCGTGGACAGTACGGTGATGTTTGGGTTGAATTCTCACCAAACGAACCAGGTAAAGGCTTTGAATTTACCGATGCGATTAAAGGTGGTGTTGTACCACAGGAATACCGCAAACCTGTTGAGCAGGGTATTCGTGAAACGCTTGACGGCGGTGTTATTGCTGGTTACCCAGTCGTTGACGTCAAAGCGACACTTTACGACGGTAGTTATCACGACGTTGACTCAAGCGAACTTGCCTTTAAGTTGGCGGGTAGCCTTGCGACTCGTGAAGGTATCAAGCAAGCGAAGCCAATCCTTCTTGAGCCAGTCATGAAGGTTGAAGCGACAACTCCTGAGGAATTCATGGGTGACGTTATCGGCGACTTGAACGCACGTCGTGGCCGAATCGAAGCAATGGAAGACCTACAGGGTGGTGCGAAGCTAATTCGTGCGATCGTTCCACTTGCAAGTATGTTTGGTTATACAAATGACCTCCGTTCTATGTCACAGGGCCGTGCGGCATCAACAATGGAGCTTGCTCAGTACGAGGAAGTACCACCAAATGTTGCGCAGGAAATCATCGAAAAACGCGCAAGCAAGTAATCGATATTCTGTAGATAAATACACCGTTCGAAAGAGCGGTGTATTTATATTTTATGCAAAAATTTATGATTGTTCTGACGAGTCCGCTCTATAGTAGAGCGTAAAGAACGAAACACATATATCAGAGCTGTAGAGTAGTAGACTAACCGGTCTTACTGCAGCAATAGTCAAAAATCCATATGATATACTTATAGCAATGGTGTTACAAAAACAAACAAGTAGAGGGAGAGAATAGTGTCCGGTGACGTATTTACGCAGTTGTCAGTAGTAATCGTAATAGCAGCGGCGATGGCATATTTGATGCGGTTATTTAAACAGCCGCTACTAGTTGGTTATATTATCACCGGTATCCTTGTTGGCCCGGGTTTGCTTCATTTAATTGAAGATAAGCATGCATTCGAGACATTCAGCGAGATTGGTATAGCACTGTTGCTGTTTATTATTGGACTAGAACTCAGTGTATCGGTCGTTAAGCGCCTAGGAAAACCGGTGTTCATGACGGCAGCGGCACTGCTGTTTACTGTAGGGACGCTAGGGTATCTTATTGGGGTTGCGTTCCATTTCACTACTATCGAAGCTATCCTTGTCGGTCTCTGTCTGTTCTTTAGTAGTACGATCATTATTGCAAAGGTCCTGAGTGATAAAAAAGAAATCTCTCGCCTGAACGGTCAGATTGCCATCGGGGTTATCCTGCTTGACGATATCGTCGCAACATTTGCGCTACTGTTTGTCGCAGCTGCCGGGTCTGGCGGGTCACTAGGCCCGGTAGAAATCGGACTACTACTCCTAAAGGGTGCGCTCGTCATAGGCGTGCTAGCGTTACTTTCGACAAAGGTATTGCCGCGGGTCACAAAAGCATTCGCTAAATCTCAGGAATTACTGTTCCTCTTTGCTATCGCCTGGGGATTTGGTGTCGCATCGGTTATCAATTATGTTGGTTTTTCAATCGAAATCGGTGCATTATTTGCCGGTGTCGCTTTGGCGCATTTGCCATATGCCCATCAGATTGGCGCGCGGTTAAAACCCCTCAGGGACTTCTTTGTCATCTTGTTCTTTATCAGTCTTGGAGAAAATCTACAGCTAGCAAACATCGGCGCTGCGTTACTGCCGGCCATAGGTTTATCTGTAATAGTTGTTATTTTGAAACCTATTATTGTGATGATGACATTAGGGCTACTGGGCTATACACGGCGTACAAGCTTTAAAACCGGTATCAATTTGTCACAGATTAGTGAATTCTCGATTATATTGATAGTCTTGGCGCTAAGTACTGGGCTAGTGAGTGCGCATGTTGCGACACTGATTACGTTGGTAGCTTTGATCACGATCGTTATCTCAACCTACCTGATGCAGTATGACAACAAACTCTACACCATTTTTGAACGCAAATTGACGTTGTTTGAACGCTCAGGCGCAGTTGATAAAAAACATGAAGCCAAAGATTACCCGCTTGTATTGTTTGGCTATAATAATGGCGGCCATCAGTACCTCAAAACATTCCGATCACTAAAAAAGAAGTTCGTTGTCGTTGATTACGACCCGGATGTCATCGAAGATCTGCACCGCGCTAACGTAAACTACCTATACGGCGATGCCACAGACCCAGAACTACTGGCTGAAATCCACATGGATTCTGTCCATATGATCGTAAATACGATTGGTGATCACGACATTAATACATCGCTCGTCAAATATGTTCGTAAACGTAACAGCGAAGCGGTTATCGTTTGTTACTCATCTAACTACAACGAAGCAGCGGAGTTGTATGGGCTAGGGGTTAGCTACGTCATGTTGCCGCACTTCATTGGGTCTGAGCGTCTGAATTCGTTTATTGCAACGCATGGCA
Organism: Saccharimonadales bacterium (SeqCode); assembly: GCA_045628725.1. Lineage (GTDB taxonomy): Bacteria > Patescibacteriota > Saccharimonadia > Saccharimonadales > Saccharimonadaceae > JACQGD01. The sequence goes on from JAZQPT010000026.1 coordinate 28,497, forward strand.
TTAGCAAGAAGAGTTTTGAAGGCTACCGAGAGAAGCACATGCTTAAAATTGGTCGCACCGCACTCAAGCACCGATAGCTATCAAAATATAGCGGAGCGGTAGGATTATCGCCATCCGCTATGACGTTATTGAGATATTAAAGCCCCCCCTAGAAGGGGTCTTTTTCGTTGTGGCAGTATCATTTTAGACCTGATCTAGAATCTAGCTATTACATAATCAACTCTCTTATTCTTTTTTGCCAAAGAATCAAAAGGCTCTCTTTTCTTTATAGAAAAGAGACAAAAGAAGGCCTACAGGTTCTTTGGCAAAAAGAACAGTCGGCAATTCGTTGATTACATAATGATAAGTTTCTAAGATAAGTCCATCATACAGTCATAACCACCTCTTTACTAACTGATTAAAACCCTGTATAATTAACCTCATACGTCGTGGAGTAATTTTTACGACTGTGCGCGAATATATAATAAATTAGGAGATATAATCCACAATGGCAGATTTCGATCGAACCAAGCCTCACGTCAACGTTGGTACTATGGGCCACGTCGACCATGGTAAAACAACACTAACAGCTGCAATTACGTCTGTGCTTGCGAAGCGTCTTCCTAGCGACGTCAACAAAAAAGTTGACTATGCTCAGATCGACAACGCCCCTGAAGAGCGTGCACGTGGTATCACTATCGCCTCATCTCACCAGGAATACGAGTCAGAAGCTCGTCACTACGCACACGTCGACATGCCAGGTCACGCCGACTACGTAAAGAACATGATCACCGGTGCTGCACAGATCGACGGAGCAATCCTCGTAGTTGCTGCAAACGATGGTCCACTTCCACAAACTCGCGAGCACGTACTTCTTGCAAAGCAGGTTGGTGTGCCAAAAATCGTTGTCTTCCTTAACAAGATGGACCTTGCTGACCCAGAACTAGTTGAACTAGTTGAAATGGACATCCAAGAACTTCTTGCAAAGAACGGATTCGACGACAGCGCTCCAATCATCAAGGGTTCTGCTACTAAGGCCCTCGAAGGTGATGCTGCATCAGAAGATGCTATCATGGAACTCGTTAAAGCTCTTGACGAATACGTCCCAGAGCCAACACGTGACCTAGACAAAGACTTCCTAATGCCAATTGAAGACGTTTTCTCTATCAAGGGACGCGGAACAGTTGCAACTGGTCGTATCGAACAGGGTATCGTTAAAATCAACGACCCAGTAGAAATCGTCGGTGTTAAAGCTTCACAGACATCAGTTGTTACTGGTATCGAAGCTTTCAAAAAGAACCTTGACCAAGGTCAAGCAGGTGACAACGCGGGACTATTGCTCCGTGGTATCGAGCGCGAACAAATCGAACGCGGTCAAGTTGTTGCAAAACCTGGTTCAATCACTCCACACACTGAATTTGACGCAGAAGTTTACATCCTCAAGAAAGAGGAAGGCGGCCGTCACACACCATTCAGCAAGGGTTACAAACCACAGTTCTACTTCCGTACAACTGACGTAACTGGTGAAGTTGAACTTCCAGCTGACAAAGAAATGGTCATGCCTGGTGATACACTTACATTCAAGGTTAAACTCCTACAGCCAATCGCTATGGAGCAAGGTCTAAACTTCGCAATCCGTGAAGGTGGCCGTACTGTTGGTGCTGGTGTTGTTACCAAGATCACAAAATAGTTAACGCTATCTATGTATTTAAAGCCCACAGTTCAATCTGTGGGCTTTTTATATGGGGCGATTATGTATTCAACATAAAGCAAAGGTAGTTTATATAACTATAACGTGTATATGTCTAATATGCGGTGACCCTTCATAACATCTGAAATAATTCAGAGTTTATGAAGAGGACAGAAAGCACGGTTGTCCTCGACGCTCCAACGCAAAAGGTGGATGCAGTATGTAACCTCATGCGACAGTGCGGTAGGCAGAACGCGGGTCGTAGGTCGCAATCTCGATGCTTGACCGCATCAGCCAACTTTCGATCAGCTCACCAAAAACGAAGTTGAGCCCGAAGCTATCCTCGGCCAATATGACGAGCCGTAAGCGCTCCAGGTCGATCCCCTTGTCGTATCGGCCGTTGTTAAGCGACACGCTGCGCACTGAATCCCATAGTGCGTCGTAATAGGTCCGCATTACTGCAGACGACTCACGCGGAGTGATGTCGCCTCGGTAGATACGCTTCAGGAAGCCGTTACCTGTACCATCCTGGTCGAAATTTTGCGTGAAGAGCTGCCCTAACATCCTCCAAAAGTTCGACTGGGAGAAGTACGCGACGTCGTATGCTTCTTGATCGGTTCGTATCCGTACATAGCCACTCTGGCAATCAGTGATGAGAATAGGGCGGGTCATGATGACTCCTCGTTGGTAGACGCGTGATCCATCGCTTTCTGTCAATAATCCAGGGCGTATAGCCGTCAGGATGAGCGAAGTATAGACCAGCCACAGATTAAAGTCAACGACATCTTGTAATAACAGAGGTAATGGTGTATAATAAACAAGTATTATTAATCGCATCGAGAACTTGAATGTGAGCGCATCCATAAGACGCAAAATCATATCAAGGTTACGATGTACCAAACAAGGAGCTATCTCATGGCAGATACAAAAGCAGAAGGAT
>JAZQPT010000027.1:0-6395 GCA_045628725.1 Saccharimonadales bacterium (SeqCode)
ACTAGGTTCGATACTACTTTTCCCACAGGGGCTAGTACCAATTATATTCAAACTTACAGGCAACACAGAAACTCGTGCTTGGTTCTTGGCAATGTACCTTCCTGGTGCGTGGGGATGGATTATTGCTTTTACGATGTGTGCAGTAGGAATATGGCTATGGTATGGAGTTTTTGTCAATTCTGCTACAAAACCAAAGCTCATTGAGTAAGTTGCTCGCCAGTTTCAATCTCTATCCTGGGTATAAAAAATCAGAACCGAATTAACAGTTCTGACTTCATCTATTATGCCTTGGCTCACCACGATAGAGGAAGTCATAACCGTGATAAAGCACGATTTAGCATACTGACGACAGGTAGTCAGGCGTATATAATTTCATTTTTGTGTATTGAATAACGGGATAAATAGTATTATCATTCTACTATATGGTAGAACAAACGTTAAGATTAGATAAGACATTTTCGTCACTTGCAGACCCTACTCGAAGAGATATTTTGCGCCTAATTGGTATGGCTGAGTTATCTATTGGTGAGATCGCTCAGAATTACACACTTACCTTCGGTGCTATTTCGAAACATATAAAAGTTCTAGAAAACGCTGAACTTATAACTAAGAAAAAAAGAGGAAAGGAGCAAATTGTGAGCCTTGCCCCACGTGCTTTGATAGATGCAAATGAATATACGAAATGGTTTGAACAGTTCTGGACAGGCAAAGTTGATTCACTGGAAATATATTTAAAGGAGGAGATTAACAATGGAAAATAGAGTCAGTATAAAACGTATTATTGATGCACCTCAAGAAAGAGTGTGGCGGGCATGGACTGTCGCAGACGAGCTTAAGCAGTGGTTCTCTACGCAAACGGATGAACTAGACATACTAGAATTTGACTTAAGACCTCAAGGCAAAGTACGCTTCAAATCTTCAAAAAGTTCTGGCGAGTATACATGGACGTACATTACACTCGATCAACCTAATGAGATAGTGTTTGACATACTGGATTTTTCACTTCCGCAACATCCTGAAGGAGTCGGAGGGGTTTGCCATGTTGAGCTCAAGGCAATCGGTGAAAAGACTGAGCTTACTTTATGGGGAGAACTACCAGATGAGTCGCTTCGTGAGAAATACCAAAAAATGATGAACGGCTGGTACGCCACGTTAGATAAACTTAATAATTTCGTAACAAAGGAGCAATGACAATGTTAAAAAGGATTACCGACGGCGTATGGGTTCATCAGAGCGAATTGATGCAAAATAACTGTACAGTTGTGCAGGGTAATGATGGTCTGCTGGTTGTGGACCCTGGCTTAACGGAAGATGAAATGAACGAGCTTGCTATAAACATAAAAGGGCTCGGTCTCGTTGTTACTGCTGGCTTTTCAACACATCCAGATTGGGATCATGTGCTTTGGCACAAAGAACTTGGAGACTCCCCACGATATGCCACTGCCAAGGCTGCAGCGTTTATGCAAGACTTTCTATCAAAAGCTGACTGGAAGGACTTAGCAGCCGCAGAACTACCAGAAGAAATCGCAACTGAAGTCCCACTAGATTTATTCGGTGTCCTAACGGCACTACCCTCTGGAGCCACTGAGCTTCCGTGGAAGGGATCAACGATAAGAGTCATAGAGCATGCAGCTCACGCTCAAGGGCATGCTGCTTTATTCGTCGAGGAAACAGGTGTGTTGATTGCTGGTGACATGCTCTCTGATGTTTTTATGCCAATGCTGAAATTGGATGCGAAAGATCCTATCATTGACTATCTACATGCGTTAGACCTATTTAGTGAAATAGCTGATAAAATAACTGCCGTTGTTCCCGGGCATGGTTCAGTTGCAACAGGCGAAGAAATCAAAAAACGTATTGAACTTGACCGTATTTATGTAGAAGCATTGCGGGACGGTGTTGCTCCTGATGATTCGAGAATTAACTCATCCGCAAAAGAAGGATGGGAGTGGGTCGCTAGTATTCATGAGTGGCAAGCTAAACAGATTGCAGAAAAATACGATCGTCCCTAGGATTAACTACTTTTTTAAAATTCAAGTAATCCAATAAATACATACCCATAATGAATAACAGAGACTTTCGTCTCTGTTATTTTTGGTTCTAACCTTGGCTCCGCTTACAGGTCACGAACTCTTTAACAGGGGTCGAACGCTACAAATCGGACACGGCGTGTGTAAAATTAGGTCATAGCAATGATAAGCCACGGGAGGTGTAGCTATGAGCGATGATGAGCAGTTAAAGCGCGAATTTACGGATGACGGGCGCCGTAGGTTAGTTGATTACTTTAGCTTACTAATTGAGATAGATCAACAAGAAAAAGCCCGTTATGCAAAGCTTAAGGATTCCCCGAAAGGTTTTGCCATAAACGGCGAAGGTCGCCAGTGTGGACTATGTTTCAAATGCGTATATGATACTCCCGGCTGGTTCGACAAATGGGGATTCAAGTGCACTAATTGCCAGATACTTTAAATAAACTCATAATTTCGTATATTATCTCATTTTTCGCTAGACTTTACTACCGCATGGCGGTATGTTGTTGCTTGCAATGGAAACACAAGCACCCCAACTAAAATATTGCCTTTACGCAAGGAAGTCGTCTGAATCTGACGAACGCCAGGCAATGAGTATCGATTCACAGCTAGCCGAGATGCGAGCCCTCGCAGTAAACGAAGGCTTAAATGTCGTCTGTGAACTACAAGAAAGTCACTCGGCAAAAGACTCAGGCAAGCGGCCAGTATATAACCAAATGCTCGCCGGCATAGCGAAAGATGAATATAATGCCGTACTCACCTGGGCACCGGACCGCCTCAGCCGAAATGCTGGCGACTTAGGTTCAGTAGTCGACTTGATGGACCAACACAAACTACTTCATATACGCACCTATTCGCAAACGTTCACGAATAGCCCGAATGAAAAGTTTCTGCTCATGATCCTCTGCTCGCAGGCAAAGCTCGAAAACGACAACAAGAGTATCAATGTGAAGCGCGGCATCCGAACGAAATGCGAAATGGGCTGGCGACCCGGCACTGCTCCACTCGGCTATATAAACAGGTCGTTCGGCGGCGTCACCGACATTATCCCCGATCCTGACCGTTCCGACATAATCACTGAAATGTTTCACAAAGCAGCTCAGGGCTGGAGCGGCAGAAAACTCAAAGCATGGCTCGACGAGCAAGAGATTACGACAAGAAGCGGCAGACCTGTGCCAGTAAGTAGCGTGCTCGCGATGCTGATTAATCCGTTCTACTACGGCGAATTTCAGTATCCTGAAGGACCCGGCAACCCATGGTACAAAGGCGCTCATAAACCGCTTGTATCTAGGGAGCTCTGGAATGAAGTGCAACAATCGCGTGGCGTGAACAAAGGCATCTGGGGATCAAAGCAATTCGCATTCCGCGGCCTCCTGAAATGCGGCCGATGCGGCGCCGAAGTAACAGCGCAGGAAAAGATAAAGCTACTCAAGAAAACTGGTGCTCATAAACGATTCGTCTACTATAACTGCACCAGAAAGGTAGACCCTAATTGTAAAGAAAAATATATAAACGAAGACCTGCTATGCGAGTTACTGGAACCGCTTATCGAAAAGGAAGTGAAAAAGATCAGGGTTACACCGAAGCTTCAAGCAAAGATCGATCGCCACTATGCAGTTGCGCAGAACATCTTACGACAATATGGAGTCGAACGGCCGCCAGCTACTCCGCTCGTCGAATACTCGAGATACGTGTTAAAAAGTGGCAGCGAAACAGAAAAAACCGCCTTTGCAAATGGAATAACAAATAAAGTAGCAATTAAGAATGGTGTTTTAAAAATCAGCTAGTCATACTTCTTTAGCGATATCCACAGAAAATCATGGCCGTTCAAAGCTTTTTGATCTAAGTTTGTCGTGAGCTTGTCGGCTTGCATAAGTTCGCCGATATATAGGGCGGAGTCATTAAGGAGCTTATAGCCTTCTCCTTTAGACTTAGGCTTATCATCGACGCCCAGTTCAACTAGCCCTTTCACCAGATCCGTGTGGTAGATGGAGAAGTTATCACAATCTCTTGCGGTTAATATGTACCCATACATTGCATTGCCGAATTTATGCTGGATCAGGAAATTACCGGTGGTGTCGACGGTCTCAATATCATCCTCCACTGTCTCGGGAGTTGACTTCCATAGCGGTGCTACGACTTGCCAGCCGTTTTTATGTCGAGTCAGAATATTCAGATTATCCATTTCGATCCAGTGAGCAAATGATCCTTGTTGAGGGTTGTACTTTTTGAGTATCCTAACTATCTCTGGCAGATTATCGGCAGTCAGAGTTGTATACTCAGCTAGTACTTCATTCAGTTTTGGAAATATGTCCCACTTGTAACCCTCGTCCCACTGAGCGTTATCGCCACTGTTTCGACGACTGTAGTACTCGTCTTTGCTCGACTCATAAAACGATTTCAGTTGTAGCTTACTTATCATCATATTTTCTCCAATAGGTCACGTTCAAAGGCTGGTATTTCCTGTTCGAAGATTCGAAGCAGTTCACCCTTCAGCGTTTCTTCGTCGTCATAATCAACCCGCCACACTCTGCCTCTAAACCAATGGTTGTACTGTTTTACATTTCTTCCAGAAGCAGCAACTATCTTTTCATGTAGCTGACTCTCGTGTTCTGTTAAGTCGTCCTTGTTGAGCTGGAAGTGTATCTGTACTAAATCGCCAAATCCACCCTCGCTGTAAATTTCATACATATAGGATCGTCCGTTTTTCCATCCACCATCGTTCACGCCTCTGCTCGGCAATATGCTGTCCATAGTAGCTGTAGTGAATCGGAGGTAGCGAGTAGTCGCGCCATCATAATCGATATGCACATGACCAGGTATATCGATAGTCTTCATGAGCTTGATAAGCCACTGGTTTGATTCTTTTTTACCTGCTCTATTCTTTAGCAATATATCCTTTTTCACTTCAGAGCCATACAACTTCGGGATAACGATTTCAAATTGATCATGTTTGTAGTATTCGAAATCAACAGCGTAGATATCAAACTTACTGTTCTGATTTACGTATAAAATCAAATCCTTCAAACGATCATCGAGTGAATCCATCAACACGACAAATTTAATGTTACCTTCACTGAGGTTATCTTTAATATTGGCGATACTTTCGGCCGCATCTTCCATTCCAAAGAATGCTTGATACTGATCCCTAAACGAGGAGTCAAATTGCTTCTGCGTATGAGCGTCCAGCTGAGACAGGAAGGCGTCATAGTCAGTTGCATGTCGCCACATCGATGCACCGTAATCCAATGCCTGCGCGACTACCCTCCGCTTATCAGCATTCCTAAACATCTTTGTTTCAATGATGTAGATATTTCCTGCTGCATCAAAGCCTAGTGCATCAATCGGTCCACTCTGAGTGGAGAATTCTCGTGCCGCGACGAATAAACGAGCATCGGCATGAATATCGTAAAGCGGGATGATTTCAGGATTATTAATAACGTACTCTTGTAAGTTATCTTCTAAATCGAAGCTTGACTCTTCGATACGGCGAGCGTTTTGATTGTTTTGAGATATTATTATAGCCATACATTTTCTCCGTATGGCTGTCGTTACTAAATAAAAGGACAGCCACTGGCTGTCTAGACCTGAATAACAAAGCTCGCGCTCGGCTAATCATTTGTGGCTGCCCGTTAATAAGCACGAACAGTCCGCAAATGGGACCAGCTTGTTATTCAAATCTAGACTTTCTCATAATAGCATAAAACCCCTGTTGAGATGTAGGCATGACAACATAAAGAGCCTCCCGGTCAAGGAACCTGGTCAGCTTTTCGGCTGTCCAGCTGCCCGAGGAGAAACCAGTCAACGTCAGAACTAAACATCAGGGGTAAATACGAAAAAACCGCCCTTTCGGACGGTTCCATCGGTTTTGTACCTTTTGGTGACAATTGGTACTTTTGTCTGACTAAAGAGGTAAACTTGCCTTTCGGTCAAGGAACCCGGTCAGGGTTTTTACCTGCTTAGTCTGGCTCCCACTAGTGGGCATGTTGCGAACGAAATATTATAAGATAATTGTGGATTTATCAAAAGAAATTGACCTTGCACAAAGATACCTTGGAAACGCCACCCTTGAACTCAGCTAGATAGCAGAACACTAAATTACAGAGAGTTGGAGTCTGTATATAATTTTTGCAATTCAGTAATTGACATATCCATGATTGGTTCGTACATAAATGAATTGAGGTGTATTGATTCAGGCGTAGTAATCATTGCTCTGGTTATAATCTGCATCGCAGAATCATCTTCGCCATATTGTTTCGCAAATTGCCCCACCCATCGACCCGTCTGGCGATTTACGTAATCAAGGGCTAAACCATCTTTGTCAAACCTTCCTTTAATATATGCCTCAATTTTGTGACGAATAGA
>JAZQPT010000028.1:0-4203 GCA_045628725.1 Saccharimonadales bacterium (SeqCode)
GGCCGGTGACAGATCGGACGCGTTCTCTGGGGCTGCTGAAGTGCTGATTTGATGCTTTCGGTTGTGCATGTTGGGAACCTACCGCTGTACTTTAAATTAATCGGGTAGGTGTCTCAAGTTATATTGGCACAGGGGGGTTGCTAGTTCGAATGTGGTTTGGTTCGTCTCTAAAGTCTGCTTTCGAGCGTAAACATAATTGACTATTGGACCAAGCATTAGATTATTCGACTCATGTTCTCCAGCATAATTAAAAATTGTGCAGCCAAACTAAATCAAAAGCAATTATCTGTATATCGTTAATTTAACTAACGCAGCCAACATAGCTAAAGACTACTTTACTTGAGTTTTCTCCCATTCGATTAAATCATATTTTTTTTCATCGATAGCCTTTTTAACGAGCTCAGAGGTTTTTGGTTGAATCTTCGCTTTGCCGGTAAATTCAATTAAATCAAAGACTTTAACTTTATGGACGACTTTAGGTACTTTCAAGACGTGCTGAAATGCTCCGTGGAAATTTCCAGCAGTAACGGTCAGCACCACAGTGCAACCTTGGTCTAAATTTGGATCTAACCATAGAACACCTTCAAAATCCCAAATTTGCCCTTGTCGAAATTCTGCACATTGCGCTTCAAACAAATGTGTTCTTTTAACCTCATCAACCTCAACTTCGTGGCGGCCGACAGGAGGATTTTGATGAAAATGGTTGGCGAAAACTGGGGCTACCAAGGGATTTTTTGCTTTAGGCGCCTTCGGATAAACTGCACTCATGATGACTTTTTCATTTAGCCAGCCATTAGTGCATCGAACCTCGACGTGCAAATTCTCAGCTCGCACCTTACCAACATTTATAAGGCTGAAACGAAACGGCACTTGGCCGTATACCAGCTCCAACTGCCGAGGAAGCTGATTGATAAACGCCGGCACAGTCTTCTCTCTGTACTTGTCGTATCTTTCATTAAGGCTATAGTCATAATTCCGGCCTAACCCAACATGGTTAAACTGGTCTAGTACTTGAGTTGGCCTGGGGTTGTCTTGTAAAATTTTTTCTTGCAAAGCATCAGCCTCACTTTTTTCTAGATGCTCAACAGTGTAGATTACTGGTGGATTGTGTGGCAGAGAAGCTTTTACTTCAAACTCTGGCTCAGTCTTCGCGTAATCAGCAACTTGCCTCTTTAGCTTGGACAGCTCTTTCTCTTGGGGGCTTTGCTCCATCTTTGCTAGCCATGACTCCGAGAGGTGAAGCGTTGCGAGTCCTTGCCGACGAGACAAGATTAGGGGATTAATATCTTGGCTCAATAGGACTAGTTCTTCTTTCGCATGATTTTTTACGTGTAACGCTTCTGCGACGAGGCGCGAGTCGCCCTCGTTTGGATCTAACTCATCATATTCAGCCCATTGAATCTTTCTGCATATAGCAAGAGCGATATCGACTCTCGGGTTTGTATCCCTAATTGTTATCACGTCTAGCTTCGACGCTAACGGGGAAACGAGGCGGTTAAATTCTCGCGCACGCAAACCTAGACGGCCATCACGCTTTTTTGAGTCTACTTCATGAAGTAAGGTTGGCAGTAAGAGTACGAGTATTGGCCCTAAAGGATCAATCTCACTCCACGGTAAATCTTTTAGATCTTTACCTTCAAGTATGACGTTAGTGTCGATGAGCACTTTGGCGGCATAGTTGGTTGGGTTTGAAATATTCAAACTCGACGGGTTCTCAACCACACGTTTTCCTTTGCAATTAGACAAATGTAAACATGATGAAAATATGAATAAAAAATTGCAGTTTTGATGGCGACACTAAACTACTGATCTTGTCAAAGCCAGTCAGATGGCCAAAAAAGCTCACTAATATTTATACACCATCGACGGATGAATCAGTCTTGAACATGATGTTGCTGGCAATCGAGATTCCGCTACCGAAGTTCTAGGGTCTCGGGATCGACTCGTTCTGGGTCAAAACAGATCACATTTCCGTCTGTGTCATAAACTACGCCATCTTTCTGCCTGTGGAAATCCCCGCTGTCGATTAACTGGGCCACTGCCGCGAAGTATGTCGGTAAATTGCATCCGACTTCAGAAGCTATTCTCCGATGAAGTCCTGGCTTCCACGGTTGGGGCGGTAGGACGGCTTTTATACGTGCAATCAGCTCGCCTGAGGGCGGGGAAGTTTGGAAAGACGAAGGGTTCGCGCTGTCTCCGGTAGGCAACGGCTCAAAGGTAGTCTTGTGCAGACACATTAAGTTTGCCACGCCATGAGTTCTCGCACTAGCTTCGCAAGCTCGGAGAACTGCCCTCAAAGAAGTCCAGGCTCCGCGCGTGTCTGATGGAACAATTGCAGACAACTCCGTCCAGACTCGCTCGATCTCAGCAGGCGTGACAACACTGAGATCGAGCTTTGCTAAATCATTGGCACTAAAGTTAAATCTGAGGAAATGCTGAGATAGAAGAATGAACGCCGTGATATAGCGCCACCCCTTTAGGAACCGATCAGCGCCCTTTCCGAGCGGCCTTAAATGCTCCAGTTGATCGTCCACTCGCTTCAACACCTGAACTATCTTTGGCCACACTTCAAGGGTGACGTTTTCGTTAAATACCCTCTCGTAGGTGGTAGCCGCACGCATAAACTTTGATCGAAGGGAAGCAGCCTGATGAGGCTCTTTCAAGATCAACGCCATGTAGCCGGCCGCCGCGTAAAGAGGAGTTACCAGCTCAGCGGTTGCATGGCCTTGGTTCGCATAGAAGTTTTTTCGCCTCTCATAAAATAGTCCATGCCGCAGCATTGTGTCCTCGATATCACGCTGAATCTTGTCAGTAGCGTGCAACGATGCGAGCTCGACGTCGGTTTGATTGTTCGTAGCCCGTATAATCGCGTCACGAATATTCTCGTCTTTAGTCACAATGACTTTTACGAGAACACAACGATCGTCTGATGCCTCAGTACGTGATTCAAAGTGGCGAAAAATTGATTCAGTCGTTTGTAAGCCGTTTACGATTTGAACATCGCTGGCCTGAATAGACTTGCCAGTTATAGCCGCGGAGGTAGCTAATATCGTCACACCGTTGTTTAGCCACCAAAAGTCAGGAGAATCTTCTGCGCTAAGGGTCGACCGGATATCTTCGTTAACACGATTCATACCCATAAAATCGCGCACGTTCGATTCGAACAGATAGCGTCGAAGCTTCCCGTCGTTACTGATGAATTTATAGTAATCTGAGAGGCGAACTAAAACAACATACCGTTCCCCCTTCGCGAGCGCTTCGACAAACGGTAGCTCCAACGTGTAGTTGGGCATGATCCGATGCAACTCAACAAGTTCAGTGCTGCCGATAAAGTTGAATTTCGCACTACAGGAACCGAAGCTGTTCTTAACGATCGATTCCACCTGCCGTCCACGGGCTTCGACCTCGTCTCCGATCTCGCTAGTATCTCCTCGCGACGCGTAGAAAATTTCAACCTTAAAGTGTGACAACCGAGGCGACATTTTACGGTATGCGTACTTTAAATTGTTACGCATCTTTAACAACAACGGAGAATATGCTCCGGTCAACTGCGTATCCTCGAGAGAAAAATCAAGTATTTCAGTCAGCGTAGCGATTAGAGCGTCTAAGGTAGCTTGTTTGAATGTATCGTGATGCTTGCAGGTTACGAAAACAACCTTCAGTTCCGAGTTCGTTCTAGGCCAGGTGAAAGACTCTGGGTCCTGAAGCATGTGTCCATTAACTAGAACAAAGAAGCCATCAATGCCTCCGTCCTGTCTCCCATCGATCCAGCCGTACAGTATTTCATCGGTTGAAAAATCGTCGTCCTTGGTGATCTGTTCTAGAGCTAAATACTCGAATGCTTCGTCGCGTTTCTCAGACGGTAGCTTTAAGTGCACCCTGTCATCAATAATACCGTCCAACAGCAAACGATCATTTTTTTCCATCTCAACCTCACGTATTTATTTTTTATAGCATAACATCGTTACCAGCAGGTGATCAGCCATCAGTCCAAGGTGATGTCTTTTAAACGCGAAGGAACGATTCCTGGCCGATTGCGGTTCTTCTGCCGTGTCTGCTTCCGACCCAGACTGTGTAAAAACTCAAAACAGCGAACTGCAGGCCGAATTGAGCGGGCCAAAGCTAATTCTGGAAGGTGGAGAAGCGTTCCAGGCCCTGTAATCCCATTTGAGCATTTTCAGCAAGGCCATTAAGGAAAACGCG
>JAZQPT010000029.1:0-3321 GCA_045628725.1 Saccharimonadales bacterium (SeqCode)
GCGCTCCAGCACCGACGACAGCCTGGCGACCAGGCTGTCGCCCATCATCCACAGGCCGGCGCCGGCGGTCATGAGCACCGCAAAGGTGCCGACCTCGCGCGAGCGGGGAACGTCGCCTTCCTTGCGCGCCTGGTCCAGGCGCCTTTGTGACGCCGGTTCGGTCTTTTCTGCGTTGCTGCTTTCCGCCACCTGCCCTCCTATAAATACATGCCATTAGCGACAGGCCCGGTTCAGGATGGCATTATTACAGATACTTACGCCAGCAATATTCCAAATAGAAGTAGAAAGCTGCTCTTAACTTCATAAATCAGGGCACCATGCGAATACACTCCCCGCTATCGGTCGTAGCTTGCACAATTGATGCTATGAGCTGATGTCCTGCCTCGTTCGGGTGCGTTCCGTCCCCCGAATCGTAATTGGCTCGCAGACGTCCATCTGCTCCAGCCAGTCCGTCATATACATTTATAAAGCAGCTTCCCAACCTTGATGCCAGTTTTGCATTGATATCTTTTAACGTCGATCGTTCGGCGTCTGTAAAGTTCCGCGGCTGCGCTGATAAAATCATAACAGGAACCGAGGAATCCAGTGCGGTAGCCCTGATAGCCATCAGATTATTTACCGTTTCATCACTGCTGTACCCTGAGCCCGTGTCATTCGTAGGATAGGCCAAAATTAAGGCAACCGCCTTGTGAGACAGTGCTTGATCAATGTTAATTGTCGGATCTGGCAACGGCCTGTTTGGCGTGAGCGCAGTCGAGATGCTCAACCCTTGGTACGTCACGGTACTTGGTCTTGCAATATTTAATAAGTGAACCCCGCGATTGCCCAAAGTTCCCTGCAGGATCGAGACCCAGCCTTTACCAGCGGGGGCGCCGTTGCCCGCTGCAGTCGAAGATCCCATTACAACCCACGTCCCGGGTCGAACCTCATACGGAAGCGGTGTGCCTGTCGGGGCCGGAAGCGGTGATACCGGTGCCGACGAAGTGGGAGGGGTAGTCGAGGTAGCAGCAGCCCCTCCCCCACCACAGCCTGCCAAAATAAAAAGCGCCGTCAATGATAAGAGCGCGAGGCCCCCAATACGAAAGCTGCTCTGCTTCTTGAGTTCATTGCAATCGGACTGGAGAGGGAGCAACGTCGCAGCGTCGATATTTCTTGCATCTTTAACAATAATAGTATGACGACAGGCTTTGAATAACATTTTCTTATGCAGATAGGTAAGTGAATAGAGTCCGTATTGACAGCGAGCTGTATAGTAAGACAGGCATCGGAAAAAGTCTTCTCCAATTTACAACCAAGTTACAACATTCGGTCTGAATTGCAAAAAAGCGACGGATTGCCTGGTTTGAGCCCTGTTAACGAGGCAAGAAAAGAACTAGTCTGCTTATAAAATATTCAAACTGTTAGTAACAGCAGGAAATTTGATATAATTCTCGATTTGCGCCGAACACTCTCGTATGAGCGCTAACAGCGAAACGCATTCTGACTGATGAGCAATAGAAAAGAATTCAGCAATCTTGATTGGGTACGATTTTTTCTCGCCGTATATATTCTTATTTACCATACTTGGCGTGAGTACAGTATATTTAACGGCCATAGCGAGATTTACAGCTTTCTCGGCCTCGGCAATATGGCCACGAGCATTTTCTTTGTACTCTCCGGCTTTCTTCTGACGCACGTTTATGTCGCAGAAAATAAAGAAATAAAGATTAACAAGCAATCCTTCTGGATCGCTCGATTTTCGACTCTATATCCGCTGCATATTATCGGACTGATTTTTACACTCCCATCAGCCATTAGTGCCCTTGTGCATCAGGGCGGAATTGAGGTTTCTTTGCAGTCGGGCGACATCTCAACGCGCATACTTGGCCCTGTTGAAACATTACTTGTCCTGATGTCGCATCTGACGCTGACACATGCATGGAATCCATTTTATCTAATATTTAACATTCCTTCATGGTCCCTGTCAGCATTACTTTTCTTTTATCTAATTTTTCCGTATGCAGCCCCTAGACTGGTGAATATGAAGTATCCATACGCAGGCTTGCTTGTATTAGGATCTTTATTCACTGTGCCAGGTGCCATTTCGGAGGCTTATGAGTTTACTGGCATGGTTGCCGATGGTGTTCTTCATCGCAATCCTGTAATTCGGCTTCCATTATTCCTAGCCGGCATTCTTCTTTGCGCAATCTATCGGCGTCGCACCGCCGTAGTATGGTCCCCAATCGAAAAAAAGGTATACACTTCGATCTTGTGGGCCATGATTGTGGGCACCATATTTGTGGCCGCATATTTTTATGTGCCCGGCACAGAGAATCGTTACCCACTTATCAGGAATGGACTATATTTTCCAGCAGCTCTGGCTGTGGTTTGGCTGGCCACCAGGGAAAACAACCAAATCGGCGACTGGAGTCGTAAATGGTCGGCACGCCTTGGAAAAGCGTCACTGTCAATTTTCATGCTTCACCTTCCTTTATTTTTGATATTCACCAAAGTCGAGAAAATTTTCCACGCATACTTTTTCAGTAACTACGGCGCGGAAAATCCTGGCTTATTGCTTGCACATGCTCGCGAACTTTCTGCGCTGAATGAACTTTATATCGTCCACCTTGTTCTCATCATCGGCCTGTCGGTAATTTTTCAGGAGCGTGTAGTAGTTCCAGTGCAAAGCATATTGAGAAAAAAGATCATGGAAAAGACTTCGCCACCGCCCATATCCACATCTAAAATTGATGATGCCACACAGGAAGTGAAATTGCGCTGACTGCTTACTCTTGGTCACGTGATAGGGCCCACACATGGCCATTTTCTCCATGTCCACATCCGGGATTCCTGTTGGTTCCAATGTAAAATTGGTGATCAAAAGTCACAGCAAACCAGGTCATCTCACTCAACTTATTTTGCAGATACCTTGCGCGTGCAAGCACCGTGTCGTATAAGTTACAGATCACATTTTGAGATAATGCAAGATAAGAATTAACTGATATAATACTTAGGCAACAGTACAATCAACGCTGGTATTTCCGTCAACTGAACAAGAAGGATTGTCAAAATGAAAAAAATCGTCGTCATTAGCGCGCTGCTGAGCCTGTTCTCTGCCCAAGCATTTGCTCAAGAAGCCGCTACCGACGCAGCTGGCCAGACCGGCACTGCTGCAACCGGCACCGCTACCGGCACCGCAAGCACCGGCGGCTTCTTCGGCACCACCGCCGTCGCTGGCCTGTCGACCGGTACCCTGGTCGCCATCGGCGTCGCCGTGGCTGCTGTCGCTGTTGCCGCTTCGGACAGCGATTCGACCACCAACCACTCGACCACCACCCACCA
>JAZQPT010000030.1:0-1517 GCA_045628725.1 Saccharimonadales bacterium (SeqCode)
ATATGCAGTACGCCGTTCTCGCAGGAGTGCTAAACTGTTAAGGTTCGTTGGTATTATAGCACAAAATGATAAAATAATCAATGTACAGATCAGGTCGTATTTCGGTGTCCATACACAATCAGACACAAATCGACCCTCGCAATGCTCTGCTACAATACACTACGATGATAAAAATGAAATTCTCGCCAATATCTCGTCGGCTACTACCGCTCTATCTAACAATCTTTTTCAAAGTATTCCACTTTGGCATGCAACCGAGAAGATCTTCATGCTTAGTATTGGATTTACCACTGCCACAATAGGGGTAATGCTTGCCTGTATGAGCATTGTCATACTTGTTGCCGAAACGCCATCTGGTATCCTGGCAGATCGTTGGAGCCGTAGGGGAGTGATGATGCTTTGATCTGTCGCGCTTTTAATCAGTGCGTGCATAGGACTATTTAGCGTTAACGAACCTATGTACCTACTAGGCACTATGATCTGGGGCATATTCGCAGCAATGTCGTCGGGTACGTATGATGCAGTTATGTACGACACTACCGTAGAGGAGTACTGCAGTAGCAAGCACTTCGGAGAAGTATCTCGGTCGCCTACGAGCAGTACAAGGACTGACGTTTGTTATCGGTGCAGTATCGGGTGCATTTATAGCAAGTATATTTGATTTACGAGACCCGCACCTCGTATCCGTACCTCTCATAGCCGCCGCTTTTTCTTCCTCTGGAAGTTTAAAGAGCCGCAACTGAATTATCATACAGAACGGACTGATATGCTTGGCGACGACAGGGTAGTGAATCCTAAGTTGAATCTCCTGTGTTTAGCGATTTTTATAACCCTGTTTCATCAAGCCGTAGATGCTGCGCCATCGTCATCTTCCTCTCTGTCTTCGAGCGTCTCGCGCATATCTTCACTGCCATGCTCGTTATGATCGCCTATGTCGAGTTTATCTAATTCGCTTTTGAATTCGTCGACAGGCACCTGCAACTCTTCGGTCGGGTCATCTGTCTGCTCGTCAATAATAGGATCCGTATCGTCGTCACCACTGTCAAAATCGTCCTGATATGTTCGTAGAGTCCGGTCGGATGCATTGCCGTCGTCAGACAAAGAACTACCGTTTGATCCATCTGGATTTGCGACCGCGTCTGGGTCGGGGGCTTCTTCAATTAGGTCAGTATTTTTAGCCGAAATCTGATTCATATCGTTTGGATCTAGTATGTCAGTCATTTGCTCTCCTTTGGTTACCATTCTATTGTCACAAATTTATATAGATGTGTATGTGAAAAAGCTCACTGTTTATAAAAAATATTGTGCTAAAAAGACCTTGCAAAAGGAGTGTAGAAGGGGAGCCTAATCGTTATATATACGCTAAATAAATAAGTAATTAATTTCATTCAAAAAAGCGTTGACGACCATATTTGTCTTTGCTATTATTTATTACAGGAAGACGAAGTGATACAGCACATGATCATTATGTGTGGCCGATCAAGTTCAATAGTTCAAGTTATTTAGTTAGTAGGCCA